>NZ_BLPF01000001.1:3808756-4145634 GCF_011764425.1 Phytohabitans houttuyneae
ACCGTCGTACGGGCCGCCGGTGTCACTCGTCGCGATGTAGAGGAAGCCGCCGGTCGTGTCCAGCACGCCCTTGTGCGCGATGTACCCGGTCGGCTGGCCAGCGACCCGCTCCCACGTCGTGCCGCCGTTGGTGGTGCGGTACACCGTGTTCTGCTTGTCCGCGACGCCCACGTAGATGGTCTGCGTCGCGTTGCCGGCGGTGCCCGTCCGCTTGTCGAACGTCACCCACACGACGCCCTGGTTGTCGCCCTGGTACACGTCACCGGGCACGGCGACGTAGTTGCCGGCGTTCGGGAAGTTGGTGACCTTCGCCCAGGTCGCGCCGAAGTCGGTGCTGCGCCACAGGCCGTTTCCGCTGGGCGCGCCGAGGTAGAGCGTGCTGTTGCGGTTGGGGTCGACGGCCAGCCGCTCGCCCATGCCGCGGCCGGGCATGTTGCCGCCGAGCTTGAACGGCAGCGCCGTCTCGGCCCAGGTGTTGCCCTTGTCGGTGGAGCGCAGGATCGCGCCGTTGTTGGGGTCCCAGTCGTTCGTGTACATGCCCGCGGCCACGTACACCCGGTTGGTCTGCACCGGGTCGGTCGCCATGCTGACGACGCCGTTGTACCCCCACCGGTCCCAGCCGTACTTGTCCAGCAGCGGGATCCACGACTGGCCACTCTGGTCCCACCGGTAAGCACCGCCGATGTCGGTGCGGGCGTAGATGAGGTTTCGCTCGGTCGGGTTGAAGACGATGCCCGGCACGTACCCGCCGCCGTCGATCCGCACGTTCTTCCAGTTGTACGGGTCGGAGGCGGCGGCGGACGCGGGCGTGGAGGTGCTCACGGCCACCTGGGTAACGACGGCCACCGCACCGGCGGCCAGGACGGAGGCGAGAGCGCCGGCGATGCTTCTTCGCATGTGTGTGCTCCTTGAGGAACCAAGCGTTTGCCTGGGCAAACGGAAACCGCACGCTGTGTCCACAAGGGAGGCGTGCGACGTCGAAGAGGAAGCTGCCCAGGCTTCCGCCGGCTCCGCCGCAGAGATTCACACAGGCGACAGATGACTGTCAATAGTTTGGCGTGCCAACTAAGGCATCGCAGGAAGACTCGCTTAGCGGTTCGCGATCGCGTCCAGTGCGACAGCGACGGCGATGACCACCCGGCGGTCCAGGTTCGGGTCGGGCACGGTGATCGTGAACTTGTCCCGCACGCTCCAGCTCTTCGCGACCGTGAAGGCTTCCCCGCCGCCCGCGCGGGTGAACTCGAACTGGTATGGCAGCCAGAAGAGGTCGGCGCTGAACTTGCGCAGCGTGGAGACGGTCGAGCTGCTCTCCTTGCCGCTCACCGGCGGCAGTCCGGGCTGCTCCACGACCCACACGGTCTTACCGGACGCCTTGCGGAATTCGCCCAGCGGCACGCCACCCCCGTCGGTCACCGTGTACGCCGCGCCGGCCGCCTGGAAGCTCAGCACCGGCTGCCGCCGGCTGTCGTCGGCGTAGAGCATCGCGCCGCGCTTGTAGTCCGCGCGCTTCTGCTCGGTCACCGCGACGACGCCACCCTCGGCGCCGTCCGCTCCGACGGCGTGCACCTCGTACCGGTTTTCCGACATGCGCACGCTCTGCCGGACCACGAACTCCCGCACCCCTTGCAGCTGCTGCAGATCCATGGGCGTCAGTGTCCCAAGAAAAGTCCGGCAAATACCAAAAGTGCTACGGCACCCGCAGGATCTGGCGGGCCGCCTGCACCAGCGCCATCACCTCGGCCGACGCCTGCTCCGGCGACCACACGAGGCCGTACGTCATCCGCAGGTCGCCGGCGTCGATCGGGACAAAATGCACATCCGGGCGGCGTACCGTCTCGACAAGCAGGTGCGGCGCGGCCAGCAGACCGCGTCCGGCGGCGACAAGGTCGAGGGCCGCCGGAAGGTCGTCGAGGTCGCCCACCACGGCCGGCGACCGCAGGCGGGCGGCGAGGGCGTGCCACACGCTGCCCGGCGGGCGCAGGCGCGGCAGGAGGACCGAGGGCAGCTGGTCGAGGCCGAGGCGGGTCGCGGTCGCCAGCCGGCTCCGCGCCGGCACGGCCACGTGCGTCACGGGTACGTGGAACCGCGCGGTCATCGCCACCCCGCCCGGAAAGGGCGTGCTCATGAACGCGGCCGCGGCACCGCCCCGCGCCAGCTCGGCGGTCGCCGCATTCCAGCCGGCACGGCGCAGCTCGACGTCGATCGCCGGCGAACGGTCCGCCAGCCGCCGCACCACGCGGGCGGCGAGCGCGCCGACGAGCGGGCAATAAGCCAGCCTGATGGGCTGCCCGGCCGGCTCGGCGAGGCGGGCCGCCTCGGTCGCGAACGCGGCGGCGTGCTCCAGCATGGCCTCCGCGTACGGCAGGAGCACCTTGCCCTCGTCGGAGAGCGCGACCTCGCGGCTTGTCCGCTCGAAGAGGCGGATGCCCAGCGTGCGCTCGAGGCGGGCGACGGCCTGGCTGACCGCCGGCTGGGTCATGCCGAGCGCGGCCGCGGCCCGGGAGAAGCTCAGGTGCTCGGCCACCCGCACGAAGCAGGCGATCTCGCGCGGCGGCGGTCCCGGGTCCACACCCCAGTATGGCCATCCGCTGTGCTGGTTGCGCTCGCTCCGCTCGCTGGGCGCCGGGCTATAAGCAGCGGCTATAGACGGCCCAGAAGGCCCGCGCCATGGGCAGGATCGCTCGCGTGCTGACGCATTCGACAATCCTCGGGTACCCACGGATCGGACCGCGCCGCGAGCTGAAGCGGGCGCTGGAGGCGTACTGGGACGGGCGGCTCGGCCGCGCGGACCTCGACCGGGTGGGCGCCGACCTGCGCGCCGACACCTGGCGCCGGCTCGCCGCGCTCGGGCTCGGCTCGCTGCCCTCCAACACCTTCTCCGAGTACGACCACGTGCTGGACACCGCGGTCCTGCTCGACGCCGTGCCGGAACGCTACCGGGCGGCCGCCGACTCGTACGTGGCGATGGCGCGGGGCGCCGACGGCCTCCCGCCGCTGCGGATGACCAAGTGGTTCGACACCAACTACCACTATCTGGTGCCGGAGATCGGCGCCGATACGCCGCTGCGGCTGGCCGGCGACAAGCCCATCCGGGAGGTACGCGAGGCGCGTGCTCTCGGCTACGAGACCAGGCCGGTGCTGGTGGGTCCGGTGACGTTCCTGCTGCTGTCCGAGCCCGCTCCCGGCAGCCCGTCCCCGCTTTCACGCCTGGACGACGCCGTCGACGCGTACGCCGACCTGCTCGCCGCGATCGCCGCCGAGGGCGTGCAGTGGGTGCAGCTCGACGAGCCCGCGCTGGTCACCGGCGTTGGCGTGGCCGAGGCGCGTCGGGCGTACGACCGGCTCGGCGCGCTCACCGACCGGCCGAAGCTGCTCGTCGCGTCGTACTTCGGCGAGCTGGGCGAGGCGCTGCCCGCGCTCGCCGCCACCGGCGTCGAGGCGATCGGCCTCGACCTCGTCCGCGGCGGCCCGGTCGACCCGGCCGCGCTGGGCGGCAAGACGCTGGTGGCCGGCGTGGTCTCCGGCCGGGACGTGTGGCGCACAGACCTCGACGCCGCGCTGTACGAGCTGTCCCGCTACCCGGACGTCGTGGTGAGCACCTCCTGCTCGCTGCTGCACGTGCCGTACGACCTGGCGGCCGAGACCGACCTCGACCCGGCCCTGCGCGAGCGGCTGGCGTTCGCCGACCAGAAGGTCGCCGAGGTCGTGGCGCTCGCCGACCGCCTGGCGCGGGGCGGCGCGGGCGTGGCGCCGGTGGCCACCCCGTCCCCGCCGACGCCCGCGTCCACCATGGACAGCCGGGCGCCGTACCCGGAGCGGGCCGCATCGCAGGCCGTCCACCTTGGACTGCCGGAGCTGCCGGTGACGACCATCGGTTCGTTTCCGCAGACCGACGAGCTGCGCGCCGCCCGGGCCGCGCTGGCCGCCGGGACGCTCGACAAGCCGGGGTACGAGCGGCTGATCGAGGCGGAGATCGAGCGGGTGATCCGGCTGCAGGAGCGGCTCGGCATCGACGTGCTCGTGCACGGCGAGCCGGAACGCAACGACATGGTGCAGTACTTCGCCGAACACCTCGAAGGCTTCGCCACGACGCGCTTCGGCTGGGTGCAGTCGTACGGCTCCCGCTGCACCCGCCCGCCGATCATCCACGGCGACGTGCGCCGGGCCGCGCCGATCACCGTGCGCTGGACCCGGTTCGCCCAGTCGCTCACCGACCGGCCGGTCAAGGGCATGCTCACCGGCCCTGTGACGATCGTGGCCTGGTCCTTCGTGCGGCGGGACATCCCGCTGCGCGAGGTGGTCACCCAGGTCGCCGAGGCGGTACGCGAGGAGGTGCGCGACCTCGCCGCCGCCGGTACGTCGATCATCCAGGTGGACGAGCCGGCGCTGCGCGAACTGCTCCCGCTGCGCGCCGAGCGCCAGGACGAGTACCTGGGGTGGGCGGTCGCGGCGTACCGGCACGCCACCTCCAGCGCCGGCGACCACACCCAGATACACACCCACCTGTGCTACTCGAACGCGAACGAGGTCGTCGCCGCGATCGACGGGCTGGACGCCGACGTCACCACCATCGAGTCGGCCCGGTCCGGCGGGCGCATCCTCGGCGAGCTGGACGGCTTCGGGCGCGGGCTCGGCCCGGGCGTGTACGACATCCACTCGCCCCGCGTGCCCGGCGCCGAGGAGGTCGGCGACCTGCTCGACGCGGTGCTCAAGGTGGTGCCCGTGGAGCGGGTCTGGGTCAACCCGGACTGCGGCCTCAAGACGCGGACGTACCCGCAGGTGGAGGCCGCGCTGGCCAACCTCGTGACCGCCGCGCGGGAACGCCGCCCGAGAAACTAGGCCAGCGACGCGACGCCATCCAGGAGGCGGTCGACGTCGGTGCGGTCGTTGTAGTGGACGAGCCCGGCCCGCACCGCGCTGCCCGCCTCCCGGATGCCGAGCGCCGCGGTGACCTCCCAGGCGTAGTTGTGCCCATCCCACACGTTCACCCGCTGCTCGGCGAGGTGGCTGGAAACCTCGCGCGGCGTGCGTCCCGCGACGGTGAAGTACGCCGTCGCGGTGCGCCGCGCCGCCTTGCCGTACACGGTGACGTGCGGCATCGCGGCGAGGCCGCCCAGCAGGTCGGCGAAGAGCTCCAGCTCGTACGCCTCGGCCGCGGCCAGCGAGGCCAGCAGCCGCTCCCGGCGCGTGCCGGTGGCGGTCGGGTCGAGCCCGGCCAGATGGTCGACGGCGGCGACCACGCCCGCGAAGTCGGCGAAGGGCGACGTGCCGGTCTCGAACCGCCCCGGCACGTCGTCGGAGGAGGACGCGAGCTTGTCCGGGATCAGCGCGTCGAGCCGGGCCGGGTCGCCGACCACCGCGCCGACGTGCGGGCCGGACCACTTGTACGCGCTCGTGGCGTAGAAGTCGGCGCCGAGCGCGGCCGCGTCGGTGGGCCCGTGCGCGCTGGCGTGCACCCCGTCGACGTAGGTGACCGCCCCGGCCGCCCGCGCCTTCGCGGTGATCGCCGGCACGTCCGGCCGGGTACCGAGCACGTTGCTCGCCGCGGTGACCGCGACAAGCCGGGTGCGCTCGCCGATCAGCCCGTCGTACTGGTCCACGCCCAGCTCGCCGCTCGCGACGTCCACCTCGGCCCAGCGCACCGTCGCGCCGGCGCGGGCGGCCACCTGTACCCACGGCCGCACGTTGGCGTCGTGGTCGAGCCGGGACAGCACCACCTCGTCGCCCTCCCGCCAGTTCCTGGACAGCGCGTACGCCAGCCGGTACGTGAGGGTGGTCATGTTCGGCCCGAGGATCACACCCTCCGGCACCCCGCCCACAAGGTCGGCGACCGCGGCCCGGGCCTCGGCGACGATCGTGTCGGAGCGGTGGCTGGCCGGAAACGCCCCGCCCACGTTGCCGATCCCGCGGCGGTACGCGGAGGCGATCGCCTCGATCACCGCCTCGGGCACCTGGGTACCGGCGGCGCCGTCGAGGTAGGCGTATCCGTCGGAAAGGGCGGGATAGGTGGCGCGGACCACACTCACGTCGTAGGCCATGCCACCAGTCTGCCCCGGGAAGATCTTCTTATGAACATCCGTTCCGCGAGCCCGGCCGACCTCGACGCGGTGGCCGAGATCTACGGGCACTACGTCGAGCACTCGGTCGCCACCTTCGACATGGCCCCGCTGACCGTCGAGCAGTGGGCCGCCAAGCTGGCCGACCTCAGCGAGCGCGACCTGCCCTTTCTGGTGGCCGACGAAGGCGCCGGACCGATCGGCTTCGCGTACGCGGGACCGTGGCGGCCCAAGCCCGCGTACCGGCACACCGTCGAGGACACGATCTACCTCGCACCGGGGCACACCGGCAAGGGGCTCGGCGCCGCGCTGCTCACCGAACTGCTCGCCCGGTGCGAGGCGGCCGGCGTACGGCAGGTGGTGGCGGTGATCGCGGACACCGGCAGTGACGCCTCCGCCGCCTTGCACCGCCGGATGGGGTTCACCGACGCCGGCCGGCTGGCCGGCGTCGGTCGGAAGCACGGACGCTGGGTCGACACGCTGCTCATGCAGCGTGACCTGACTACTTCCGCACCACCCGGTACGCCAGGTGGGTCACACCCTTCCCCTGCGTGACGAAGGTCGGCCCTTCCAGCGTCACCGGCCCGTCCTTGATCTGGCCGAGCAGCGGGATACCGGTGCCGAGGAAGACCGGCACGAGGTCGACGTGCACCTCGTCCAGCAGGCCGGCGTCGAAGCACTGCCGGGCGATCTCGCCGCCGTTGACGCCGACGTCCTTGTCGCCGGCGATCTCCCTGGCCTTGGCGATCGCGTCCTCGATACCGGTGGTGACGAAGACGAAGTTTTCGTCGTCTTCGGGACGGTCGTCGGGCCGCTTGTGGGTCACCACCACCACGGTCTTGTCCATCGGGTGCCGGCCGCCCCATCCACTGGTGATGTCGTAGAGGCGCCGACCGCAGACGAGCACCCCCATCCGCTCGAGCAGCCCGCGCAGATGCTCGGCGCTGGCTTCGGAGACCTTGAATGTCATGTCCGGAAAGCCCGTGGGGACCTCGACGTCGCCCGCGCTGTACCACGCGAAGAGGTGGTCGAAGCCGTCGGTGTGGTTGGGCCCGGCGATGAAGCCGTCGAGGGACATCGTCGCACCGGTCGTGATCTTGCTCATCGTCTCGCTCCTTGGTCGTCTCCAGGTCCTTCTATCAACGCGTCGACCGGCCCCGCGTGGATTCGACAACCCATCTCAAGATTTTTTTGGTCCCTTCAGGCGACCGCCGTGTGCAGGGCTTTTATGGCCATTCGCACCTCCAGGACGCGCGGGTCGTCGTACTCCTTGAGCGTCACGAGGGCCGCCTCCCAGAAGTGCCGGGCCAGCCCGCCGTGGCCGGCCTGGTGCAGGGTGCCGCCCACGTCGACCACGACAAGCGCCTCGAACCGGCGGTTGCCCTGGCGTCGGTACATGGCGATGGCCTCGCGGAACGCGCGCAGTGCGAGCCGCGGCCGCCCCAGTGCCGCGTACGCCCGACCCAGGTGGTGCCGGTTGATCGCCTCGCTGTTGGCCTCGCCGAGCTTGGTGTTGATCTCGCCGGCCTCCAGGTGGCACTCGATGGCCGCGTCGTACCGGCCGGCCGCGTAGAGGGCCACGCCGAGGTTGTCCAGGTTCAGGGCGCGGCCGCGCTCGTAGCCGAGGGACTCGCACATCTCGAGCGCGCGGCTGGCGTACCGGCGGGCGGTCAGGTGATCACCCCGCTCGCCGTAGATGGTGCTGAGGTTGCCCCACAACATCGCCTCGCCGCGCACGTGCCCGGAGCTGCGAAACCGGTCGAGCGCGCCGCGGAAGTGCCGGATCGCGGTGTCGAGGTCGCCCTTGAGCAGGCACATGTACCCGAGGCCGTTGAGCACGTACCCCTCGCCGGTGCGCTCACCCGCCGCGCTGGCCGCGCCGAGCACCCACTCGTGAAACTCGATCGCGTCCTGCCACGGGATGCGCCGCTCGAAGAACGTGGTCATCGACGTCAGCGTCCGCCACGCGTGTCCGCCGAAGCCGTTGGCGTCCGCCCAGCGGATCACGGCGCGCAGGTTGTCGTACTCCCGCTCGAACCAGGCCACCGCGGCGGCCGCGCCGTCGAACGCGGGCGGCTCGACCTGCGGCTCGTAGGGCGTCAGGTAGTCGCGCCGGCGGTGCGGCAGCAGCGCGCTGTCGGCGGCGACCGCCGCGTGCAGGTACCAGTCGACGAGCCGGCGCGCCGCGTCGAGCCGCGCTCCCGGCACCTCGTCGCGGCGGGCCTGCTCGTTCGCGTACCAGCGGACCAGGTCGTGCAGCTCGTACCGGCGCGGCCGGCGCTGCTGGAGGAGGTGCACCGCGACAAGCTGGTCCAGCGCCTGCTCGGCCGCGCGCTGCGGCACGCCGGCCAGTGCGGCCGCGGCGTCGGCGGTGAAGTCGCCGGCCGGGTGCAGGCCCAGCCGGCGGAACATCGCCGCCGCGTCCGGGGTCAGCGCCCGGTACGACCAGGACAGCGCCACCCACAGGTCGGTGTGCGGGTCGCCCTCTCCGTCGCCGAAGACGTCGAGCCGGTTTCGCTCGTCCATCAGCGCCTGCACGACTTCGGTCAGCCCGCCGGCACGCTGTGCCCGCTCGGCCACGATCGCGAGCGCCAGCGGCAGCCCGTCACAGAACTCGACAAGCCGCTCGGCCGCATCCCGCTCGACCGCCATCCGCGCCCGGCCGAAGGCGGCGCCGAGCAGTGCGAGCGCCTCGTGCGGCGGCAGCGGCCCCAGCGTGACCCGGTGGGCACCGTCCCGAATGGACAGCCCACGGAGCTGGTTGCGGCTGGTGACCACGACCAGGCTGTCGGCGCCGGGCAGCAGCGGGCGCACCTGCTCGGCGTCGCGGGCGTTGTCGAGCAGCAACAGCACGCGCCGGCCGGCGAGCGTGCTGCGCAGCAGGGCGGCCCGCTCGTCCCCGCCGGGCGGGATCATGTCGGCGCGCACGCCAAGGCCGCGCAGCAGCGTCTCGGCGGCCGCCGCCGGCGTCATCGGCTCGCCCGGCCCGTACCCCCGGAGGTTGAGGTGGAGCTGGAGGTCGGGGTACGCGTCGGCGACCTTGTGCGCCCAGTGCACCGCGAGCGTGGTCTTGCCGATGCCAGGCGCGCCGTCGATCGCGACGATGTGGGTGACCCGCCGCTCGTTGCGCGCGATCGTGGACATCAGCCGGTGCAGCTGCGCGAGCTCGGCACGGCTGCTGAAGTTGGCGATGTCGTGCGGCAGCTGGCGGGTGGCCACGCTGTCGGCCGCCGGCTCGGCGAGGGCGGGCGCGCTGCCGTCGAGCAGCACGCGGCGGTGGGTCTGCTGGAGCGCGTCGCTCGGCTCGATGCCCAGCTCGTCGGTGAGCACCCCGCGCACCTCCTGGTACGCGTCGAGTGCCTCGGCCCGGCGCCCGCAGCGGTGCAGCGCCTCGATGAGCCGCAGCCACAGCGACTCGCGCGTGGGGTACGAGCGGACGAGGTCGCGCAGCTCGGCGACGAGGCCACCCGGGCTGTGCATGCGCATCTCCAGGTCGATGCGGCGCTCGGTGGCGCTGAACCACTCGTCGCCGAGGCGAGGCACCACCTCGCGGTCGAGCCACGTCGACTCCATGCTCATGAACGGGCGGCCGCGCCAGAGCGCGAGCGCCTCGCGCAGCAGGTCCAGCTCGCGCTCGGCCGTCTCCGCCGCCGCGGCCCGCCGCAGCAGCTCACGAAACCGCCACACGTCGATCCGCTCCGCCGCCACGGCGAGCCGGTAGCCGCCGGGCGCGGTCTCGATGACGTCGTGCCCGAGCAGGCGCCGCAGCCGGGCGATGTACGTGTGGACGGTGGCCCGCACCCGGGCCGGCATACGCTCCGGCCACACCTGCTCGGCCAGCACGTCGGTGGGCACCGAGCGGCCCACCGAGACAAGCAGCGAGGCCAGCAGCAGTCGCATGCGACCGGCCGGTATCACCACCGGACCGCTGGCGTCGGTGACCTCCCACGGCCCCAGCACCTCAAACCGAACGTCGCCCCTGCTCATCGTCTCCCCCAAGATGACGCCGCACCCGGCCGGTAGACGCTCGTGACCGGAGTGGCGTTGCAGGCTCTGCACGTATCGATAGGCAGCCTCCCGAAAGAGTCAAACACGGGAGTCAGACACAAACGCACATACAGGTGTGGAGTGGTTCCCAAAAACGCAAACCTGTTTCGCAATACCGCAACGCGCACCCTTCCGCGGACCCGTACCGGCGTGCGCAGGGCTGCGCGGACCGGACTCTCGCGGTTAGATCGGCCGATGTGGACTAGAAGGCTCACGGCGGTACTCGGCGCGGTCACCCTGGCCCTCGCCGCGCACGCCGCACCAGCCAACGCGATCGCCAACGGCGAGGAGGTGCCGATCGGCAAGTACCGCTTCTCGGTCAAGCTGACGATGACCGGGATACCGACCGCGGACGGCGGGCGCCGCAACAGCGCCTGCTCGGGCTCGCTGATCTCGCCCGAGTGGATCCTCACCGCCGGGCACTGCTTCCGCGACGCCAACGGGGTACGGGTGGAGCGGCCGGTTGCCGACCTCACCACCGCGACGGTTGGCCGGACCGACCTCTCGGGCACCGGTGGCTACGTCGCCACCGTGATCGCGGTACGGCAATCCCCCACCAACGACGTGGCGCTGGCGAAGATCGACCGGCAGATCACCGACATCCGGCCGCTGTGGCTGCCCCGCGTCGCCCCGAAGGTCGGCGACGTGCTGCGGCTCACCGGCTACGGCTCGATCACCAGCCAGAACCCCACGCCGTCGACCCGCCTGCGCACCGGCCACCTCCAGGTCACGACCGTCAACGCCACCACCCTCGGGATGACCGGCTACGCGCCGCAGCGGGACACCACCCCGTGCCCGTACGACTCGGGTGGTCCGTTCTTCGTCGAACGCGTCCACGGGCGGCCGGAGGTGGTGGCCGTCGTCAGCAGCGGACCGAGCTGCCCCCACGTCCTGGACGAGACGACCGCGCGGATCGACGTCATCGTGCCCTGGATCCAGAGCGTGGTCAGGTACCAGATGCCCTGATCCGGCGGATCATCCGTTCAGTGGATCACTCGTGTCCGGCCGGAGCTTAGGCTTACCTAAGTCTCCGGCCGGCGAAGGGGTGTGCCCGTGGGGTTCGCGTCGAGGGTGCGTGCGATCACCCGCTCCGACCACGCCGCCGCGCAGGGCATGGCCTACTTCGACGCGCTGCTCAGCGGCCGCCTCGACCGCGCCGGGTACACGGCTCTCACCGCTCAGCTCTTCTTCGTGTACGAGACCCTCGAGGAAGCCGCCGGCGAGATGCGCGGCGACCCGGTCGCGGGTGCGTTCGTCGCCGAGGAGCTGGACCGCCTCCCCGCGCTGGTGGCTGACCTCACCTACCTCGTCGGACCCGACTGGCCGGCGCACGTCTCGGCGAGCGCGGCCACGTCCGAGTACCGGGCCCGGCTCCGCGAGGTGGCGTTCACCTGGCCGGCCGGCTTCGTGGCCCACCACTACACGCGGTACCTCGGTGACCTGTCCGGCGGCCAGCTGATGCGCCGCGCCCTGCAGCGCGAGTACGGCCTGGACGGCCCCGGCACCCGCTTCTACGAGTTTCCCGGGCTTGAGCCGCACGCGTTCAAGCAGCACTACCGGCACCTGCTCGACACGGCGCCGTGGGACGCGGTGGAGCAGGACCGCTTCCTGGACGAGGTGTCGCTGGCGTACCGGCTCAACACGGCCATGCTCGACGACCTCGGTAAGGTGTTCGCGTGACATCGCCGTTCACCCCGGACGTCATCGAGGCGATCCAGCGCCACATGAATGGCGACCACGGCGACGACTGCCGGGTGATCGTGCAGGGCCTCGGCGGGCAGCCGGGCGCCACCTCCGCCGCGATGTCCGGCATGGACGCCGACGGCATGGACTTTCTCGCCACTGTGGACGGTGCGGAGCTGCCGGTGCGGGTCCCGTTCACCCAGCGGCTCACCGAGCGGCGCCAGGTGCGGGCCGAGGCCGCCCGGATGTACCGCGAAGCGTGCGCCAGCCTCGGCATCGAGCCGCGGGCCGACGCACGCTGATCGCGTCCCTCTGTCACGCGGTGGGCAGGCGCTCGGCCGCGTAGCCGACCACCCGGCAGATCTCGAAGCGGTCCGGGCCGGTGAGCAGCGCCGGGTCCTCGCCGGGCAGCAGCTCGGTCGACATGACCGCCTGACCGATCGCCTCCAGCGCGGGCATGCTGGTCGCCAGCGTGACGATGGCGGCCTTCGCCTCGTCCGGGTCGAAGAGCACGAGCGTGCGCACCCGGCCGGGCAGGTCGCGGGTGGCCGGCAGGATCCGCTCCCGGCTGGACCACCGGGCCGCTTCGAGCCGTGCCGCGCTGAGCGGGCCGTCGAAGTAGATGACCGTGGCCGCCTCCGGTCGCTCGCCGGCAGCGACGCCGGGCCAGTCCTCCTCCACCTCGTACACATCGTCGCTGTGAAGCGTGACCGGCCGCGGACCGCGTGCCGCCGCGGACCGCTCCGAGGCGAGCACGGCGTCCTGCCTGGTCTGCCACAACGTCACCATCGCGCCCCAGCCGATGCCGAGCTGCTCCATCAGGAACATGCCGGCGAAGCCGGGGTGCCCTGCGATCATTTCTGTCACCTGTGTCCGGAGGGCCTCGGTGTCCGGGCCGCTCGGGACGTCTCGTGTGGTCTGCAGTCGTGCGTACATGTCCACACGGTGCGCCTTTCGCCGCCCGGTGAAATCAGTGGAGGCACGTACATCAGGTACGTAGTCCGTGCTTGAGTGCCCACGCCGCCACCTGCGTACGGTTGCTCAGCCCGAGCTTGGTGAGCAGGTTGCGCACGTGCGTCTCGACGGTCCGCTCGGAGAGCACGAGCTTCTCCGCGATGGCCCGGTTGGCGAGGCCGTCGGCGACGAGGCGGGCGATCTCGCGCTCGCGGCGGGTGAGCGCGGCGGGTACGCCCCGGTGCCGGCCAGCTCGGCGATGAGCGCGGTCGAGGCTGCCAGCAGCGGCGCCATGCCGAGGCGGCGGGCGGTGTGCGCGCACTGCTCGGCCAGCTCCGCGCCGCGCGGGCGGTCGCCGGGCCCGTCCCGCGCCACCAGCGCGCGGGCGAGGTCGAGGCGGACCCCGGCCAGCGCGCCGGGTGCGCCGGACCGCTGCTCCAACGCCTCGGCCTCGGTCAGGTGCCGCACGGCCGCGCCCCGGTCACCGCGCGTCGCGGCGAGCCGGCCGAGGACCCCGGCGACCGAGCCGAGGTATCCGTTGGTCGCGGCGATGTAATAGCCGGCGTACGGCAGAAGCGCCTGGTAGCACGCCTCGGCGACCTCCACGTCGCCGAGCCCTGCCGCCACCTCCGCGACCAGCCCGACCGTTGGCAGCCAGCGGGTGTCCATCGGCAGGTCGGGCAGCAGGATCCGCAGCCGGTCGAGGTGCGCCCGGGCCTGTTCCGTGTCGCCCGCCGCGAGGCAGTAGACGCCGTGCACCGCCATCACGATCGGAACCGGGAGGCGGCCGAACTCGCTCACGCCCGGCTCGTACTCCCCGAACCGCCCGGTCTGCCGGAGCACGTCGACGATGAACGCGTAGAACAGGCCCGGCGCGGTCGGGTCCTGAAGCGCTTCGGCGACCTCCAGCGAAGCGCGGGCGAGGCGCTCCGCCTCGGGAAAGTCGCCGGCCGCTATCGCTCGCGTGGCCTTGGTGCGCAGCAGGTGCCAGCGGGCCAGCGGCCAGCCGAGCCGGTCGACAAGCCCGGCGAGCGCGGCGATCTCCGCGTCGACCGCCGCCAGCCCGCTGACCTGGAAGGCGGCGTCGATCCGCCACAGCTGCCCCCACAGCGGCGCCTCCGGACGGCCGGGCACGGCGCCGAGGTCGCGCAGGAGGGAACCGAGCTTGAGCCGCTCGGTCACGCCCTCCGGCGCCGACGCGAGGCGGTGCCGCGCGTGCGCGGCGTCGACCAGCGCGGCCGGGTCGCCACTGCGCTCGGCCATCGCGCCGGCCCGCCGGCTGAGCGCGTCGGCGGCCTCCACCTGGCCGTACTCGGCGAGCGCCATCGCGTGCTGCGCGAGCACCCGGGCGTGCGTGGCGCTCTCCTCGTCGCCGATCAGCGCCCGCGCCCGGCCGCACAGCGCGGCGATTGTCTCGTTCGGCGGGCCGTCGATGCCGCGCACGACAAGCGCCGCCCGCGCCACAAGGTACGTCCGGCCGGCCTCCTCCGCCAGGTCCGCCGCGGCCGCGCAGTGCGCGAGCGCCTCGGTCACCTGCCCGTCCGCGTACGCGGCGTCCGCGAGTTCCAGCAGCAGCTCCGCGCGTTCGAGGCCGCCGTCGGCGAGGTCCACCGCCCGCGCGTACCAGTGCGCGGCGTCCGCGAAGGCGAGCGCCCGATCCGCGGTCGCGGCCGCCGCCCGGCAGGCATCGATGGCGGTACGGCGACTCGCCGCGTCCACCGCCGCCCGCAGCCGGTGCCGCGCCAGCTCACCCGCGTGGGCTCCCTTGCTCGCGTCCAGGGCGGCGGCGATCCGCCGGTGCCAGTCGATCCGCTCGGCGCGGGGCAGCTCGTCGTACCGCGCCTGGCGTACCAGCGCGTGGGCGAACCGCAGCCGGCCCGGCACCTCCGGATCGTCGACGATCACGCCCGCCGCTATCGCCTCCGCGAGTGGGTCTCCCACGTCACTGCCGGCCGCCTCGGCCAGGATCGAGACGTCGAACTCCTCGCCCATCGCGCTCGCGGCGCCCAGCAGCGCGCGGCAGCCGGGGCTGAGCCGCTCCAGCCGGTACCCGGCCATCGCCCGCACGTGCGCCGGTACCGGCAGCTCCGTCGCCGGCTCGGCGAGCCGACCTTCCTGGGCCAGCACCCGGGCCAGCTCGCGCACGAAGAGCGGGTTGCCGCCGCTGACCCGGTGCACGTACGCCGGCCAGGTCTCGTGCGCACCCGCCAGCCACGCGGCCACGTCCGCCTCGGCCAGTGGCCCGAGCGGCAGCGCGTGCGCGGGCAGGGCGGCCAGCGGCGCGGTCACCTCGCGGGCGGTACCCAGCACCAGCACCCGCGCGCCGGCCAACTCCCCGCACGCGTGGCGCAGCAGCCGCAGCGAAGCGTCGTCGGCCCAGTGCAGGTCGTCGAGCGCGATCACCAGCCCGTCCGGCTCGGCGGCCGCGAGCAGCGCGCGTACCGCCCGCTCGACCGCCAGAAACCGCTCCGCCGCGGGTGGCCCGTCACCCACCTCCAGCAGCGCGGGCGAGAGCCCGAGGTACCGACCCTGCTCCAGCACCCGCAGCCACGGCCAGAACGCCGGCGCCCCCTCGTCGGCCACCGCCCGCCCGGCCAGCACCGGCACACCGGCCGCCGCCGCACCCTCGGTCACCCGCGCGGCCAGCGCCGACTTTCCGATCCCGGCCTCGCCGTGCAGCAACACGAACGCGCCCCGCCCACCGTCCGCCGCCGCCCGCAGCCGCGACAGCTCGGCCAGCTCCCGGTCGCGGCCCACCAGACGGCTGTTCACGGACGTATTCTGCGCCGCCGCCGGACGTACGCCCGGCAGGACGGGCTACGCAGGCCGCCGTACCCCCATTGCCCGCACTCGACGGACGCCCCAAGGCCCTGTTCCCGCGAGTCTGAACACATCGAAGAACAGCCAAACGAACGGGAGCAGGCCATGACTGTCACGACCCCTCCGATGTCCCTCGTCGAGGCCCGCGCACGCCTCACGAGGTGGTTGGCCAAACACAGCATCGACCTGCTCCGCGTCAGCTTGGGCATGGTCTTCCTCGGCTTCGGCGCCCTGAAGTTCTTCCCAGGCGCCAGCCCGGCCGAGGACCTTGTCGCCCGCACCCTCGACACCCTGTCCCTGGGCATCGTCTCCGGCCGCTGGGCGGTGCTGATGACCGCGGTGGCGGAGTGCTTCATCGGGCTCACCCTGGTCAGCGGCCGGTTTCTCCGCGCCGGCCTGCTGGTCCTGGCCGCCTCCCTGGTCGGCATCATGTCCCCGCTGGTCCTCTTCTTCGGCGACATGTTTCCCGGCACGCCCACGCTGGAAGCCCAGTACGTCTTCAAGGACATAGTCCTGGCCACGGGCGGCTTGGTGGTGGCAGCCAAGGCGCTGGGCGCCCGGCTGGTGCCCTAGGTCGGCGGCACGCAAGAAGGTGGAGGCTCCACCCCTGCGGGGGTGGGGCCCGCCTCCGGTAACCTGGTTGATCGCGGGCCGCTAGCTCAATTGGCAGAGCTGAGGACTTTTAATCCTTAGGTTCGGGGTTCGAGTCCCCGGCGGCCCACCAGCACAAACGCATGATCCTCGCCGGGACTTGGTTGCAGTGGGGCACATGCGGGGCACATCGACACGCCGGCCAGGCGTGAAAGAGGGCCCGATGGACGCCGTCGCAGACGCCCGCCGAGCCCTCGTTGACCTGCTGCGCTACTGCCGGCCGCGTGGTTGGAGCGGGGTTACGGAGCCGCTGCGCGAGCCGACGGCCGCGAGCTCCCGCTCGGTGTCCAGCAGCGCCTGCACGTCGCTCAGCCGGCCGTCGAGCCGAGCGTCGAACTCCCGCACGACGGTCGCCGCCTCGTCCCGGAACCGGGCGAGGAGGTCGCCGGCGCAGCGGCCGAGGGCGCCTGCGATCGCGTCGACCTGTCCGTCGTGGACGGCGGCGACGGAGGCGTACAGGACGTTGGGCTGCGGCCGGTGGGGTGGGGCGACGACGTCGAGGGTGGGTTCGCTGGCGTCGCGTTGCTGGCGCAGGTCGTCGATCGCAGCCAGGACGAGCATCTGCCATTCGGTGTCGCGTTCGCGGCGGTTCTGGTTACTCGCGGCGACGAACGTGATGACGGTGCCGCAGCCCAACCCGGTGAGCATGATCGAGTTGAGGTAGCGGGGTAACACGCTGGTGTCCCCATCGGACAGCCAGGCAACGCCGAACGCCCACACCACCCAGCCCGCCCCGAGGACGACTGTGAGGCTGTACCAGTGGTTCCACCAGCTGCGGTGGTGGCGTGGGGCGATGGTCGTGGTCGGTGTGTCCGACACCGTCATGGGGGCCTCCTTGGACAGTCTTTTCCTGCGGTGTCCGCCTCGGGCGGCTGCGGCCCCGACCCGGGTGTGAAGGCGATCACATACGACTATCACGCACGCTGCGTAATCGGTGGATCTTCCACCGTTCCGGCGCGTCGGGTCGCCCATGGGGGTGAAAAGCGCTGTGGCCCGGTCGGTGGGTCCTCCGCCCACCACCGACCAGGCCACGCCCGCGCGCTACGGCCGCGGTTTGAGCGGCCAGCCGACCACGGTGCCGCGACCGTTCAGGGCAGGCTGGGTTTCCGCCAGTTTCTCGACGTCTGCCAGGCAGCCGTCGACGTGCTCGTCAAACTTTCGGATCAGCCCATCGACGTGCGCGGTGAACCGGTCCATGGCTCGGTCCACCGCGGCGTCCATGCGCGCGCTGCCGTGCACCGGGGCAACCCCGATCGTGTGCTGTGGCGGCGGTAGCTGGTAGACGATCGGCTTGGTGGCATCTGGGTCGTCGTCCGGGCGCACCCCGAGCCGGTCCTGGATTCTGCCCATGCGGCCGGCGACCTCGCGGGTTGGTTCGGCGATCTGCTCCTTGATCTCCTCGCGGACGGCGTCCCGAAGCACCTGCAGGCACCAGGTTTGAGAGTCCGCGACGATGGCTCTGAACTTGGCCAGGATCGTTTCGATGAGCTGCTTGACCGCCGCGCTGGTCGACAGGGTGATCAGCGTCCAAAGGAGCAGGATCGAGGCGGCGTTGATGGCGATGATGACGGCGTTGTCGCCGACGTTCTCGCGGTTGGCGGCGCCGATGACGACGCCGACGCCGAGTCCGCCGAGAAGGGCGCAGATGGTGGCGGCGGCGCGCCGGCGGCGGTCGCGCGGGTCTTCGGCGGGTTCAACGGTCGCTGTGGTTGGGGCTGTGGCTGGGCTGTTCATGGCCGGCCACCTGTGTGGACGCACTTGTGGTGCGCCGGATGGGCGGGGGTGGGGTTGAGGATGGTTGCCGGTGAGGGTCGGCGGTGGGTCACTTTTGTCCCCCAACTGGGTTGACGGTCGTGGGTAGGTCGCCGAATCCCCTTCGGCGACGCGTGCCGCAACGTTGCCGTAACGGTGAGTTGATCGCGATCGACAAACGTTCTTTCCCGGTGTGGGCCGTTCGGGTGGCTGCACCAAGGTGTCGATCATCCGTTTGGCCAGCGGAAACACACTGAGTGGCCAGTCAGGATGTGCGCGGGAAGCCGACAGATCGATCGTGATCGTCAGCGTTTCCGGCGGGGTCCGCCCTCGACGAAGACGATCCACGGCGGCAGATGCTCCGGCGAGGGGAGCAGGACGGCGTCGACCTCGCCGCGTTTGTGCCGCTCAACAGCATTGGCGAAGCCGTCGCCGGCGTGGCTGTCGTGCTCGACTTCGACTGCGATCAGGCCGGGTGTGCGTTGGACGTGGTCGCGGGTTTTGTCGAGGGCGGCGGACATTCCGGTGCCGTCAGCGATGACGATCACTGCACGTTTTTCCTGGCCGGCTGGGGGTTGGTCGAGGGCTGGTTGGTGGGCGGGGTGGTCTGGGGGCATGGGGGCGCTCCCTCGATCGTTTACCTTGGTCAACGATCTCCTGTGACCCAGGTCACCCATACGGCCCAGGGCTTCCGTGAGCCTGTCTCATCGGCATACGCGAAACCGGACAGAACCTCACTCGGAAGTGGTGTGCACCTCGAACCGGTCACCCGGCAACGCGTGCGGCAGATCGTCCTCCGCGCCCTCCGGCGGAATCACCACGATCATGTGAACGCCCTCCGGGACCCGCCCCCACTGCGCGACATCCGACTCCTCCGGCGGCCGCACCTGGATGACCGAGCCCGGCGGCGCGTAATACGCCTCCAGCGGCGGACGCTCCCTCACCACCATCCCCCAGCCCCTCACGAAGTCGACGAGCCCGCGGGCGCGCAGCACGGCCATCGCCTGCCGCACCGTCCACCGCGACAGGTCGTACGTCTGTCGGAGGGCCACCTCAGACGGTAGCCGCTGACCAGGGCCGAGGGTGCCGTCCTGGATCTGGCGGCGAATGAGGGCAGCCAGCTCTTTGTACCCGGTGACGGGTGGCTGGCCGGGGACGATCACGCAGGGAGGCTACGACCCCGTTCGATCATGGCCGGACAGCCGGACGTCCGGCCCAATTTTGGGCGCCCGGCCTGATTCCCTGCAGTGGGAACGCCCGCCGGGGCGGCAGAGCTTGGACGCGCGCGGTGGGTAGGGTTTGTGCAGCACAACGGCACAACCCTGGGGATCTCCCACCATGATCCAGATTTGTTGGCGGACGTACCGCCGGGCATTTGCTGCCCTTCTCGCCTGCTCCGGCTCTCTCATCGTCGCCGTCGCGACCGGCTACGCCCTGGCGCAGGCCGACCCGGTGCCGCCCGCGTCCGCGGTCACGCCGGCGCCCTCCGGGACTGGGCAGCTCGGCCGCGCACCCGCTGTGACCGTGTCGCCGACACCCGACCGGTCGAGGTGGACACCGCCGCCCGCGGAGCGTCCGAAGCCGCGCCACACCACCCGCACCCGGCCCGCGCCGACCGGCAGCCCCGCCGCGCCTCCGCAGTCGCCCACACCGTCACCGGAGCCGACCCCAACCGACGTCCCGGCAAGCCCGCCGCCGTCGCCGACGTTCACCGCCGACTAGCGTGAGCGCTGCCGCAACAGCCGGCGCTACTCTCGTGACATGGACAGAGTGTCCCCAAATGATGACGATGTGTTGACCGACCTCCCCACCCTGGAGAGCCTCACCGAGATACCCGACGGCCCGTGGCGGGACATCGTCCGCGCGGTGGTCGAACGTCGGACCGGTGAGGACGACAGCGTGACGGCGTTCCAGTCGGCCATCGGCTAGGCCCGCCGGTACACCCACGGCGGACCTGACCCGGCGACTGGTTCGAGCTCGAAGTGTTGCCCGGCCACGTCGACGCCGGCCGGCGGCAGGCCGTCGTCGTCCAACTCCACGGTCACCTCTGAGCCCGGGGCTGCCCGTCCTCGAGCGGGATGTCGACCACCTCGGCCATGCCCTGATCATGGGCGTTTGGCAGGTCAGGCCGCAGGCGTTTCGGCCAGTCCCTGGCGGACGTGCCACGACTCCCGCTCTCGATCGGCCAGCTCGGCCGTGACGCCCGCTAACAGAGCCAGCGTCAGGCGCCCGGACTGCGACGGCGGCGCGGCGCCCCTCGGGCCACAGGTGTCGAACGTGCCGGCGGCGAGATGCCCGGCCACAGCGTCGAGGCCGTCGAGTAGGTTGCTACGGATCGTGCGGAGAGCGGCTGTGGATGCGCCCTCGAAGCCGGTCACGTCGAGGCCAGGAACGCGCGCCGGACGCTCAGCAGCCACGCCTCGATGGTGGCCTTGTCTGGCTCGGCGGGCAGCGGGGAGGTGGCGGCGTCGAACTTCGCCTCGGCCTCCGCGAGCGCGGCCCGCGCCAAGTCCGGGTCAGTGGCGACGCGCTCACCGAAGTCGAGGTAGCGCTGCGGATCCTCGACACGGATCGGCAGGTGACCGGTCGTGTAGAGCGCGTATCCCTGATCGAGGAGGCGGAGCAGGTGGCGTCCGTGTTTGGCCTGGCGCTTGCGCATCTTCGACTGGAACTGCCCGGTCTCCAGCAGCCGCTTCAACTGGGAGACGGCGTACCCGAAGTAGGCGTCCCGGCAGCGCTTCGCTGATGTGAACGCCATTCGGATGTCAACGAGGTCGTCGCCCAGCGCGGTGCGGATCTCGTACGACTCCAACCAAAGGATCTCCGAGAGGGTTGGGTTTCCGCCCATCATGAGCGTGCAGGCTTTGAGCGCCTCGTGGAACGTGGAGTCGCCCGGCTCGTGGTGGACCACGGTGGCCTGCTTGCCCATCGGCGGGTTCAGGCCATGGAACGCGACCGTCGGGGCGGCGAAGATCCCGATCCGGTCCACGTCGGAGTCGGGGCCCGCGAGCCCGTAGGCGGTGCTCCCCACGATGCCCGACAGGAGTACATGCATGATCAGAACCTCCCTTCGGCGACCTGGAAGCAGGTCAACCCCATCTGACGCCACTGCTGTACGACACCCTCGCGGTCGTCGACCACGAAGGCCACCTCATATCGGCCGTCGACGTGCGCCTCGTACAGTTCCTTCTTCACGACCGTGTCGGGCCGGTTGTCCTTGTGGGCCCGCATGTGCAGTTCGTCAAACTGGACGCCCTGCGCGGCGAGCCACATCTCCGTCTGCCACCGGCACACCTCGTCACGGCCCGACATTACGATCAGCTTGTAGCGGCCGGACTCGGCGACCAGGCGGCCCAACTCGATTACCGCGGTGTTCGGCAGGTCTTCGCCGACGCGGTCCCAGTCGAATGGCGAACGCACGTCTGGGCCGTCGCCGCGGAGGGCGAGCGTGCCGTCGATATCGAAGAGCACGGCACGGGGCAGGGCGGTCAACGGGTCTCCTCGTTTGTGGTCAGCACGCGGGTCGGGTCGGCTCCGCGCTTCACAGCGCCGGGCCAGTCGAGCCACTGCTCGGCGTGCACATCCCACCAGCGGCGGTGGTAGCGCCGGTCTGGGTCGTTGTGGCCTTCGGCGTCGTCGCGGCGGAAGACGCGGACGTTGGTGCCGCCCGGCTCGGTTCCGGCCAGCCAGGTCCCGTCGCCGGGCTCGTCGGGCACCTCGGTCAGCACGACGTCGGCGATGTCGTCTTCGCGCACCCACGCCTGGTATTGGTCGGTCTTGGAGAACAGCTCGACCAAGGCGCCGACGCCGTCGATGTAGCGGACCACGGTGCCGCGCACGAGGACCTCGTCGCCGACCATCGGCTCACGGCGTGCCATCAGAAACCTCCACTGCAGGCGCTGTCAGAGCGCACTCGGTCAGGAACTCGTCGATCTGCCGCAGATGCCGGCGACACAACCCGGTCTGCGGTGACGGCGCGACGATCAGCGTCGGCTGGGCGGAGGTGATCCGGGTCCGGACGGCGTTCGGCAGGCTCCACACGTCGGAGGCGTCATCGTCGGTCCACAGCAGCGGCCGCCGCTCCTCCTCAACGACGCGCAGGGCGGCGCCGATCTTCCACCACTGCTCGGTTTCCGCCCGCAGGAACAGGTGCCATTCCGGAGCCTCCGCCACCGGGAACGACGGCAGATCCAGCAGCTCTTCGAGGGAGCGTGCCCACTGCTGCCACGTGGTGTGCCAGCGGATCTCCGCCCTGCCCCGTGCGTGCACCTGACGGATGAACTCGGCCACCGGCTTCGCGGCGAGGATCGGCCACGACCGCCCACCGTCCCGCGCCCGGCCGGCGACCCAGTCGACGAGAGGCCACACGTTCCGGTCCGGCTGCTTCGTCGCGGCGTTGATGACCCCGTCGATGTCGAGCAGCCACACAGGGAGGGCCCTCACTGGATGGCCTCCATGAATTCGTTGGACGCGGCCCAGCCGGCGATCAGGTCGAGGGACCGCAGCCGGCCGAGGGCGTTCGACAGCGACGAGGAGCTAGCCGAGTAGCCGGTCCGGGCGGCGACCTCATCGCGGGGCAGGGCTTCCGGCCACGCAGCGACGAGCACGTCGAGGACCGCGCGTTCGGCCTTGCCGAGCCGGCCAGCCCACACCTCGTACAGTGCCTGCCCGGTCGGCAGCGCCTCGAAGTCGTGGAAGTCGGTGGCTGCGTTAAGGCCTGCGTCGGTGGCCTGGATCGGCTCGCCGCCCTTCGTCACCAAGCCCTGCGAGCGGAGTGTCCCGAGGGCGTTCGAGAGCGACGACGACTTCACGCTGTACCCGGTCAGCAGGGCCAACTGGACGCGGGTGCGGCCGGCCGGGTGCTGGGCGAGGACGGTCAGGATGGCGCGTTCGGCGCGGCCAAGCTTCGCCTCCTGCGGGCCACTAGCGACGGTTGCTGCCTTCACCGGACGCGCGGGCGAGGCTGGTGGAGCGGCAATCGGTGTGGGCGCAGCGCGGGGCAAAGGCTCTGTCCGGACCGGCGCGGGCCGGGAAACGACCGCGGCGATCGGCTCCATCGCGGCCGTCAACGTTCGTAGCGCCTCGGCCAGGCGAACGTGGTCGTCCAAGCTGAGCGCGGGCACCTCGACGGTGCGGACCTCGGCGCGGACGGTTTCGAGCTCGGCTCGCAGCGTTGCCACCTCGCCGCGCAGGCGCGCGACCTCTGCCGTGTCCGTCTGGCGGTCGGCTGTTGGAGCCGGTTCGGCGAGACGTTTCCGGAGGTCGTCCAGGTCCACATCGGCGAGCACGCGCGGCGGGACGACGATCTGGCCGGGCTTCGGAGTCGCCGACGAGTCGAACGTCCACCGCCGGCGCACCTGGATCTTCTTCAGAACGCCGAGCCACCCCGGCGACCACACCCACGCCGTTCCCACCGGCAGCGACGCGAGGGAGTCGCGCACCTTCGCGGCTTCGCCTTCCTCGGCGTGTAGGTTCACCCACTCGTTGATGGCCGCTACGTCGCGGACGCCGGTCATCCGCAGTGCGATCAGCACCTCGGACTGGGTGAGGATGTCTTTGTGCAGCGACGCTGGGCGCTGTGTGATCGATGTACACCCGAGGCCGCGGGCGCGGCCGCGGCGGACGATGTCCTCGTAGGCGCCGACCAGGCGGGCAGTGTCGGCGCCTCCGCGCTGCGGGGCGAACAGGTCCGCCTCGTCGACCACCAGGTGCAGCGGGTTCCGGTTGCGGAAGTACAGGCGCTCCATGAAGTCGCAGACGAGTTTCCTGCCCTTGGTCTTGGACAGGTGAGACAGGTCGAGGACCGCAGGGATCCGTTCGCCGATGATGAGGTCGGCGATGGCCGCGCCAGCGTCTGCCGGCAGAGGCAGGTCAGCGTGGTCTCCGCCGAAGATGACGACCGGCAGGCCGGGGCCTTCGCCGTCGGCGGACGAGCGGAGGCCGAACCAAACCCCGACCGGGTCGATGACACAGACGGGCTGCCCGGTGGCGACCATCTCCTCGACCATCACCGAGGCGGTGAACGTCTTGCCGGCGCCGCGCTTCGCCAAGATCGCAAAGGTCTCGACGACCGCCTCGATCGGCAGCGTGAGGTTGTCGGCGATGGCCAGCCCTGGCGTCTGCACGGTCAGACCGCCGCCTCGGCCATGCGCCTCAGCACCCGCAGCATCCAGTGGACCTGGTCGATCGGCTGGCCCGGCATCACCGGCTGTTGAACGGCGGCATGGTCGGAGCTGTTCGGGGCGATCTGGCCAACCCAGTCGCTGTACTGCTTGCGCAGTGTCCGATGCTCCGGCACCCGCAGCAGTTGGTGGCTGCTGCCGGGCTGCGACCAGATCGTGTCCGTGCGGCCCTTGCCGTAGCCGGTGGCGGCGTCCCGCAGGTCAGTCGCCAGGTGCCAGGCCTCGCTCTCCTGCCATGCCACCAGCCGCCGGCCGACGAGCCGGTCGGTGATCTCGGCGGCGACCTCGACGATCGGTCGGCCCGCGGGCGGCAGGTCCCGCTTACGGGTCGGTGCCTCCTGCGGGTGAAGCAGATAGTCGGCCTCGCCGATGCCGGAGATCGGCAGGATCGCGACGTCCACCACCGCCTCCCGCTTCCGCGTCATCGTCGGCGGTTGGCGGACTGCGACGGTTCGGACCTTGAACAGCACGGCGGTGGGGTCCGCCAGGACGTGTTCCGCCCACTGCCGCGCGTGGTCCCGCCAGCCCGGTCGGGCCTCAAGCAGTTGCAGGATGCGGCGGATCCGGCCACACGGCACGCACCGCCGGCCACCGCTCGGGAGTGCCGGAAGTGCGTCGATGTCGTACCGCCCGCACTCGCCACACAGGTGGGCGTCCTCCTGGGCGACGACCGCGGCGCGCTGGCGGGCGTTGAGCGGCGGCAGCAGTTCTGCGTCGTCGATCCGGTACAGGTCGGCGTGCTTGTTGCCGTGGTACAGCAAACGCGCGACCGGCTTCTGCCGGGGTGCAGGCTGGCGGCGCAGCTGGCGCAGCCGGGTGACGCTGGCCAGGCCAGCCGGCACGCTTTGATGGGTGGGCAGGTCGGCCACCGTCATCGGCCCTCTCCGTTCATTGGGGCGGCGGTGGCCGCCACGAGCCGCTCCTCCAGCTCGGCGATCCGCTCGGCTGGCGTCTTCCCACCGCACCGCTGCACGGTGACCGCGTACCGGCCGAGCTCGTCGTGCTCCAGCGTGTAGGTGACGTAGTTTCCAGGGCCGCCGGAGTTCTCCAGGATCGCGATCATCCCGGCGCACATCGCCTTAATCGCGTCGTCGTCCTGCTCGCTGGCGGCAAGGAACGCATGGGCAAGCAGGTCGCCCGGCTCGTCCACACCGAGGGCTACCTCGCCGCGAGCCTGGGCCTGCCGCTCGACGGCCGGTGCGGCGGTCGCGTCGTGCCAGATGACCATGCCGCCGCGCTCTGGGTCGTTCCCGAGCGACAGGGTGTGCTCCGGGTAGGCGGATGCCATGCCCCGCATCGCGGCGAGGGCGTCGTCGAGGGTGATCCCGGGCGGGATGATCGCCACCGCGTTCTTGGCCATGTGTCAGCCCTCGCTTCCGCCGCGCTCGGCGGCGAGTCGCTCCAGCGTCCGCTCGATCTCCACGACCTCCGCGTTGACCGCCGCGACGTCGCGATGGGTCAGCAGGTCGGGGTGGCAGATCGCCAACTCGACGAGGTAGCGCAACGGGTTGAGCTGGGCCTCGGTGAGTTCGCGCTGGATGAGGCCGGCCTCGTGCAGGATTTTGCTCAGGTGGTCGTCGAACGCAGCGTATGCGTCGAGGCGCCGCACCAGGTCGAACTTGGCCAGGTCCTCCTCGCGAGCCTTCCACTCGTCGCCGTTCGCGAGCCGGACGATCAGCGTCGCCTCGACGGGCCGGTCGTAGGTCACGCCCATAGGTCAGCCCTCCACGAGCTGGTAGTCGGCGAGCAGGTGCTTGACGTAGATGAGCCCGGCGGCGCCCCCGGGCCAGTTCGGATGGGCGTTGGGCGGCACGTCGTTGTTTGCGGTCACCCGCACCTGCCAGCCCGTCACTGTGTTGCCGACGGAGGTGACTTTGACGAGCCGGCGGTGGCCGCCCGGCAGCCACGACACCGCGTGCATGTCCTGCCACACGGTGCCCGGCATCGGGAGCGGGTCGAAGCCGGCGGCCGCCAGCGCGCGCCGCAGCTCGTGCTGCTCCAGCACCTCCCGGCCGACGTCCGTCAGGCGCCAGCGTGGCAACTGGAACGACCGGTGCTGACCGGTGTCGTGTAGCTCGGCCCAGCCTGCGGCGGCCATTTCCGCGACACGCGCCGTAACCCGTGTGCCGCCGTCGATGTAGGAGTAGCCCACCGTGTCCCGGAATACCCGGCCGGCGCGGACGTCCGCGAGGAGGGCGAGCCGGGTAGGCGTCGGGTGCAGGTCGCTCATCCGACAGCCCTTCGCCCGCGCGGCCTCTCGGGCGCGATCGTCATCGTCTCGGGCATAGGTACCTCCAGTGGTCTACACAATCTGGTTAACCAGATTCTACGACGGCGGACGACAGTTTGGTTAACCAGATGAGAGACTGATCGAGTGACAGACGAGCGGAAGAGTCCGGACCGGCACGAAACCCGGTCCGGTGTGCTCGCCCGCCCCGATCCCGAGCTGCGCAAGGAGGCTCAGCGCACACTTGCGGAGCACGGCTGGACGATGAACCAGTTCCTCATCGCCTGCCTCGCCCTGGTCGTCGGCAACCCAGCGGCGATGCTGAAGAGCCTGGAGCGGTTCAAGCCGCCAGTGAAGAAGCCCGGCCCAAAGCCTGGTCGGAAAGCCGCCCGGAAGGGTCGGCCCACGCCGTAGATTCGGATCATGGCCGCATTCGATGTGAACAAGTGGTGGGCCGGGCTCAGCCAGCAGGACCGCGACCTGGCACTGCACTGGCGGCACGCCAATCCGCTACCCAACATCGTCATCGAGCGACTTAATCGCCACGGCGTCATGACCGGTTCGGGCTCCGGCAACGAACCGACGTCGAGGTGGGAGTGGGCAAGCGAGGTTCACGGGTTCCTGTGCGCCGAGGCGGGCGATACCGACATGGGAGGCTTCTGGGCTCCGGCCACCTAACCGGTCCATCCGGCGTACCGTCTGGATCATGGCCGAGTTCGACGTAGACGAGTGGTGGGCCGGACTCACCGACCAAGAACGCGAACTCGCCCAACGCCACCGCGACGACGACCCCTTGCACCCCGAAGTCGTCCGCCAACTCCACGCCGACGGCGTAACCGTCCAAACGTCACAGTGGTGGCATTGGACGCCCGAAGTCCGCGACTACCTCGCCGGAGGATGCGAGTAGTTGGCAGTCACCGGCGCCGAACACGCCGCGAGTGAACCCGGGTCCGCCTGGGAATTTGGCGACTCATGTCGTGCCAATGGCCGAAGTCGGGAGAACGGCCACATTCGCATGGGTCCTCGCCATCCGCCAACTTGAACTCAAGCGTGAGGCGGACATCCTTTATGTCGGGATCGAGTCCACGTTCGACTGCCCGCGCCCCACGACGACCTGTCGACGGTCGAATCACGGTGCCGAAGCCCTGTGGCGGCATCTCGACCTCCTCGGGCCGGGCTTGCTTGCCGTCGGTGAACACCGTTGTAGTTCTCACCACATAGCGCCGCCAGGTGAGGTTATGAAGCTCCAGCCAATAAGGCATGTCGGCGGGCGCGTGCTTGATCTCGTATCGAGGCGCCAGCTCCTCATGGCGGCGTGCGGCCTCGATTCGGGCCACGGTTTTGGCGGCTTCAGTCGATGCCTCCGCGGCTTGGGTCGCCTTTTCGCTGATCCAGAGCGCAACGCAGGCGGCTGCGGCGGATGCGACGGTGGCGATGCAAGCGAACGCCTCAATGACCACGAGATCAGCATGATCCGAGTTGGCGGACGTGGGTGGGCGTATCGAGAAGGATCGCAACCCAGCGACGCACAAAGGGCGGGCCTGGGTGTCATCCCGACAACCCGCCGCCCCTGAGGCTGGGTGCACGAGGCGGGATCCTCCGTGCCCATGGGCAAGGCATCTCGCCCTGGTGCGTGGTGGCCGGCTTGGGCCGCTGTAGCGGGTGGCACCGTTTCCAATGCCTGACAACCACCCATGCAACCCCTGATTCTACCGGGCATTCGCAGGTGTCGGTACCGCGAAAGGGTTACGCCGCAAGGGATAACGGCTCTTGCGCGTCAGCCTCCGTCGCAACCACCTCAGCGCCGTGATGGGTTGCGGGATTCATCCCGTCTCTATGCGGGGTTCTATCCGTCACGCCGGTCGGGGACCTGGTCGGTGCGGATGACGATCCAGCCCGCGTTGATCGAAGAGTCGCCGGTGCGGACGGAGGCGCTCGCGGAGACCGTGCTGTTGTCCATAGGGTCCGGGTGGTAGGCGGCCGGGAGTGGCTCCTCGTGCAGCCAGCCGGTTTCTCGGGCGCCGAACAGCGGCACACCGAACACGATGAGCGCCGCGGTGCCGGCGGTGATCTGCCGACCAACCCTGCAGCCGGGGCACTTCGGGTCGTAGGTCATGGCCATGAGTGTGCCGGTGGACGTTCACGCGGTGGGGGTGCACAAGGGTGTATAGGGGTGCATATTGCCGTCGTCTGAGCGTGCTGACCTGCGACGAGGATCACGAACGGTCATCTGGTGGAGCGCAGATCGTCGCTCACGTCGGTAGCGTATCGCCGTCCTTGGACGGCTTGATCTCGTACACGGTGGCGCCGTCGATCTCCCCGGCGGTGACCTTGTAGCCGACCTGCCGCGCCCACTCGACGTGATCGCCAGGCGGCGCGACGATCACGTCTGCCTCGCCGAGGTCGAGCTGGGTAAGTGCCTCCCGGAAGCCGGGGTCGGGTCCTAGTCGGTCATCCGGGGACGCTACCGCCGGGGTGTGACCTGCGCAAAGGTCGTGGACGGGTAGGGCGGTATCGCGCATGGTGAACCACTTATTCAGTCTCTTGTGGACAGAAATTCGCCGTGTCAGGCTGAGGGTGTCAGAGGGAAGCGGGCAACCGCTAAGCCTGGCAGGGGGCTGAGTCTCTGCCCCCACCCCGCTCCCGGGGGTGCTCACGAGACAGGGGGCTGGTCTCTGCTCCCGCCCTCACCAAGGGCGCTCACGAGGCGGGATCGGGAGGCATCCCAGCGGACGCGCGAAACGACTCGACACGATGCCGGAGGTAGCCGGCCGGGGATCCGCCCCGAGGCGAGGGCCACGACAGCGGGCAAGCGCGAGCGGCCAGGCGGCACCAACCGCCTCGGCCGCTCTCGCGCGTCTACGGGTAGTCCGCGACCCGGCAGGTCGCCAGGCTCAGCCAGCCGTGCTCCTCCGCCAGCTCGAGGTAGCGGTGCTCGTCGCCGGCGGCTTCCTCCCACAGCACCGTGGGCATGATCCGCGGGCGCTGCTTGCGCGGGTCTACAGGCTCCCGCACCGCGAGGACCTCGTCGACCAGGCGGGCATCGGCGAGGAACGGGGCGGCGGCCTCGACGGCGGCGCGGGCCAGCTGCTCGGGGTTGCAGCCGCCGGTACCGGTCAACGATTGTGTGATGGCGGCCGCGGCGACGTCGACGGCGGCGGCGCGGAGATCGTCAGCGAGGGACATGTGGATCAGCTTGGCGGCCTGCGGCGGTTGGTGGAAGAACCCCACCGAACGCCGATCAGCCACGGCGTCAGTTTGGGCAGCCGGCCGCGGAGCCGGGCGATCGTCATGTCCCAGTCCATGGTGATGGCCAAGAGGGCGAGAGCCGCGAGCGGGAGTTCCATCCACTGGCTGGTGGCGGCGGCGTAGGCGGCGACAGCGACTGCGGCGAGCGTGCACAAGGCGAGGAGTGCCAGCCCTGCGTGGACCCGGTCAGGGTCGTCGGCTTTCGTCAGGAGGCCCGAAACGACGAGGAGCGGTATCAGGGCCATCAGTGTGAGTGACAGGTAGATGCCGGTCATTCGCGGACGATACGCACGACGCCGGTCCGGGAGAGATCCACGGTTCGGTCAGGATCAGCGTTAACGGCACCCATACGGGTGACGGGTTGGCGACACCGCCGCGGTCACCGTTGCCGACGCTCTCGCTCCAGTGCCTCCATGGTCGCCTCCGCGACTGCGACTCCGACCGACGGTTCACGCGCGTCCGGCACGTCAAGCCAGGCCGGCGGATGTACCGCTTCCTCTGCCGCGATCATCGCCCGGTCTCGGGTGTCGCCCAGCCACCCTCTCTCCATGATGGGTTCGGCTGCTGCCGCGCCTTGCTGAAAGACGACTGGGAACAGGCCCTCCTGCCCGTCGACCTCGGTCCAGGCGACGATCCGCGCGACCCGATCTGGGGATGTGGCGATCCACAGCGGGTACGGCTGGGGCATCACGCGGCGGCCTCCGTCGAATGGCTGCCGGGCCACACCAGCGTCACCCGGACGATCGGGTCCCCCTCGGCTGCGATCTTCTTCCGCCGGGCTGTATCGCGGGCGGCCCGGAGAACGGTGTCGGGAGACTGCCGCACCCGCCACCACGGCACGGTGATCGTCACCTCGTCAGCACCCTCAGTGCTCATAGATCCATGGTGGCGTATGGGTCCGACAAAGTCGATCGGGATCACTCCGACAGCGGCTTCACTGGCACGTACATCTGCCCATCCGCCCGGTTACGCCAATACCGCCGCCCGGCGTTCCGACACAGCATGCAACCCACCACCTGCGGCTCGCCGGGCCTTGGCGCCCAGGCGCCGCCCTGACCGCAGCACGTGGGCGTTGGCGGCGGCGACGGCCGCCACGCCTCGCCGCGGCTCTGCCGCCGCTGCTGCTCATCCCACCAACCCACCGGATTGCCGCCGTCCGGGGGAAGAGACGCGCGTACGTCGAAACCTTCGGGACACAGCACGCGAAGCGCGGAATCCACTGCGCCGGCTGGCTCCACCCGCAACTCAAGCTGCTTGCCCTCGCTGTTGCCGTCACGATGCCGGGAAATGCGCCAAAGGGCCGCAGCCTGGATCGGTGTCAGAGGTCCCTCGATGACGAACTCGCGGCGGCGCGTGGTGATCTGCGCACCGGCCGCACGCAGGTATGCGCTCACGGTCCGCAGGTCCTCGACGCCGGGCACGGTGACGAAGATCCGCGGGAGGGTAGCGTCGGTCATGGGGTCATCGTGCACGGCCGGTCCGACATACCGACGCTGACCAGCGTCGCGAGCCCGGGTGACGATCCCGGCAGGCCGCCGTTATGAGCAGCGGCTGGACCCAACGTCCGCCCGCGAAGGGCTCCGCAGTGGATGGCATCGAGGCGAAGCCGGGACTCGAACCCGTATCACGCGTTTTGCAGGCGCGGCGCCCACCCAGAACGATCACTTCGCCGTGCGTGCCCCCGGACCGATTCGAACGGCCGGCCTTCAGGTTCGGAACCTGGTGCTCTATCCGCTGAGCTACGAGGGCATCGTGCGCGTCCCTGGACTCGAACCAGGCATGCACGAGGGCAACGGTTTTACAGACCGCCGGGCGACCAGCCGCCCACGACGCGCTTGGGGTGACGGACGGGAGTTGAACCCGCAACCACTGGGGCCACATCCCAGCGCTCCACCGTTGAGCTACCGTCACAGTGCCCGCGGAGGGTGTCGAACCCCCGGCCTCCTGGGTGTGGACCAGGCGCTCTTCCGTTGAGCTACACAGGCATCCGCACGACGTGCGCCGCGCGAGAGTTGAACTCGCCACAGTCCGCTTATAAGACGGCTCCCACCGACCGGATGGGCTGCGGCGCGAAGCGGAGGGAGCGGGATTCGAACCCGCGAGGGTGTGACCCCTACGCCGTTTCCAGCGGCGTGTCCGTGACCAGCCGGCCCCTCCATGGCTCTGGCGGCAGGACTCGAACCTGCAGAAGGCTTGCGCCCGCCGGATTAACAGTCCGGACCGCTACCAAGATTACGGTTTACGCCAGAACGGGTAGCGTCGACGGGGTTCGAACCCGCACCATCCGGATTGAAAGTCCGGCGACCTGACCGGTTAGTCGACGACGCCATGGTGTTCCGACCTGGGATCGAACCAGGGGCCTCCGCCGTGTCGAGGCGGTGCTCTGCCATCTGAGCTTCCGGAACGGGAGCGAGGGCCGGATACGAACCGACGAGCTCGGGCTTATGAGGCCCGCGGGAACGGCCGAACTTCCCCACCTCGCAGTGCCGCCGAAGGGAATCGAACCCCCGCAATCCGCATTAAAAGTACGGAGCCCGGCCATCAGGCGCCGGCGGCATGAAGTCTCCCGCCCAGGAGTTGAACCCGGACCCTCCGCTTAGGACGCGGGTGCTCTATCCATTGAGCTAGCGGGAGCAAGTCCCCCGGACCAGAGTCGAACTGGCACCCGTCCGCTTAGAAGGCGGCCGCTCGGTCCGTCGAGCTGCCGGGGGATGTCGTACGCCGGGAGGGACTCGAACCCTCGGCCCACCGCTTAAGAGGCGGTTGTCTCTGCCGCTGAGCTACCGGCGCATGGAGGAAGGTAGAGGAGTCGAACCCCCGCCGTTACCGACGGCCCGGCTTTCGAGACCGGTTGCCCACCGCTGGGCACTACCTTCCACTGTCGGGCTGGCGGGATTTGAACCCACGACCCCTCGCTCCCGAAGCGAGTGCGCTGACCAAGCTGCGCTACAACCCGTTGGTCGGGACGGCCGTATTTGAACCGACGGCCGCCGGTCCCCCAGACCGGTGCGCTACCAAGCTGCGCCACGTCCCGATACGTGCCCTGAGCAGGATTCGAACCTGCGACCCCCTGATCCGTAATCAGGTGCGCTATCCGCTGCGCTACCAGGGCATGAGTCCCGTCGGAAGGAGTTGAACCTTCTGTCTCCTCGTTATCAGCGAGGCGCCTCTACCTCTTTGGCCTCGACGGGATGGAGGAGGGTGTCGGATTCGAACCGACGCCGGGCGAACCCGGTCTGCCTTAGCAGGGCAGCGCGATAGACCTCTCTGCCAACCCTCCGCTGCGGCGTCGACGGGATTTGAACCCGCGCCCTCTGCCTTGACAGGGCAGCGCTCTAGACCAAGCTGAGCTACGACACCATGTGCGCGTACCCGGAGCGCGACTCGAACGCGCACTGACGGCGGTCTGAGCGCCGCGCCTCTACCGTTGGGCTACCCGGGCAAGAGTGGAGAAGGCCGGACTCGAACCGGCTACCTCCTGTTTGCAAGACAGGTGCTCTACCAGGTGAGCTACATCCCCATGGAGCCAGTGGTCGGGCTCGAACCGACTCCGCGCGCTTACGAGACGCGTGCACCACCCGTCGTGCTGCACTGGCGTGGAGCCGACGGCCGGTCTCGAACCGGCTACCTCGCGCTTACAAGGCGCGTGCACGAACCCGTTGTGCTTCGTCGGCATCGCTCCCTCGCCTGGATTCGAACCAAGCTTTCGGCGTTCAGAGCGCCGCGTCCTCCCAGATAGACGACGAGGGAATAGCGGCCGGCGGGCGAGAGATGCCGCCGGCCGCGTCAGCGCTGGGCCAGGGCCGCCCACGTCGGGGCGGTCGCCTTGAACCGCAACCTCATCCCAGCCTCGGCCGGGGTGCGGTCGCCTTTGCGCTGGTTGCAGCCGCCACAGGCCGCAATCGTGTTGGACCAGGTGTTCCGGCCGCCGCGGGAGCGGGGCAGGATGTGGTCGACGGTCGTGGCCACGCCGGGGCAGTAGCCGCAACGGTGACCATCCCGGTTCAGAACCCCGGACCGGGACCAGGCTGGCCCGGCGGTGTACCGCCATTTCGTGACCACGTACTGGACGAGCCGGACGACCTTCGGGAGCGGGTAGACGCCGATCAGCCGGTCCGGCTCGGCTTCGTGGACCTCGGCGACACGCCGGCACAACATGCGGATCGCGTGGCGGAGACTGACCCGGTGGAGCGGGCCGAGGTCGGCGTTGATGACCAAAACGGTGTCCACCGGAAGCCTCCTCTCGGTCGTGGCCGGTGGGTCGTTGGAGCGGCTACGGAGAGTCGAACTCCGGTCTGCTGCATGGCAAGCAGCCGCACTACCGTTGTGCTACAACCGCATCGAGCCTTCGGCGGGATTCGAACCCGCAGCCTCGCCCGTACCAAGGGCGCGCTCCACCTCGTGAGCTTCGAAGGCATGGGTACCGCGAGCGGGGGTCGAACCCGCGCTGGACCGGGTTTGAGCCGGCCGCCTCTACCGTTGGGCTACCGCGGCTTGGCTGGGGATGCAGGATTCAAACCCGCCCTTCCGAGGCCAAAACTCGGCGGCCTGTCACTAGCCCAATCCCCAACGACGAGCGGCCGGCGGGCACCGACCCCGCTGCTCCAGTTTGGAAGACTGGCGTGTCCGCCGAGTTCACCACGACCGCATTGATGGCATTGCGTAGGCCGTACGGGACTCGAACCCGTGATCTCCTCGTTGAGAGCGAGGTGAGCATTCCAACTGCTCCGACGGCCCATGGAGCTGGCGCGGGCGGGCATGGCGTACCGACCAATCCCGCACCAACGTGCCCTTCCTCCGGATCGAACGGAGAACCTCGCCCACTTCACGGGCGCGCTCTGCCTTCTGAGCTTGAAGGGCATGACGTGGACCAGGGCGGATTCGAACCGCCGACCTCCCGCCTGCCGAGCGGGCGCGCTACCAGCTGCGCTACAAGCCCATACGTCGGGAACCGGGGAGTCGAACCCCGCATTTCCTGATCCCAAATCAGGCCCGGTCACCGTGCCGGACGCTCCCGATTGCCCGGCCGCCGACAACAGTTCGCCGGCAGCCGGGCCTTTCGTATGCCATCCACTGTGGAGTTCTCAACCATCAACGCCATTCCGCGCACAAATGCGCAGGGCGAAGCAGGGGCGACAGGACTCGAACCTGCAACCGGCGGTTTTGGAGGCCGCTGCGCTACCAGATTGCGCCACACCCCTATGAAAGTTGTTGTGCTACAACGAAAACGCCGCCCTGTCCCTGGTCGGGTGGGCGGCGCTCGCGCTGTTTGTGTGCGCTACCGTCGCCGCCTGCCCAGGTTCGGCTTCTCGCTGGCGGTCACGTCGATGGGTCGCCCGACGTATGAGGGCATGCCCGCGAAACCGCACAGCGTTTGCCGCTGCGGTTCGGATGAGGCGTGCCACAACATGTCGGTGACTCCCGAGGTTCGTTGGTGTCTTGGTGTTCAAGGTAAGGGCGTCTGTCCAGAAGGGTCAACCACCTTTTCGGCTGCGGCTATTCCGTTTCGCCGGCGCCCGCCTCCAGTTCGTACTGCCGCCACGCCTCGCGCAGCGCCTCCACAGCACCCGGATCCGCGCCGAGGCCCTTGAGGTGCTGCTCGTACCTGCGCAACGATCCCGGGCCTCGCGGCCAGGATCCGTCGGCGAACACGTCGCGGGCGAGGTCGCCGACCGGCGTGTTCTCGTCCTTGCGGGTGCGGAGCCAGTCCCGGAACGACGCGGTCTTCTGCGCCACGCGGCGGCCCGCGCTCGCCCCGACGGTCTGCTCACGCGCGTCGGGGTTGAGCGCCTGGCGGACGGTCTCGCGGCTGTACCCGGTGAGCTCGACGAGCTCCACCTGCTTCCAGCCTGCCGCAGCGGCGCGGCGCAGCTTCTCGTCGCGGGTGCGGATCGCCTCCTCCTGCGCGGCGGCCAGCTGTTGCTTGTATTCGGCGGGGATGCGGCGGATGTCGTCCTCGGTCATGTCGTCGGCCATACCATCCATCCTTCCATGTTTGTTTTGGCCTTTTCACTGTAGGCCAAGTGACACTTGACGACTAGTGACACTTGGCCTAGTGTTACTGGCATCGCAAGGCCGAACGAAGGAGCAGACGAGATGACCACCGCCGCCGCCGAGCAGCCCGTCGAGATCGTCGGAACCGGCAACTCCCCGCTCCATCTCACCGGCGTGGCCATCGACATCAACGGCCGGACCGCGACGCTCGTGACCGCCGACGGCGTCCGCGACATCGACATGAACCACGTGTCGCTCGTCCGCTCGAACGGCGTCCCGATCTGGCTCCGGTCGCAGCACACGACGTGGAACGGCGAGGGCTTCTCCGTCCCGGGCGTCTTCGTCCCGACCGGCCGCTAGACGCAAGACGGCCCCGGCAGGCGATTCCAGCGCCAGCCGAGGGCCTACCGCACCACCCGGAGTTCGAGCTCCGGCCAGTACTTGATCCACACCTGAGGAAGCCAGGAGTGATCCGAAATGCAGCTTACGGCTGACCGCCCGCTCACCGCCCGAGCCGGCACCCACATCGTCCAGCTCTCCATCGCCGGCCCCTCCGCATACCGCGTCGAGGTCCTCGCCGGCGGCGCCGTCGCCACCCCGGTCGACGACCTCACCCGCTCCTACGTCGACGAGCAGCTGGCCCGCACGGTCGCCCGCGTCATCACCCTGGCGCTGCGCCGGGAGGGTGCGACGGTCGAGTCGGCGGCCGCGGCAGTCGCACAGTTCCTCACCGCCGCGCCTGTCCTCGTCGCCGGACCGGTCGGCCTCCAGGCCCTCGCCCGCCTGGGCGAGCGGCGCCAGGTCCGGCCCACCATGGCCGGCGCGCACCACGCGGCGATCAGCGTCCCGCAGCGGCTCGCGCTGGCCACGGCGGTGCAGACGGGCGGCAGCATCCGCCGCGGCAGATCCTTCCCGGCGCCGGTGCTCCGCGCGCTGGCCCGCAAAGGGCTGGCCACCCTCATCTACCGGGACGGCTCGTCGCGCCCCGACATCGTGTCCGCGACGCTGACCGCGCTCGGCTGGCGCGAGGCGGTGGCGGCGTGAGCGAGATCCGCGGCGCGACCGCCGGCAACCTCCTCGACGCGCCGTTCGCCGCCTCGGTCGAGGTTGCGATCCAAGACGGCATCGGCGACGGCGAACGCTGGCTGGCCACGTCCGTCGACCGCGTTCGCCGCTTCCCGGAGTCGGTGCGGTGGAAGCGGGTCGCGAACGCCGAGCTGGTCGGCGCCGAGGTGTCGGTGCAGGTCGACGGGGACCTGTACGCGCAGGCGCCGTCGTACACGATCGTCGTCCGCGACGCGCCGCCGCCCGGTCTCTGATCTTCCCATGTGGGCCCGGCTTGCCGGCCGGGCCAGGCGCCCGCCGCCGCTTCCCCCGCACCGCGCGGCGGGCGCCCCTTCGCCTGATCTTCAACGGATTCAACTGATCGTCAACTGAGAGGCGGCCATCGCCATGCACGGCACCGACCTGAACCACGAACCCAAGCTGCGCACCTTCCACGTGCACACCTCCGCCGGCGGCCGCCGCACCCGCGTCTACCGGACACGGCCGTCCCGGCAGGTGCAGCTGCGGCAGGCGCTGGCCGGGCTGACGGGCCGTCGCCGGTGAGCGCCGTCGAATCGCGGTGCTGTTGATCCCGGCCGGCCTGTTCGTTGCCGTGTGGCCGCTGGTTGAGCTGTCCGCCGGGCGGAAGCCGCGGGACATCGCGCCCTTGACCGCGGGACAGGCCATCTGCCGGGGCGGCCGGGCCGCCGTTCCGATGAGCTAGTGGAGAGCAACCGATGTGGATGGTCAGTGATCTCGGTGTCCCCGACGGGGAGTTGCCCGCCCCGTGGCACCTGCCTCAGCACTACGCCGACAAGCTCCTCGCGCAGGGCGCCGACCAGGAGACCGCGGTCGCCTCCGGCTGGCATCTGGCGATCCGGGCGTGGGAGGTCGGCCGGTGAACCCCGACCTCGAGCAGCTACGCCCGGACCTGCGGGCGCTCGCCGAGGCGATCCTCGCCGAGGCCGCCGCGAACCCCCACTACCGGATCGCGGACCTGATCCGGGCGAGCGGGGTGTCCACGTGGGAGCAGCAGTGCCTGCTCGACGCGCTCGTCGGCGACACCGACGGCGAGACCCGGTAACACCGACCGGTCGCAGACGCGACCAGACAAGGAGAAGCCCACCATGGGTCTGTTCAGGAGCAAGCCGTCGGCGGAGGACATTGCCGCGGACGCGACGACCACCCTGTTCGGTCGGAAGCTGGCCGAGAAGGGGGTCTACGAAGAGGTGATCGGCAGCATGCCGGCCGCAGAGCGGCGGCAGGTCGAGGACGCGATGGACCGGCACGCGGCGCGGATGCGGGCCGAAGGCCAGCCCGGCTGGTAGCGGCGCACCGGCCAGGGTGCGGCCTGACAATCTGGCAGGAGAAACTCCGTACACATGTTGACTCACACGAACCTTTGTGCCTAAACTAGGTACACAACAGAGCGACAGAGTTTGACAACTCCACAGTGGACCCGCGCGAGCGGGACATCGGGGCCTCCCCAACGCCCACGGGGCGTGCAGGGAACGCGAGCACCTCAACACCCAACCCAGGGAGGTCCCCATGTCCATCACCTTCGCCCCCGCGGTCGTCACCGCCCTCGGCGACGAGTCGGTCACCCACGTCCTCACCGCCGAGGGCGTCAACGTGAACGACCGCAACGGGGCCGACCTCCTCACCCTGCTGGGTTTGGACTTCGACGGCGACTACGGGGAAACCGCCGCCGAGGACTTCCTCGGCCGCGTACTGCTCGCCCAGGCGCTCCTCGACGTCGCCACCGACGACGAGCACGGCCGGTTCGCCGCCCGTGAAGCGCGCTGGACGGAGTGCGGACGCCGACCCGGCCACCTGGCCGAACGGCTCACCGAACTCCACGAGGTCGCCCTCCAGGCGATCGAGCGGGACGCGGTCATCAGCTGGAGCTGACGACGGCAACGGGGCGCCCCACCGCCAAGCAGGTGGGGCGCCCACCGGGTCCACTGCCGGTACCACCGACACGGAAGCAGGCACGAATGGGCACCTATGTGATGCGCAGCTACAGGGTCCGGGATTTCGCCCCCGCCCTGCACAACGGCGACGTACGCCCGGCGGCCACCGCCGGCGGACCTTCCTGGGACGTCGCGGCCCGCACCGCGTTGCTCGCCTCGCTGGAGCGGCGGTGGCCGATCGGCACCCTCACCGCCTGGGCGCCGCCCGGTGGCGTCACCTACTTGCTCGACGGCCACCGACGCGCGGGCTGCATCGCGGCTCTCCTCGGGGCGACGACCTTGTCCGCGACCTCCACCACGCAGATCCGGCCTACCTGCACGCGGACGATGTCGTCGCCGGCGGCTCGTATCTGCCCACGAGTGTTCTGCTGGAGACGCTGCCGTTCCTCGCCGCCATCCGGGGCCTGGCGTCGGCCGCGGCCGACCGCGCCCACCACGTCGCCACCGCGGTGATGGGCGCATCGGTGGAGGTGCTCACCGTCACCACCGCCGACCCGAACCGTCTCGTCGAGATCTGCGACCGGCTGGTTCCAGGCCGGGTCAACGCCCGCATCCTGGACGGCGTCGCCGGCGCCACCCAGGCCGGGGGCCGGCCGTGACGTTCACACCGCCCGAGCTGGCGATGATCCGCCACGCCGTGCAGGACTACGCCGGCCGCTGGTACGGCCAGGTCGGCGCGATGACGTTCGGGCGTGACGACGCGGCCCGGTACGTCTCCGAGGGGCACCTCGGCATGCTGTGCGACCGCTACACCCTCAAGCAGGTTTGGCGCGCAGTCGCCGAGGTGATCAACGAGGACCCGGCGGTGCTTGAGCTGCGGCTGTCGGACGCGGAGGTTGAGGAACGCGCAGCGGCCCGCCGTGCCGCCGCGGACGAGATCGACCAGCGGGCCGCCGCCGCGTTCCACGCCGGGGACCTTGCAGGAACGCTCGCCCTGATCGACGAGGCCGAGTTGGCAGCGCCGACGTACCGGAACTGGGACGACCTGCGCCGGTTGGTCCGCGAGCGGCTGACGCCCGCCAGGGATCCGCGATGACGCCCGCGCTGCTCTATCGTCGTCCCCGTGATGACGACCGAGTTTCGGAGGACGCCGTGGCCGAGCAGCCGTTCCTGACCCTCGCCGACGTCGCCGAGATCGGCGAGGTGGAGAAGCGGACGGTGTCCCGGTACCTGACACGGTCGCGGCCGGGACAGCCGTACGCGGACGATCCGTTCCCGGCGCCGGACGGGCTCAACGGGAAGTCGCCGTGGTGGAGCAAGCGGCGTCGCAAGGTGATCGAGGGTTGGTTCGAGCGGCACCGGGATCGGGCTGGTGTGGGCGGTCGGCCACGCAAGGACGCCGGTAGCTAGAAAACTCCGTACACGTGTTGCCCCCTTTTCACTCCGTGGGCTAAACTCAGTACATCACAGAGCGACGGAGTTAGGGAGACCGGAGATGCAGACCACCGCAACCACCACCCCCTGCCAGGTCCGCAGCCACGCAAGGACGCTCGCCGCCCCGCACGCGCTCGCCGTCCGCCTCGGCGAACTCTCCGGCAACACGCACATGGCCGCCACCGGCCGCCGCCACCTCCAGCGCCTCGCCGACCGGTTCGGCTACACGGCCGCCCAGCTCCTACTGGCCGCGAACCGGGACGCCGACCGAGCCTGGCCCGAACGGTAGGGCCGCTCCGGCGGCCACCATCCACCGACCCGACGACCGCCTGAACGGGGCCACGTCGCCGACGACATCGCCGAGACCGCCCGAGCTGCAGAAGCGAAACGACACCGGTGCGGCGCCGGACCACCCGCGGGAGACAACGCAATCGCCGCCATCGGCGCCGGGCCGGCCGGGCGCGAAAGGCTACGGCTGCGGACGCCTAGTCTCCAGACGCTGCAGAGCCCGCTGACGAACCGTCAGCGGGCTCCGAGCGGAGAAGATCTCAGTCAGTCGCCTTGGGATGGCCAGTCCTGGCTAGCGTCACCCAGACGATCCGCCTCTCCGAATCCGGGCAGTACCAGATCCGGCCGCCGCCGGTGACCTCGTACTGCCACTGCTCGAGGTTCTTCCCCTGCACCATCCGGGTGCCCAACTCCCCCTTGAGCGGATGCTGCCGCTCAAAGTTGTCGGGTGTCTCCGGCTGAGTGGAGATCACGTGCCAGGCTTTGAACAACGCGTTCGGCGCCTGTCGATTGAGCTCTTCCCATCCGTCTACGGCACCCTTGCTCGCGTGCCGCAGCTCCCACCCACCAGGCGGAGGCGGCGGCGCGACACGGTCACCCTTCTTCGGCGGCACCCGAGTCTCCCTCGGTCGGCATCATGACGGGCCCGAGGTCGGCATCCAGGGCGCGGGATAGTTCCTTGGCGAGGCGTGGATTGGCGTGGATCGCGGCGGTCTGCTTCCAAGAATGGAGCAGACGTCCGAACGGAGCCCACAAGCCCAGGTCGCTGCACGCGCCGACGGTCCAGGTGAACTCCCGGGCGAACGCGATCTGGTCTTTCTCGGGCAGGAACTTCACCCAGGGAAGCGCGGCCTTGAGGGCGCGGCCGAGGGTTTCGGCGTTGTCGTCGCCGCCGAGGGCATTGAGGAGGCGGGCCAGGGCATCAAGTCCCTCGCGGGTTTGCTCGACTCGGTCCTTGCTGATGAGCAGGAACGAACCTTCCCCGCGGCGTTCGAGGCACACCTCGCCGGCTTCGTCGACGGCGGCGGCTACCTCCTTCGAGTGACGTTGCATCTCGCTCCATGGCATCGTCCGCATACCCCAATGCTGAACTACTTCATGCGATCCTCGCAACTAATTCAGTGTGACACGCGCGATGTGCTTGACGCGCCACGCCGACACATCTAGAGGTCTCGTACTTAATGTTCCAAATGTCTACTTCTGGCGTCCTTGATCTGACTGCACGCAGGAAGTACACACCCACCGTCCGTCATCACCGCTCATCACAGCCCCGCCGGACAGCGTGTCCACCGAACGGGCGAAACCTCTAAGTCCAGCACGCGGCCCTTGCGCTTCCGCGAAGAGCATGCCTAGGCGCGCACTCGCCCGCGCAGCGTTCAGTCCGCAGTAAGGCCGGTCGTCCCGTCCGGGTCGTCCGCGCTTCGCACCTTCCGCGTCTCTGCCAGTACAGCGAGCACGTCGCCCGGGTGCGCCTCGCGCGCCCCGCCCGCTCGGACCCGGTAGCGGATCACCATGCGCTGGGAGCCGGCGAGGCGGACGCCGTCGTTCAGCCACCGGTCGACCATCGAGCGGGTCGCGTCAAACAAGACCATCAGGTCGCCGATCAGCAGCCACTCCCCGTCGCTGACTGCCCGCTCCAGCTCGGCGCGATCTCGTTTGCCCACGTCCCACCCCCTCACCGCGGTTGGCGGTGATCGTAACGGGGCCGGTAGCGCCACACATAGAGGCGCACGGGCGAGGGCCGTGGGCGACACGGACAGATGATAACCCGATCAACCCTGCTATCCCGATCATCCCGTATGTGGCACACTCTCTGATGTGACCACGAGCGGAGATCGCGACAAGCTCGCCGCCGAGCTCGCCTCGACCAGGCGAGAAGCCGGCGTCATCCAGACCTGCGTCTGGATCGTCGTCGGCGGCGTCATGATCTACGGCCTCGTGAACGTCACCGGCATGCTCATCGACCACAAGGTCCCCGCCGAGGTCGCCTGGATGCTGTCACTCCTCGTCGAGACCGGCCTCGTCCTCGCCCTCGTCGGCACCCGCGCCCTCGCCCGCCACGGCGTCCGCGCCGGCTGGGTCGGCTCCCTCCGCTGGATCACCGCCGTGATGACGTGGCTGCTGAACATCGCCACCCCGCTCACCGCCGGCGGCGGCCCGGACTGGATCGGTGTCGGGATCCACTCGGCCGGCCCGGTCCTGCTCTTCTGGGTGGTGGAAGCAGCCGCCTCCTACCAGCACAAGATCGGCGCCGTGATCGCGGACCTGCAGCGGAAGGTGGACGACGTCGACGCCCAGCGGCGCTCCGACCGGGCGGAGCGGGCCGACATGGCGGAGCGGCTCCGCCGCCTCCAGACCGACCTGGACGCAGCGGAGCGGGCCGCGAAGGAGGCCGCGGAGCACGCCGCCACGCTGGAGGCGGAGCAGGAGTCGGAGCGCGCCGCCGCCGACCGCGCCGTCACCTCAGCGGAGCAGGAGGCGATGGCGCTCCGGAGCAGGCTCGCCGAGCAGGCGGAGCGCCTGGCCGCGGAGCAGGCTTCGACGGTCGCGCGGATCCAGGCGGAGTGGGCCGCGCGCACCGACCGCATAGCCGCTGAGCACGCCAGACAGGTCGCCGAACTTCAGGCGGAGCAGGCCGCGAAGATCGCCGCTCTCAGGGACAAGGCGGCCTCGGCGGCGGCCCGGAGCGGCGGGCGGAGCGGGTCGAAGACGAAGGCCGCCGACGACGGCGAGACCCGCTCCGGAGCACCGAAGCTCACCGACGACGAAGCGGTCGCGGCGATGCTCCGCGCCCACCCGGAGCCGGGCTACGAGTGGAAGTCGCGGGAGGTTCACCGGATCACCGGAGCGGGCTTCGGCCGGATCCCGAAGCTGATCGCGATCGTGGCGGAGCACCACGCCCGCCAGACCCAGACCGCCGGCGGCGAGCCCGCCGACGACTCCCAGGAGGATGCCCGTGAACTCGTCGACGTCGGCGCCTGACGCGCGCCTGCCGGTGCTCCGTCAACGCGGCACTGTCGCTGCCCGACGGGCGCCGGCCGTGCCGGTTCCGGTGCTGAGGCTGGGGCCGCTCGCGCACACCGCGGTGGTCGCGACGCTGTTCGCGGTCCCGCTTGTGGGCGCGCTCGCGGCCATCACCACCTGACGTTGTCGGCTGTCGTTGTCGTGTCGCCCCGACAACAGTCACCAACAGGCCCGTGAGCTGCGGAAACGCCGATCCGACACTGTCGCTTGTCGGGGCCGACAAGCGACGCGACAAGCGACAACCGCGAGGGGAGGGAACCAGATGCACCCCGCCGATGTCGACGAGCCGCTGCCCCCGGCAGGGCCGTGGGCGCCGCCCGAACTGCCTGACCCTGCCCTCTCCGGCTGGGTTCCCCCACCCCCGGCCGACACGATCGAGGTGGAACAGGCTTCGCGCCCGTGGGGGCCAATCATCGGCGGGTCCGCGTTGGCGGCCGCGATCGTCGGCCTGGGCGTGTTCAACGTGTTCGGTGTAGCCGGCCTCGCGGTCGCGGGCGCCGTGACCGCGGCTGGTGCGCCGGCGGCCGCGGTCGGTGTCGCCGACTTCCGGCGCAGGTTGAAGACGGGCCGGTGGCGGGCGCCGGGCTCGGGCCGTGGCCGGCGAGGCGCCGGGGCCGCAGCCGGGCGTCTTGGGCAGGCTCTGAAGGGCGTCAGGAGGACGCCGAGCCGGTCGGGCGGCGGCGGCCGGCTCGGCGGCATGCTCCGAGGTGCCCGCCGCGCTGGAGCCGGCGGACGGGCGAAGCCGACGCGGGGGAAGCTGGCCGCAGTCCGATCCGGTGGGCTCCTGGGCCGGCGTGGCGCGGGTGCCGGCCGGGCCGGGGCGGGTCGCCGGGCAGGGCTGCTCGGCCGTCTGCGGCGGCCGCGCGCCGGGCTGGGCCGCGGCTCGGGCTGGCTGCTGGGTAACTCGCTACCACGGTCGGCGACTCAGCGGGCAGGTCGACGAGGTCTTGGCCGCAAGCGCCAGTTGCTCGCGGCGATGGGTCTCGGGCACACCCCGGCGACGCGGAAGCAGCAGCGGATGGCGTTGCGGGCGATGCGGTTGAACCGGCGGCTGGAGGCGCGCCGCCGCAGGTATGCACGGCGGGACGAGCGGCGGACAGCGCGCGGCGCTCGCCGTGCTGTCCGGAGGCAGAGGTGGTCGGGTCGTCTCGCCCGGACCTGGCGGGCACCCTGGCGGACGGTTCGTTGGCTGGGGCGGCGCGGCCGGCGGCCGTTGTCGGCGGCGTGGCGGCGGATCCTGCGGACCCGGTGGGCGCGGAAGGCCAAGGACGTCGGTTTCCGGCGTGCGCTGCGCCTGGTGCTGGCCTGGTGGTGGCAGCGGCTGCGCAGCCTGCTGTGGGTGCCCGAACCTGAACCGGTCGCCGCGGCGACACCCGTCCCGGACCAGCACGACGACGAGCAGGACTCCGACGCGCCCGCCGTCGCCCGGCCACCCCGCGTGCGGCGGCCCGCGCCCCCGGTGGTGTTTCGGCCACCAGTGTCTGCGCCCGCTGTGGCGCCACCACGATCCAAGACCAGAGGAAGAGGTACAGGTATGTCTGATGGGCGTCCACTTCACCCGGCCTGGGAGGCCGTGGTCGAGGCGTTCCGGGAGCACGTCGGCGGCTACGAGATGCCCGAGGGCGGCGAAGGTATCCCCGACGCTGACAGTTTCCTCGGCACCGCCGGGGAGGCGTTCCGCCAGTTCCAGGAGATCATGGCCGGACTCGCGGACCGGTTCGACGGCGACGAGCCCGTCGAGGCCGAGGTCGCCGACCACTGGCGGGACTGCGGCGGCGGCATGGGCCAGATGGGCGAGTCCGCGGACGAGGTGTACGAGACGTGGCGGGTGGCGCAGGCCGCCGACATCGAGCGGCACGAGAACCCGCGGCCGAACGAGTCCAAGACGAACATCCCGGCCTGATCAGGATGGTGACGACGGGGGTCCTACGGTGGCCCGCAGCCGAAAGGTCCAGCCGTTGACGTGGCTGGGCCGGCCGTGGCGTGATCGGGCGTGGCTGCACCCCTTGTACGGCACCGCCACCGTGTACGTCGCCGGCTCCACGATCGAGGCGGTCGTCTCCGCCCATCCGGACTGGCCAGTGTGGGCGGTCGGTGCCGCTACCGGCCTGGTCGGCGCGGCCACAACGGCGGCCGGTGTGCTCGCCGCTGCTGGGGACCGGTTCACCGGCTGGGCGCGCGGCTATCTCGGCGCCGCCGGCCTGGCCGGCGGGACGTGGCTAACGTACGCGGCGGTCACGTCCCCGTACGAGCCGAAAGCGGTCGTGTCCGCGCTGGTCGGGGCCGCCCTGTTCACCGGCGCCTACCCGGCGGTGCGACACGCCCAACTCGAGCACGAGGCCCACTACCGGGCCGTCCGGGCGCGGCCCGCACCGCCGGTCGCCGCAGCTGTACCGCAGTTCCGTAACCCTGAGGCCGCGCGGTGGGAGGGCCTGCTCGCGTCGGTCGGGCTTGCAGGCTGCACCTACCGTGATCGGGAGGAGAACAGGGCCGGGTTCGCGATCCTCATCTCCCTGCCGACCACGGGGAAGGTCACTTATCGGCAGGTGGTCGGCAAGTGTGACGCGTTGGAGATCGCAACGAAGATGCCGGAAGGCACCGTCCACGCCGAACGCGCCGTATCGCCCGACGGGCGCACTCTGGCCTCCGAGGTGTGGATCCACTTCGACGTCGAGGACATCCTCACCAAGACCCTGCCGATGCCCGACGACCACACCCCGCTGTCGATCAACGCCGCGTTCCCGGTCGGTCTGTTCGCCGACGGCGAGCCGATCCTGCTGAAGCTCCGCGAGATCGCGATGCTGATCGTCGGCGTCCGCGGCCGTGGGAAGACGAACCTCCTCAACGTGATCATCCACCAGTTGTCGCGGTGCACCGACGTCGTCATCTGGATGATCGACTTGAAGGGCGGCCGTGCCGCGAAGCCGTGGCTGAAGCCGTGGTTGGACGGCAAAGTCAAACGCCCCGTCCTGGACTGGGTGGCAACCACCCGCACCGAAGCACACCGGATGCTCGTCGGCGGCCACGCCCTGATCGAGCAGCGCGCGAACGCCGGCTACGGCGGCTCCAAAGTGGAACCGACGCGCCAGCGTCCCGCGGTCATCGTCATCTGCGACGAGATCGCCGCCCTGGTCGGGCAGCACGCCCGCGGCCAGAAGGGCGACGGCGGGCCGAAGCTGTACGACCTGATCGCCCAGCTCACGCTGGACATCCAGCTGGGACGGTCGGAGGCCGTCGACTTCGTCCTGGCCACCCAGCGCGGCACCGTCACAATGACCGGGTCCGGTGACCTGAAGTCGCAGTGCGAGCTCCGCGCCGGCTTGGGCGTCACGAGCCCGCAGGATGCACAGTCGGTGTTCACCGGCAACGCCCCTGCGGCGAAACTCCTCGCGAAGCTGAAGGACAAGGCGACCCGTGGCGCGGTGCTGATCCAGGACGGCGACGGCGGCCGGATCTCCCCCGGGAAGCTGCACTTCTACGGCGACGGCGACGCCATGCTCGCCAACGTCCACCGTGCGGCGACGCTGCACGCCAACTACCCGGCGCCCCTCGACGAGGCGGGCGCCCGCGCGGTCGACGCCGCGGTGCGCAAGCTGTACGACGGCTCCGGCTATTCCGGCGACGACGGCCGCTGGTCCGCGGCCCGCGCCGAGCACCTGTACGCCGACGACGGTCTGCCGCCCGAGTTCAGCGACGACGAACCGGCCGCGTCGACGCCCGCGCAGCCCGCGGTGGCCGAGCCGACCGCGCGGGCGTCAAGCCGCGGGGGCGGTTCATGCCGACCCGGGAGGAGCGCGCCGCGCGGCGCGAGGCGCGGGAGCAGCAGGTGTACGACGACGAATGGGCGCAGATTGTGGAGCATTTCCAGGTCGCCGGGGAGCCGGAGCCGGACGCGGCGCCACCGGCCGATGTGGACCGCTACGAGGCCATGATCGCGATCATCGCGCAGGCCGGCAGGAGCGGGATCATGCCCGGCCAGGTCCTGGCCCGCATGGTGAAGCAGAACATCGCCTGGGATGCCCGCACATCCATGTATCCGGCGTTGAAGAGGGCGCTCGCCGACGGCCGGATCGTGCAGCCGGGTGGCCGGAAGGGCCTGTACTACACGCCCGAGAACGCCGGCTGACCCATGCTCGCGAAGATCACATTCCGGGTGGGTGGGCAACCCATCGGCGAAACCGCCGCCGGCGCAGTCCCGGACATCGGGCAGCAGGTGACGCTCGAGCACGGCCTCCGCGGCCGGCTGGTCTACCGCGTCGTCGACGTCGTGCACCAGTACACCGACACCCGCGCTCGGCGCGTTGACCTGTTCCAGCCGGCGCCCGTCCTGGTCGACCTGGAGGAACAGCGGTGACCGCGCCCACCCGTGCACGTACTACCCGCCGCCGCCCTGCCGCCGGCGTGCGAGTCGGGGTCGTCTACGGCATCTACGTCCTGCACCCGGTCACCGGCAACATCGTGCTCGGCTACGTCGGGAAGACCCGGCAGAGCCTGCGGGTTCGGGAGGGCAGCACCGCGACGAGCAGCCGTGGGCCGACACGATCGTCGGCAGCGCGTTCGTCATCGCCAAGGGCGTGTGGACGGAAGCCCAGCTCGACGCCTGCGAGCAGCACCACATCCGGTCACTGCGCCCGCTGTACAACATCGACCACAACGGTGGGAACCCGAACCGGATCCCGCCGTGGGAGGCGGTCGCGCAGAGGCAGGCCCGTGAGCCGGGCTGGACGCCCCACCAGCCGCCGGCGGTCCCGTACCCGCGGTACGCGCCGTACGCCGGCTGGACGTGGCGGCAGTGGCGTCGGGTGCTGCTCGCCGGGCTGTGGCTGCTGCTGGCGGGTGGCCTGTGGTGGACCGCCGCCGATGTGTGGCACGGCTGGGACGGTCCCCGCAACGCCGCGGTCGGTGCGTCGGTCCCGTACGGCGTTGCTGGTGCTGCCCGGTTGCGTCGGTGGTGGCGCCGGCTCGGCCGCCGACCCCGGCGGCGGCGGTGAGCCAGTGGACACGCCTGCCGAGCCGGCCCCGGCCGGCTCCCTGTACTCGGTGACCTGGGTGTGGGAGATCCGCCGCAAGTCCGGGACGGTCAAGGACCAGGGCTCGTTCGTCGGCTGGCGGTACGCGCAACCTCAGGCCGTCGCCGACGACCAGATGGCGCTCCTCGTCGTCGACCTGGCACCCCGCTACCACCTGCTCAAAGGGCTGGTGTGCCGGGCATGGCCGGAGGATGCGCCGGAGGACTTCGGCGAGTCCAGGGGCGACGACTGGTTTGCTACTGCGAAGCCCCACCTGGCGGCGAAGCCGAGTCGGGCGGCGTGAGCGGCAGCGGGGAGATACCCACCTGCCACATCCGGCCAGCGGGCGGTCTCCTAGAACGGCGGCGCTCCACTGCCCTTGATCGACATGCGCGTGGTGTCGGCCCCGTCCATCCGCGACGGAAGGATGTCGCCGACCTTGCCGTCGGGCAGTTGCAGCCGGCCGCCGCTCGCCTCGAACAGCGGGTACAGGTCGTGGTCACTCGACAAGGAGCCGTGCCAGCCGGGAAGGTTGCCGGACCGGTCGATTCGCAGACGTGCAGTAACCGGGATCTCGACGTCGCTGGCGAGGAGCACCGTCGCCGGCCCTGAATAGCTGTCATCCATTCGGGTCACGCTAGAGCGCGGGTGCGACAAATGCTTCCCGTCGACACGCTACGGTGATGGTGGCGGGCGCCGTGTCTAGCGGCCGGCGCCCCACCCCTGTCCGCTAGCAGGGAGCCCAGCACATGCCCCGGTCTATTGCCGACCCACGGTTCCCGCAGACGCTGCGCCGTCTGCGTGTCGACCGCGGGCTCACCCTCCGCGAGCTCGGCCGCCTCGTCCACCACAGCAAGTCGCTACTCCACGAGCTGGAGACCGGCACCCGGCAGCCCAGCGTGGAAACCGCGCAGGCACTCGACATCGCCCTGGAAGCCGGAGGCGAACTCGCCCGCATGGTCACCGCCGACAACGCCGGTGTGCGCCGACGCACCTTCGTCGCCGCCGCGGGCATCGCCGCGTCGCTGCCGCACCAGCGGCTCACGTTCGGCCGCCGGGTCGGCGCCGGCCTGCCCGCCCAGCTCGTCACCCGTCTGGCCCGGCTGCGCCGCCTCGACGACTTCCTCGGCGGCGCCGACACCTACCGGGTGTACATGGCGGAGGTGGAGTCCACAAAGGCCTTGATCCGCGACGGGTCCTACACGGAGAAGACCGGCCGAGCCCTGCTCGCGGTGCTCGCCGAGCAGGCGCAGCTCGCCGGCTGGGCCGCGTTCGACGCCGGCCTGCACGACGACGCCGACGGCCTCTACCGGATGTCTCTCGCTGCTGCTGAAGACGCCGACGACACGGCCCTCGCCGGGAACGCGTGGGCGTTCATCGCCTACCTGCGGCTCGGGCTCGGTCAGCCCGGTGTCGACGAGGCGGTCGCCGCCGTGGATACCGCTGGGCCGAGTGTGACCCCGGGTGTGCGGGCGCTGCTGCATTGCCGGCGGGCCTGGGCGCACGCGGTCACCGGGCAGGCGCAGGAGGCGGAGACGCATCTCGCGCTCGGCGCGACCGCGCTCACCGAGCACGACGACCGGCCCGAACCCGACTGGGTGTACTGGGTCGACCGGTCCGAAGTGGAGATCATGACGGGTCGCTGTTGGACGGTGCTGCGCCGGCCGATGCGGGCGATCACCGTGCTGGAGCAGGTCCTTGCCGCGTACGACGACACCCACGCCCGCGACAAGGCCCTCTACCTGTCGTGGCTGGCCGACGCCTACCTCGACGTGCACGAGGTCGAGCAGGCGTGCGACACCGCCGGCCGGGCGATCGAGCTGTCCGCCGGCATCGGCTCCATCCGACCGGGCCAGCGCATCGACGGGTTCCTCGGCCGGCTCGAACCGTACGGCTCGCTGCCCTGCGTCGTGGATCTGCGGGCGCGGGCGGTCGAGTGGGCTAGGCAGGGTCGGCGGTTGACTGCCGCAGCCACTCCAGACACCGCTCCGCCCCCGCCACGATCGGAGTAGCGGTCACCTGCGGGTTGTCCCACGGGTGGTGCTCGAGCAGGTGCGCCTCCAGGTCGGGGTACCGGTCGCCGGTGGTGTAGAGCAGCAGCTGGTACTCCTCGCCGGTGCCCTGCTCGCCGAGGTGCCAGAACACGCTCACCACCGGGCCGATCACCTGTGCGTTGCCGGCCAGCCGGGCAGCAACCGCGCCCCCAGCGAGGGCGATCGCCTGCTCGCGTGTTTGGGTCGCGGTCGCGACCACCAGGAAATCCGTCACGTGGCTGAGGCTAGCGGCCGGCTTGTCCGCGGACAGGGGTGGACAGACTGCGGACGCTCACCTACTCGACCTTGCCCCTGGTAGCGGTGACGCTACGAAGGTGCCGGCTTGGTCAGGGCCTCCGCCCCGCCCAGGCCGGCACCCAGATCGGAGTGCGGCGGCGTGGTCCCCGCAGGTGTGACTCGGGCGCGCGCCGCCGTACTCCCAAGAACCGGCGCGGCGGCTCCGCTACTTCGGGTGGGGCCGTCGTGTCGTCAACGTTGGATCCGAAGAGGTGATCGCTTGTGGCCCAGGACGGCGCCGTCAAATGGTTCGCCCAGCCCGACGGCGTGCGGCGACCCGCCGACCGCCCCACTGACGCGGCCGCGGCCACCACTCCCGGCCGCACGCCGCACCAGGTGCGCTCTGCCGTCGGCACAAGGGCCGCCGCGGAGCGCGACGCCGGCCGATGAGCGAGTCGAGGTGGGCGAACGCCCCGACCGTCGACTTGCGACAGTTCCGGCCTGTCCGCGGCCAGCAGCTGCCCGGCAACCGGCAACCACCCAACCTGGCCAAGTGGTCATGGCTGGTCCGGGTGCGACCCGTGCGGCCCGACATGCCGCACGAGCCGCGAGAAGGCCAGTGACCGTGGTCGTCCTCGGAGACCACCTGCCGCACCCGCCGGACTGGGTATGTACCGGCTGCAGTAAGGATTGGCCGTGTGACCCAGCCCGGGAAGCGCTCGCAACCGAGTTCGGGGCGGGTGCCGGCGTGGTCACCTTGGGCGCGTTGATGTCGATGCATCTGGCGAACGCCACCGTGGACCTGACCAGTGTGCCGCCGGCGGAATTGTATGAGCGGTTCATCGCCTGGACCCGGCCCGTCCCGCTGGATGCACCGTCGCCCGTAGAGGTCCCGTGATGGTGTTGTGGGAGCGGCCCAGTCGGCCCGTCACCAACGTTGTCATCGACGCGATGGTCGCCGCAGTCTGGTACCAGCGGGCGGTCACGAGAGCGAGGTGGGCCTGGCTACGGCCGTGGACCATCCGACGGCGCCGGGAACAGGTGCGGCTCTGGTACCGCCACGCCTCGTCCTCCCTTGACCGAGTGCGGCGAGCGGTCGGCGAAGCAGACCAGGAAGCCCCCGGTCTTTCCGCGGAAGGAATCGACCGGGAAGAGGGCGCAGCCGGCGGCACGGCGTCAGCGCCCTGAGCGGGGCGCCCGGACGTCAGCGGCCGGGCGCCCTGCGAAATTAGGCCGGCGGGGGTCGCTGGTTGCCGACGGTGGCCCCTGTCTTGACGCTTCGCAGCTACGGTGATCATGTGGCGCGCAAGGACATGGTCCTGGTCTACATCGCCGACCCCCGGTGGTACATCACCGAGGAGGTCGATGACCCGCAGCGGCCGAGGCGGCGCTGGTGGCGGCTGTGGTGGAACTCGATCGACCACGGGTATACCGGGCGGCGGGACGGCGACCAGCTCCGCGAGCTTCTAGAGCGCGCCCGGCTTGACCCGGATCCGGGGGCGTGGCGGCAGCCGACGGCGGAGGAGAAGCGACCACGCCGCGACGGCTGACCCGCGAGCCATCTGTAGACGGGCTGCCGTCAAGGCGAAAACGACCACGGCTGAGGAACCGCGGTCGCGGGGACGGGTAACGGTGAGGCCCCGCAGAGCGGCAGCACTGCGGGGCCTCATGGCCACGATAGCCAGTCAGTTATCGGCACGACGCGGGCGGCCGGGGGTACGGTCCCAGCCGCGGTTGAACGCGTCGATGTCGTCGGCTCGGTAGATGCGGCCGCCGGCGAGCGTCAGGGCCGGCTTCGGGAAGTCGGGCCGCTGCTCCAGCTGGCGCACGCGGGCCGTCGTCACGCCGAGCCGCTCGGCGATTTCGGCGGCGCCGAGCAGGTCCCACATTCGCGCCCTTGCGGCCGACGTCTCGATGACCATGCGCTCAGGGCCTGAGAGCACACCTGCGCGGACGAGTTCGGCGGCGCCGGTCAGTCGGACAGGCCAGTCCTGTGCCTCGCGGACGGCGTCGTCGTACTCCACGGCGTCGAGGGGGCCGCGGAGCCTCAGCACCTGGACGCCGGCCGTGTAGTGCGCGAACGGTGCGCCTTCGGCGGCCTGTTCCATCTGGTCTGGCTCCAGCGGGCCTGTGAACTCGAGCTCGATAAACCATCCACTCATGACGTCTCCTCATGTCGTGGGGTGAGCCGATGGGGTATCGGAGGTGTCCGGGGCCAGGCCGGCTGCCTGGCCCCGGTGCCGACTAGCCCTCCTTGTGGAGGGACCAGTCGAGGCCGGCGCTGATCAGCACCCGGAGAACCTCCAGCACGTCGCCGGCGTCCTTGGGGGATACGAGCCAGTTGTCGTTTCCCTTGCGGAAGTGCCACATGCTGCTTCGGGTCTGCCGGACGAGGAAGCCCTGCCGCTCGGCCTCCTCGGCGATCAGCTGCATCGCCTCTCCGATCTCCATTTCTCACCCCCTCTCCTTGTTGACACCATCGTAGCACGATTCCCTGTCGCGCGCGTAAGGGTTTTGACCAGGTAAGTCTGTCCGAACGGCTGACATAACCCTTGCGTACACGCAAGGGTTTTCGGGTAGCATGGTCATGACGCCAACAAGGGAAAGGAGGTGAAACTACTTGGATTCCTGGGAGGAACTGCTCCTGTGGATCGTGATCCAAGGCGGCTCGTTCCACACGAACGAGTCCGGCGCATGGCTCCTCGACCTCGACGAGGACGACCCATACGCCCCCGCCGTCGCGATTCCCCGGCGGCCCGCCGACCAGTTTGAGCTGGCGCAGCTACTCGGTGCGCTCACTCGGCTGGGGCTGGCATGGCCGCCGCCCTGGAGCGGGCGACTGAACTAGTCGCCCAAGCGGGGGTCGCGTGTACGGCGCGGCCTCCGCCCTCCCGGCCCACAACCAGAAACCCTTGCACACGCGCAAGGGTTTCTGGTATGATTCCCCTTGACACCAGCAAGGGAAAGGAGGTGACAATAGACGTGGAGGACAGCCTCGACGGACTGGTCGACCTGCTGATCAAGGAGGTTGCCGCACAGGGACATGGCGCCTGGATCTCCAAGAGCGGAGTTCGCGTCTTCCAAATAGGAGACGAAATGATCTTCGTGCCGGAGACGCCGCGCGACCTGCCCCAATGGCGGCGCCTGCTATACCAGCTGATCGCCGCCGGGCTGCGCTGGCCTCCCCCAGAGGGGAGTAAGCGCACCGGGGCCGCGTGTACGGCGCGGCCCCGGGTTCCTCCTCCAACCACCGACACCAACAAGGGAAATTGGAGGTAACTCCAGCATGCCGCAATGGAACGCGACCGTCGAGTACGACGGAACCACCAGCCCCGAAGACGCCATGACCCTCGCAGGCCGCGGCGACTTCGTCGTCGTCGCCACCGACCCCCAGCGCGACCGCACCAGAATCTCCTTCGGCGTCACGGCGTCGACGCTGCGCCAGGCAACCGACGACGCGTGGCGACAGGCCCGCACGGTCACCGCCGGCCTCATCAACACGTCCGCCCTGTCGCTGCGGATCATCACCGACCACGACCTGGCCGCCGAGCTCGAGCGGCCCACCGTGCCCGAACTCGTCGACACCACCGGCGCGCGGGAGATCCTCGATGTGCGCACGCACCAGCGGATGTCCGAGCTGGAGCAGCGCGACGACTTTCCTCGGCCGGTCGCCGTCGTGTCCGGTGGTCGGCGTATCTACACGGCGGCCTCCATCAAGGCGTTCGCGAAGGGCTGGACACGTAAAAGTGGCCGTCCGCCTCGGGCTCCCCGCCCAGAAGAGGCCGGTTAGGAGTCCCCGCGTCGCGGCCGACCAGCTCCGCGCCTGGCCGAGCCACGACACGACGAAAATCGGGCCCACGAGCCTGGTCCGAAGACCAGGCACGTGGGCCCGTTGCTGTGCCGGCCACCGCCGGCGGCCGCTACGTCAGCTCGGCGCCCCCGTCGTCGGGCTCGGCCGGCCGGTGGCTCGCGGCCGCCGCCGACGCGGCGATCCAACAGTTCTGGATCTTCTCGCCGAGGTCCTCCCAGCGGGGCATCGGGTCGCCGCGGAAGTTCTTCCAGCCGGCCACATCGCCGTAGCAGGAGTACGCCGCCTTGGCCCGGGCGACCGGGTCGACCTCGGCCGGCTGCTGGTGCAGCGCGAGCGCCGCCCGGTGCGTCTCCGCTGTCTCCCCCACTGCGGTCACCGACGCGACCGCTGACGCCCAGGTGTGCGGGTCGATGTCGACGGTCATCGGCGCGCCGCTGCTGCCAGTCTCGGGTGGGGTGCCGCGCTGGATGCGGACGGCACCGTCTGGCAGGCGGGTGAAGAACCAGTCGCCGTGCGCGTGGAACACGAGGTCAGCCTTTCCAGGTGAAGACAGCCGAGGAACTGTTCGCTGCGGTCGACGACGCCGCGCGGCGGCCGCCGGCGACCCAGACCAGGTGGGCCGGCCCGCCGCCCGACACGGTGACGACCTGCCGTGGCGGGCCGTCGGGTGGTTCGGCGGCGGCGACAAGGGTCTTCACGTCACGGTCACCGCGGCGTCGATGGCGGGCAGCGCCCACACGGCGAGGATCACGCACGCGGCCGCGAGCCAGCCCCACGTCGCCCGGCGCCCGTACCCGTCGAACGCGGCCATGAGCGCGAACACCACCGCGGCGGCGAGGAGCAGCGCCAGCAGCACGGTCACCGCACGACCCGGCCGTTGATGACCTTGTCGCGGACGATGCCGCCCTGCAGCGCCGCCTGCTGGATCTTCGACTTCTGCAGCAGGCCGAAGTAGAAGACCACCGCGAGACCCCAGTTGATCAGCACCGTGTAGGAGGCGGTCACGAAGTTGAACGCGAGGTTCTCCGCGACCGCCGCCGCCCACGCCTCCAGGAACGTCTTCACCGCGGCGACGGCCAGCAGCACGAGGCCCTTGGTGGTGGCCGACCAGTTCGCCCGCATGAACAGGGCGGCGACGAGCGGCAGGACGAAGGTGAGGGCGAGGGACAGCAGCCCGGCGAGCGTGGGCTCGAACAGGTAGGTCGGCAGCTCGGGCAGGACAGGATCCATGGTGTGCCCTCCTTCAGGGCTAGATGCTGCTTTGGAACGGCGTCGCGACGTCCTGGTCACCGGTGGTGCAAGCGATGGCGATGAGCAGCGCGGCCGGGAGGTGGTCGAGGTCGGCCAGGCCGGTCACGACAGGCAGCCGACTCGCCACATCGATAGAACAGGTGTGCGAAACTCGGGCATGGAGTGGGTGCGGACCTGGCTGGTGATCAGCCGACGCGACGACGCCACCAGCAAGGTCGAGCAGCCCGCCCACACCGCCGCCGAGGTCCGTCAACTCCTCACCGCCGCCCGCGCCGACCCAGCCGTATGGCACACCCGCGTCGAGTCCCGCCGCGAGCTCGCGGGCGACAAACCCACCCACTGCGTCTGCGGGGAGGCGTACCGGACCGCCGGGAGCTGGCCGACACCACACGACTGGCTGGACTGCGGCTGTGGCGGTCATTTCTGGTGGCGCTGCCGCGAGTGTGGCCTCGAGCGGGTCGAGCCGCCGGCCGCCTACGACTGCCGGCCACACTGGCCGGGTCAGCGCATGTCGTAGTCAATACGCACGATGCGACCGCCGAGCCACCCATAGTTGTCCGGCTTGTGGTCACCCGGATCCGGATCAAGCCGCGGAAACTGCAGAGTGCCCCACTCCCGCTCCGTCAGCGCTACGCAGCGCGGGTAGACCTGAACCAGCCCCCACAGCCACGACCGGAGCACCGGCGCGACCTTGCCGGCCCACGGCTCGTATTCGTGCCACTGGTACTCGGCCTGGTTGGCCAGCACGCCCCATGCGAACGCTTGGAGCCGGCCGCGAACGCCGCCAGTCGAGCCGCCCCGGAGGCTCGGCACCTTGATCGCGTAGCGGCGGGTCAGGATCACCGTGCGGGTGATGCCGTGCCGTACCAGTAGCGTGCTCACCGCAACAACCTGCTCGGTTGGCTCGTTGTCCGGCACGTGTAGGTCGGGGCGCTTTCCGGCGAGCCGTCGTCGCGCAGGCACTCGTACTCGGCGCCGTCCGGGTCGGTCCACCGCCACGACGCCGGCGGCTTCCCAGCCACGCCGTCCTTGCCGGCGGGGCCCGGCTCACCCTGCGGCCCGGCAGGGCCCGGCTCACCCGCAGCGCCTGCAGGTCCCGGCTCACCAACACCGTCCCGCCCGTCCGCGCCCGGGGCGCCGCTCGGCCCGACCGGACCCATCGGGCCCGGTGGGCCCATGTTTCCCGTCGGTCCCGGAGGGCCTTGCGGGCCGGGCGGCCCGGCCTCACCCTGCGGCCCCGCCTCGCCGCGCAACTCCGCAGGGTCGATCACACATTGCCGACCCAACTGCTCCACCTGCGCGCACAGCTGCTCCGCCGATGAGACGGCCTGGTCGGCGCGCTGCTCCTCGCTGGTGGCCCGCGATGTCAGGCCATGGGCCCACCAGCCGAGTAGGCCAGCCACGACACACAGCAGCAGCCCGAGCACGACGGTCCGGCGGCGGCTGCGTCGGCGGATCAGCCGCTCCAGCCGCTGGCCGGCGATTTCGCGGGTCGTGTCATCCACCGTCGGCCCCCGGGGCAGCTGGTGGGAGGACGATGCTGCGGGTGACCAGCAGGTCCGTTAGCCGCCTCACCTCGCCCTCCAGGCGCTGCACGTGCTCGTTGAGTTCGGCGATCTGGTCGGCCGCCCGTTCGGCGGCCCGGACCGCTCGGGCGAGTTCGTCCTCGGCGCGCCGCCGCGCGGCCCGCGCCTCGTCGAGTTGCTGCTCGGCGAGGTCCCGTTCGGCGCGGGCGGCGTCGGCCTCGCGGCGTTCCGCAGCGATCGCTTCCCGGTAGTCGATCCGGTCGTCGCGGTTCGCTTTGAGGAGGAGGCCGATGACGAAGGCGAGGACACCGAAGCCGCCGGCTGCTGGTAGCAGCGTTGCAAGGTCCACACGACGTGCCGGCTCAGCCCGCAGCGAGGAGCGCACCGACGGCGGCCGACTTGTCCCCGAGCACCGCCTTCAGCCGCTCGGCGATCTCCTCCGGCGTGTCCGCGCCGAGCAGCGTCACCACCTTGTCGGGGGTGGCGTCCACGCCGGCCTTGAGCTCCGCGAGATCCTTCTGCAGTTGCTCTTTGGTGGCCTCGTCGACGTTGCCGACGGCGGTGGCGAGGGCCTTGACCGCGTCGGTCATCCAACCGGCCCACACATGCAGCGGCACCTTGCCGTCGCCGGTCGGGTTGGGGATGGCCACCGCGGTGGTGTAGTGCGCGTCGCGGAGCTGCTGCGCCTGCAACGGGGTCATCTCGGGTACCTCCTGCTGGTCGATTCCGAGCGCGATCGCGACGATCCGCGCCATGAGCGCTTTGTCCGTGAGGTAGCGGCGGTCGAGGCCCGCATGCCAATGCCACAGGTGCGACGAGTCGGAGGTGGCGGCCCGGTCGCGGACGTTGTCCCAGCCGTCGACGACCTGGTCGCCGTCGACGTTGCCGTAGAACTCGCGGACCTCGTTGAGCCGGCCCGCCCGCATCGCGGCGAGGATCCGCTTCGACTGGGCGATCATCTCGTCGACGCTGCCGGGCGTGAAGTCGAACCCGGCGACGTAGCGCTCCTGCAGCGGACTCAACCCGCCCTGAACGGTGTAGGTGCGGTTGCTGCAGAACGCCGACCGCTTGATCCACTCCTGGGAGCGGTGGGAGCCGCGCAGGTGATGCCGGTCGCCCTTCGTCCCCGCCGCCACGCGAGGCCGGCCGGTCCGGCGGCACAGTTCGTCGCCGAGCCAGTCGAGCTCGACGGTGACGATCTCCCGATCCCACCAGGGCTCGGCCTCAAGCTGCGCAAGCGTTGCCATCATCGCCTCCCGTTCGGGGTTCGTCGGCTACCCGACACCAGGTGAAGCCGCGGGTCACGGGCCGACTACGGTGCGGGCCATGGTCGTGCCCGTCCCCCCGCGACGCCGCAGCCGACGGCTTTGGATAGCCGCAGGCGTGGTCGCCGCGGTCATCGCCGCCGCCACCTTCGTTGTGCTCTCGCTCATCCCGAATCGGGAACTCCGAGATCGAGACTTCGTCAAAGACGACCCGCACGGGGCGTCGGCGTGCGCGTACTACGAGATGTGGGTCAACGGTCTGCTCCCAGCCAACGAAGGATGGGCACGGGTCCGCGGCGAAGCCGACCAGGCGGAGACAGGCGCCGTCCGGTCCGCGTCGGATCCGGCCGCGTTCCACGCCGCTTGCGTTGACGCGGGTAGGCCGATGGGTCCTTACAAGCCGCCGCCCGGCTTCTAGCCCGAATGGACTGTCAGGCGACAGGTGTCGCGGTGACCCACGACCCGGCCTTGAGCACTGTCGCGGTCGCGTTCGAGTTTTGCTGGGCCCAGATCAGGGTCAGCGTCACATCGGCGGGGCCAACGATGATCCGGTCGTTGATCCGCACCGACACACCGCCAGCCGATGTCGCGTACGGCGTGTCGGTCGACGGTGATGCCGAATCTGCGGCGCGGAACACCCACTCGGCGTCGCCCTGCGAGCCGGACGCGATGCTGTTGTGTGGGCCCACCGCTCCCATGAGGACGGTCCCAGTGTTGGTCCACGACCACGCGTACTTGAAGTCACCGGCGTTGTCGCCGCCGGTCGTATACGCCTGGCCCATCAGGTTGTAGGTCGTGTTCGCCTTCAACACGAGCACAAGATCCGGGTCGGCTGTCGACGTGGTCGTCGACGCACGGGAGGTGTCGCCCGGTTTGGACGCCTCTACCGGGTTGCGGAGATTCAGGCGCGCCGCCGTGATCCTTTGCCCGACGCTCCAGGTGAGAGTCACGGGTGCCTCCTCACCAGGCCACGTCCGCGGGTTCGGCGACCTCGATCACCGTGCCGGCGTCGTGTGCCTTGCTGATGCCGTTCGTGGAGCGGGTCACGGTCAGCCTTTGCGGCGCCACCGCAACAAAGTCGTCGAAGTCGATGTTGGTGGCGCCGTTGGTGTTCCCTGACTCGCGGCGAGTCAGGAACCCGATCCGGGTGCCGGTCGTGAGGCCGTCGTCTTGGCCCACCGTCAGCCAGCCAGGCTGCGGGTTCGTGGTCTTCCACGCCTTCGCCGCCAGCGTCGTGCCGAAATATTTGAGGCCGATCGACCACGAGTTCCCGGCCGAATGCGCCCCGGACACGGTGACGGCGTTGCCACCCGAGTCGAGGACCCCGCCGGATCCGCCGATGCGGCGGAAAATCTGCAAGGTGACCACGCCGGTGGTGGCGATCGAAATTTGGGCCTCGTAGTAGTTGGCCGCGTCCGTGCACCTGCCGGCCACCCGGACCGTTATCGGCGCACCCGTCGGCACCACCGGAATCGACGTCGTCACATAGATTTCGCCGTCGACAGACCCCATGTCGGCGTGGGCCATGTACAAGGTGTTCGTGACCGAGGTGTTGATCCGGCCGGTGGTGCCGCCAACGACCGAGTACAGCGAAGCTGTTCCCTCCACCACGTAAGCGGTGGCCGGGTAAGAAACACCGGGCGTGCCCATCCCGTTCGACACGGTGCGGGAGAACGAATCCCGGAAACCCTGGTCGACATCGGTGATCGTGACAACCTCGCCGCCCACGACGGCGTCCATCGGGAAGTCGTCGGGGGACTCGGCGTCGTCAGAGACGGTTGCCCAACGCTGCTCCCCAGATACAGAGCCAACAAGCAGGGTGGTGTCGACCGCGGCGGCGGCCGCCGACAGCGCCATATCGTCGCCGCCTGCGACACGCAGATCGAAATCGTGCGTCGCATCATCGTCGTGGACCTCGGCCACCGCCCACGGCCCGCCCGGCGACGCGTTGATGTCCAGCGTCCACTCGAAGCCGTCGAACCGCTCAGTGAACCCCTGCGCCAGTAGGTCCACGTCCCTGGGCGGCAGCCACGCCGGCGGATCGGTGAGGGTGAACCGGTCACCGACGTCGAGCTCCGCGGCGGCCACCGCCACCGCCAGTTTGTCCTCGAGCGCAAGCGCGGGCGGGTCGACGCGCACAGTCGGGTAGCGGGACTCGTCCCAGGTCCCCAACCGCAGGAGCCAGTTGGCGACGTCGGGCAGCTGCTCGTCTTCTGCGACGTTGACGGTTACCTCTTGCGGATACACGCCGACACCGTCCGGCGGGTCCTGAGTGGACAGCGGCCCCGTCTCCAGTGCCGCACGGGCGGACGAGCCCGACAGCCGGTTCGCGGTGACGTCATTGCGCAGCAGCTGGTCGTCGTCGGTGGGCTCCAGCGGCGGCGTCAGCTCCTTGCCGGTGATGCTGAACGCCGCACGGCGGCGCTGGGTGTATATCGACGCCCGGGTCCGGTAGGCGAGACCGACGAAGTCGCGGGGCTCGAACAGGATCCCGCCGTCCGCGTCGGCGGCGTCCTGGATGACCTCCAGGCGGCTGGCGAAACGCTGCGACCCGCACGGCTCCGAGTCGTCTGGGTCGCCGATGATGACGCACGGGATGCCGCCCTCGTCGCAGATGCGTTGGATCCGTACCGCGGCGGGTTCGAAGGCGTAGCCGGTCATGCCGTCGTCGATGTTCTCGGCCAGCGTGACGCTGGTGCCGGTCATGACGTGCCCGAGGGTGACGTCGACGAAGTCACCGTTCGGGGCGATGTACAGCTCGGCCGCACGGTCCACGGTCAGCGAGGTGAACGTGCCGTCGAAGCCGCCCTGGATGACTTCGCCGTCCGCGACGTGCCGGCCGAACAGGTGCCAGTCGACGTCGGCGCCGTCCTGGATCACCGTGAAGCCGATCATCATCGACTTGCCGTTGAGCCCGAACCCCGCCGACCCGCTCTGCAGTATGACGTTGCCGGACCCGACGGCGGCCATTTCCAGCGACCCGGACGACGCTGTCAGGTACGACAGCCGCCACCGGCGGGGGCTGCCGGTGGCCTGCCACAGATCGACCAGGACGGTGCCGTTCGACAACCCGCCGGGCGGGAAGGTGAACAGCGCCCGGAACGCGATCGTGCCTGTGCCCGCGTGCGGGGGGATTCGCCCGCTCAGGGCGTTGCCGCTGGACACGACGAGCAGCGGGGCGCTGCCGGGGAAGCTGGTCGAGTCGGCTGCGAACTGCCGGTTTCCGACGAGCCGCAGGGGTGTGCCGCCGGGCAGTGCCGACGCCACCTGTGTGGCGTCTGAGGCGTCCTCGGCAGGCCAGTAGCCGGTCGTCACGGCCAGGTTGTGCTGCTGCAGGGCCTGTTGCCGGAACGTGGACTCGGCAATGGCGCGGCTGCGTCCGAGCCGCCGCAGGATCCCGGACGCTTCGAGCGGCACCCGGACGACCGTGCCGGTTTGGTCGGACCGCGGCGGCCACGATGCGACTTCGCCGGAGAACCTGATGTTGGGGTCGGCGATCCACGCGTCGACGACGGTCCACGGGCGGCCGGCCGCGTCGTTGAACGCGGTAGTTGGGCCGGGCTCGACTGTGCTGGCGGAAGGGTTCGCGACCACGGTGCCGCCGATGCCGTTGCGGAGTTCGAACCCGTACAGCTTCCCGGTCGGTTTGACCACGCCGAGGGTGTCGTTGTCGCCGACCCGCACTGTTGCCGTGCCGCCATGGACGGACGTGGTGCCCGCTGTCACCACGGGGGTGCCGAGCTGGGTCCATGGCCCGGCCAGTGTCGGTGCCGTGTAGAAGGTGACGGTGTGTCCGCCGGCGCCGTTGTTGACGTCGAGGGTCGCGCGGATCGCGAGCCGCTGGCCAGGTGCCGTCGCTGGCGCCGCATTGGCGGAGATGTCGTGGACGGTGGCGAACGTGCCGGCCGTCGTCCAGCGCAGGATCGGCGACGTCGCACCCATGTGCAGGAACCACGATCGTTGGTCGCCGGCGACCAGGTACTTCTGGGCGAGCCCGATCGAGGCCCAGTCGTCGGGTGCGAGGTCGACGCGGATGTCGATGTCCCCGGTGATGTCCAGCGAGGCGTGGTCGTCGGTGACGAGGTATCCGTGCCGGTGTGGCGACAGCACGACGTGCCGGTCGTCGACCCCGGACACCGACACCCGCAGCGGGGTGTTGCGGCCGAGCTGGCCGTAGTACGGGGAGGTGGGGTTCCGGGGCGAGTACTTGCCGGTGTCGTTGGCCAGGGAGAGCGTGCACGAGCCGGTGTCGACCCGGGACGCCTCGTTACGGCGGCCACGGTTCACGTCGACCAGTTCGCCGGCGGCGTCGGCGGTGACGTCCGTCCAGGTGCCGCCGAGCCGCAGCTTGACGGTGGCGCCCTCGGGTCCGTCGAGCATCAGGAGGTCCCGATCACGATCTGCACGTCACCGCCCCGGACCCGCACCGCACGACGCAGCCTTTCGAGGAGCAGTTCGTCTTCGCTGCTGCCGGACGACCGGATCTCCAACACGATCGGGCCGTGCGGTGCCGCCGGCACGGGGATGAGTGACGGGGGCAAGCTCATCGCCTGCCCGTACGCGGCAGCCAACGCCCCCTTCGGTACGACATCCATCCCGTGCCAGCCCATGGCCCGCTGACCGATCGAGACCGCCCGAGCCCGGTGCCCGTACCTGGGAATGAACGCTTCGCCACCGGTAGCACGTTCGGCGTAGGCGTAGCGGGCTACCGGGTGGGCGGCGGCGATGTGGGCCTCGCGGAGCTTGCCGATCTGGGCGTGCTCGTAGACGCCACCCCACCGGTTGCCGCCGATGCCGACGAAGTTGCCGTTCACCCCGAACCCGCCGGCCTTCACGTTGCGCCGGATTCGGTCCAGGGCGGCGTTGTACCGTTCGGCTTCGCGCCGCATCGTGTCAAGATTCGAATCGACGTTGAGCGGCGGCATCGTCGTGTACCGCTTGATCAGCGTGTCGATCTGCGCCTTCGTCAGGCCGGCCTGCCGCAACTCTTCCCGGAGTGCGGCGATGTGCTGGTTGTAGGCCCGGGACGCCTGCTGCACGGAGCCGGTCTCTTGGTACTTCTGCTGGGCGAGCGCGGCGCCCTGCTCGGCGGCACGCTGCACAGCGATCCGGTTCTCCAACGCGGCTTTGGAGTTTCCGTCGATGGCGCGCCCGTTCTCAGAGAAGGACTCACCGACCGCGTCGATCGCCTCCGCAGCGCGGAGGGCGGCCTCGTCCGCGGACAGCATTTCGCCATGTAGCGCCTTCCACGCGTCGGTGTAGCTGCCGGTGATCTCGATCGCGTCTTCCATCGAGCCGTTCAGCAGCCGCTGAGACAGGTTCGCCCCGCCGACACCGGACGCCAGCTTCTCCATCGCCGCGGTGGACTCCGGCAGCAGCGCCTTGAATTCCTCGAAGGAAAGGCCCGACCGATAGAACTCGTTGTTGTATGCCGCCTGAGCGGCGGTCACGTCCTCACTCGTGTTGAGGAAATTCGTCAGTTCCGCGTCGAGCTGGGCGACGTTCTCCTTGGCGCCAGAGAAGCTTTGGCCATGGAACGTTTCGGAGAAGCCGCGCTGTAGGTCGCCCCAGATCGGGATCGACTCAGCGAACCGTGCTGTGTCTTGCGCCCAGCCGCTCGCCGCCGCCGAGTAGATCTTTCGGGTGTCCTCAGTGTCCCGGCCGAACGTGCGTTGCAGCTCCCCGGTCCGCTTCCCAGTTTTGCCGTACTCCTCCAGCGCCCTGCTCAGCGCCGACACCTTGACCTCGGCGTCGGAGAATTGGTCGAGCAGGATGGCACCGATCTGCATCGCTGCGAGGGCGATCCCGGCCGCCTTGGCTGCGCGGCCCACACGCTCGAGGCCCGCGGCGGCTTGGGCTCCCATCGGACCCATGTGGCCCAGCTGGCCGTTGGCGCGGCCGAGGATCCCGCCGAGCCGGTCAAAGAGCCCGAAAATCTTCGACCCGACCAGGAACAGGGCGGCGCCAGCGAGGACCACCGACTGGATGGGGTCGGGTAGCGCCGAGAACAGCTGGGCAAGGTTTCCCACGATCTGCGCGCCGACCTTGAGGATGTCGAAGAACAGGATCACCGCGTCGCGGGTGCCTTCGTCTGCGAGGGTTTCGCCGAGGGTTTCGCCGAGGACCAGCAGCACCTCGACGAGGCCCTTCACCGCGGCGTTGCCGGTGGCGATGATCCCCTCGACGGACCGCATGTCATGCGCCTCGTCGTTGAACTTCTCCAAGGCGTCGGCCATGTCGCGCAGCAGCGTGGACCCCTGATCCATGCCACCGATCCGGCCCACGAGCTCGATGACCTCACGCCCGATGTCGAGGAGCGCCTCGGCCTGGTCGGCGGCGTCCTCGAAGAACTCCTCCAGCGACCCGTCCTGGGCGGCGCGGTCGATGAAGTCGTTGAAGTCGTCGACGTAGCTGAGCAGGGTGTCGCCGAACCGGTCGATGAACGGCACCGATCCGGTGAACAGGTGGGAAAGGGTCCGCCCGGTGGCGGGGATCCGCTTGTTGACGTTGTCGAAGAAGCGGTCGCTGGCAGCCAGTGCATCATCGAGACCCGCCAGGAACTGGTCGTCGCGGCCCAGCCTCAGCAGGTTTTTGAAGGTGGTGTTCCAGTCGTCGCCGAACCGGATGATCTGCTTGCGGGCGAACGGCAGCGTTTGTGTGAAGGTCTGGGTGAACTCGCGGTCCAGCCCGGCGAAGATCCGATCCTGGGCGAGGTGGCGGAGGCCTTCGATCTCGGTCTTCTGCGCCCGGATCGCGTCGACGAACTTCTTCGCGTTCTTCGACAGCTTGTCGTAGGCGGTCGCCGCAGCCGCCCCGCCACCGCCACCGCCGGCCTGCGCCGCAGCGAGAGCCTCCTGCGCGTCGAGGACTCCGTACTGGGCGTCCTTGACAGCGTCGTACGCGCGTTCCTGGTCGCGCAGCGCCTGCTGGACCGTGTCGGAACCCTCGACGCCGGCCTTCGCCGCCTTGCCCTGGTCCACGGTCAGGTCTTGGAGCCGGTTCCGGGTCTCCTCCACCGCGTGCTGCGCCTGTTCGTACGCGAGTTGGGCACGTTCGACCTCGAGCGGATCGCCGCCGCGGGCCCGGACTTCCCGCAGGTCCCGTTCGGCCTCCAGCACGGCAATGGTCGCGGACCGCTCATCGAGGCGGGTGCCCTTGAGCTGCAGCGCCATATCCCGCAGGTCACGGGTGGCCTGCTCCCGGGCCCGGTTGAGCGCGACCTGGCTCTCGCGGGCGTCCCGCTGCGCGTACCGCAGTGCCCGCTCGGCCTGTTCGAGGCGCCGTAGCGCGCCGGCGGTCTGGTCGATCCCCCCGCCACCGCCGCCACCGCCCGCAGGCGGATCGAAGACCTCTCCGATCGCCCCACCGACACCGGACAGGCCGACGCCGAGGGTGGCCAGGGCGGCTGACGCGCCCGCGGCTAGGCCGGGGATTGCGCCGAGGCCGCCACCGATTGCCGCCAGGACCGGCGGAACGCCCTGCAGCGCACCGACCGCGGCGACCCCGCCGGCGGCGAGCAGCAACAGTGGCCGGCCGGAGATGCCGGACAGGCCGGGCACGACCCCACGGGAGATTCCCCGGCCGAGGCTGCCGCCGAGCCGGGCACCTTCCGTTGCGAACCGGCCGTCCGCGGTCCGGAGCCGCCCCGACGCGTCCCGGGTAAAAGCGTCGCCGAACTCACGGCCGGCCGCCGAACCAGCTCGACCGAACTCGGCACGCGCGCCAGCCATGGAACTGGCCGCCTGCCGAGCCGACTGAGCCACCTGCGCGGATGCACGCTGCGACTCTGTGCCGAGCTTGGCGACCTCGAGCTGCGCGGCCCGGGACTCGTCCTTGAGCCGGCGAACGTCGTCGGCTCCGGACTGCATGTCCCGGTGGAACCGCAGCATCTCGGCGACGAACTCGACGGCGATCCGGCGACGCGCCACGCTCACCGCCGATCACCAGTCGAGGCGTGGCGCGGGCTCCCCGCGGCGCTGCTTCACCACTTGCGGGATCAGCGCCCGCTTGTCGTCCGGTTTCTGGTTGTACAGGCGGGCGGCCGTCCCCACGTGGCAGACCTTCGGCAGCTTCGGCCAGTACACCCACTTGCCGCGCGGGTTGTCCTTGTCAGCGAGCGGGTCCTGACATTCCGCTGGGTCGCCGCCGCAGACTGGGCAGCGGGCCGCTTCCCACTCGGCGTAGGCGAGCATCAGCGCTTGCTGGCGTTCGTCCCACGCCGACTCGACCCACTCGCGGGAGCGGACCAGCTTGCCGTCCGCGTCGTACTCGTACTCGGTGGTGCGTTCCGGCACCCACCCTTCGAACTCCCGCAGGCTGATGCCGAGCTGTCGCGCCGCCGCTACTCGGGCTCGGAGGGCCGGAGAATCCGAGAGGCGGCGAACGAGTTTGGGACGTTGACCTTGTTGACGTTCAACGCGTACGCGGTGTTCTGCAGCTGCACGAACTGGTACTCGGTGAGCACCTCGTCGAGCAGGTGCTCCCAGGCCGCGTCGTCGAGGTCGGCCGGTTCGACCGTGCACGCCTTGATCGCCGCAGGGACGAAGTCGTCGACGTTGTAGCCAAGCTCCTGGTCGGCCTCGTTGTCCTTGCGCGGAGGGTGGTCCTTCTGCAGCGCCGTCCACTTCTTGCGGGGCAGGGCACGCATCCGGAACACGAGCGTGTCGGCGCGCATCTGCCCCTGCAGGGCCTCGATCTGCTGCGCGAGCCGCCTCGACTCACCGCCGGAGTTGAGACGCTTGTCGCCCTGCTCCCGCGCGAACGCCTCGCGGAGCTGCCGCTCAAGTTCCTCCCACTCGGCCTGCAGATCACCGCGCAGGCAGATGTCGACCGTGCGCTCGGGCAGCTTCGCCGCCGCGATCCGGTCCTTCGTGGACCGTGGAACGATCTCATCGGTCGCTCCTGCGGCCTCCACCCCCTCGACGAGATCGGCTGCCTCCGTCGTCATGCGGCGACCACCGCGTCGTCGTACGACTCGCCCGTGATGAACATCTTCTGCGTGACCGTGAGGACGGTGTTCTCGGCGGGCGGGTTCTTGGACGGCTTGCCCGCCTGGATCGGGTACACGTCCGCCAGGTCCGAGGCGGCCCACGCGTTCTCGTAGGGCACACCCCATCGGGCGACGATGTAGCCGGTGGCCAGGTACGGGAACGTCAGGTAGGCGACGTTGTTTGCCGTGCTGTCCGGGTTGTGGACGTACGACAGCGTCATCTGCTTCTGCCAGCGGCCCGGCCGCTCGTATGTTGCCCGGCTGCACAGACGGTTGTCGGTGATCGTCTGCTCGTCGAGCGTGGTCTGGAAGCCGTCCGAGGTGATGTAGCAGGACAGGTCCTTCGACGTGCCCGCGTTCAGCTCGGTGACAGTCGGGTTCTCCGGGTCCGCCAGCGTCGCGACGTAGTAGACCTTCAGATTCCCATCGGCGGGGACCGCGGCCGGTTGCGTCACTGCTCAGCTCCTTCGCTGCTGGTTGGGTTTTCGGCCGGCGGCTCAGCCGGGGCCGCGGTCTTGCGCGGCTTCCTCGCCGCGGGCTCGGTCGGGTCGGTCGCTGCGGTGGTCTGGTGGTCGACCTCGGAGCTCGCCGGTTCGGGCGGCTCAGCGATCGAGCGGCGCGGCTTCGCGGGCCGAGGCCCAACGTCTGGGCCCTCGTTGGGCGCGTAGCCCTCGACGACCTCGACGGCCTTCGCCCTCAGCAGCCGCGGCAACTGCCGGGCATCGACGTCCATGTGGTGGCCGGTTGTGGTATCGCGGCACCACACCCATTTGCGCCAAGCCATGAGCCCTCCTTCGGGCACGAAAAAGCCGGCCCCACAACGGATGGCCGGCGAGACGAACGGGAAGGGGGTTAGCGCTTGATGACGGCGCGGGTCACCCCGGTGGTCGCAGACCACGTGAAGTGGGCAAGGCCGTCGGACGGGTCCTTGTACTCGTCCAGCAGCGGGATCATCTGCTCGCCGCTGTCGGCGGCAAGCGTGTACACCTTGTCCGGGTTCGGCTCACCCCACGCGGTGTTGCCGGGCACGGCGATCGTGACGGTGCGGCTGGCGGCGTTGGCGTTCTTGGCATGCAGGAAGTAGCCCGGCCCGCACTTCGCGGTGTCGCCCGATGCGGCGGCGTTATACGTTGCGGCGCCGCCCGCGATCGTGACTGTGAACGGCTGGATCTCGGCCATCTACGGCTCCTCGGGTGCGCTGAACAGGGAGAACTGAAGGAAGCTGAAGAAGATCGGCTGCCCGTCCGTGGTGCGGACGTTCGGGTCCTTCTCCGGCGCGGGCGGGGCGGGCACGTCCGGCGTCTGTGTGATCGGCGAGCACCTGCGGCCCGCGATCGTTGGCCTCTGGCGGTGCAGGGCCGCAGCCACCCGGTCCAGGGCAGTGATCACCTCGCGGACGGTGCGGCCCGCCGCGGTTACCTGCGTGGTCGTGCGGGCCTCGCCGCCGTAGCCGTTGAGCGTCGACCGTGGCCGGTTCGCCGGCGGGGACCACAGCACCAGGTACTGGTCGGCGTCGTCGGGGATGTCCGCGCCGCCGATGTACACGGTGTACGGCAGCCCGCCGAGCATGGTCTTGATGGCGTCGGCGTGGGCCCAGCCGATGTCGGTGTCAGCCATCGAGCACCGCTGCGCCGAGCGCCTCCGCCGCGGCGTAGAACTGCGGCTCGACGACGTCGGCTGCCCGGTACATGAACGGGTTCGGCGCGATCCGCGACGTGCCGTCGTGTGGGAAATGGGAGTACCAGGCGGTCGGCCCGGTCTCGCCCGCGCTGCGGTCGGCGGTGCGCTCGAACTCGCTGGTGATCGACGCCCGCATGAACCCGGTGCGGACGTTCGCGCCGGCCTTGCCGAGCGCCTCGGTCTGCAGGGTTGAGGCGCGCACGAGCGCGTCGGCGCGGTCGGCCAGATTGTCCGGCGCCTGGTCCATGTCGCGGGCGAGGCGGTCGAGGTCGTCCACAGTGGCCACCCCCGCCCTGCGGCTACGCCTGGTTCGTGGTCGGCTGCGGCATCTGCACGGTCAGCGTCCGCTCCCACGTCTTCGCCGACCTGGTGGCGCCCATCACCTGCAGCGTCTTCCCGACCGCAGCCGGGTCGCCGTCGCAGGCGGTGAGCCGGACGACGTCGTTTTTGAGGATCTCGTCGCTGTCGGTGGGGATCGTGACCGTGTACTGGCCGCGCGGCATGTCCTTGTCCGCGACGGGCGCCGAGCTGGACGGCGCGGTGCCGTGGAAGCGGCACATGCCTTCGTAGACGAGCGCCGGGGCGGGGAACACGTCCCGGCCAGCGACGTCGTCCCACACCGGGCTGGTCGCGGGCCGTTCGATCCGGCACTCGGCCTGCATCCCGTCCTCCGACACCGGCCGGTGATGGGTTTCCCACTCGGCGGGGATGACGCGGGTGCGGGCGAGGCCGGGCCGGCCACCGAGGGGCATCAGAGGTACGTCCGGTAGGCGGCGTACTGGTCGAAGTCGACGATCTCGATGCCGTAGTCGTCGGGGTCGCCGGCCTCGACGTCGGCTTGGTCGCGGAGTGCCTTGGCCCGCTTCATCAGCGAGTCGGCGAGCTTGGCACCGTCGGTCGTCAAACCATCCGAAGTGGTCAACACCTTGGAGACGAGGGCTTCCGACGTGGCGATCGTCTCGATGGCGAGCGCGGCGGCCCGTTTCACGTTGCCCTCGATGGCCAGGAACGCCGAGATCTGGCCGTCCTCGAACACTGCGTCGTCCTCGGCCAGGTCCGTGGCGAGGAGCCGGATCTTGCCGATGTCCGTCGTCGGGTCAACGGTGATCGGCGGGAGGCCGACCAGGGACCGGCGGACCACGAAGGTGGCTTCCTCGGCGCCGTCGGCCACGCCGGTGGCGACGAGCCGGACCGCGTGGGTGCCGGCCACGATGGGGTTGTAGGTGGCCCGGTACAGCTGCTCGGCGGGGACCTCGGCGACGACCATCGGGGTGGTGCCGCCCGGGGCGGGTGGGAGGGTGACGGTGCCGGTGACGGTGACGCCGGGGACCCACGTGCCTTCCGGGTCGCGGATGGGCCAGTCGACGACGACCAGCTTGTCGACCCAGTACGTTTCCAGCGCCACGCGAGCCTCCTCCCTACCGGATGATCAGGCGTGTGCCGCGCGGTCCGAACCGGACCGCGGAGCGGGCAGGGATCGGCTGCGACGACGGGTCCGCGAGGGCGGGCGCGCCCGGTGTGACCGGCACAGCGATCCCGTCCGGGCCCACAGTCGCGGACCATGTCAGCGTCGGGTCCCCCAGCTGGAGGGCGACGGCCAGCCCGTCCGGGGCGACCTGCTGCCCGCCGACGGTTGGATCGCCCAGCGTCACCGGCACGGCGATGCCATCGGGTGCGATGGTGGCCGACCAGCCGAGGGCCGGATCGCCGAGCGTGACCGGTACGGCCAGGCCGTCGGGGGTCACCTGAGGCAGTTCCTCGAGCGCGGGCGGTCCCGGTTCGACCGGGACGGTGACGCTCGTCGGGAAGACGCTGCCCGACCACGTTAGGGCCGGCGCGCCGAGCTCGACGGGGATCTCAAGGCTCGCCGGGGTGATGGTGTCTTCGCTGTCCTGGCTGAGGGTGGGTTCGCCGAGCGTGATCGGAATGGCCAGGCCGTCGGGGGCGATGTTGTTGGGGTCGGCGAACACGATGTCGGCGAAGAACGACGCCGCGTTGCCGGAGATGATGTTCGGGAATTCGTCGGTGCTGCCCAGCCAGCCGTTGTTTTGCTCGGCGCCGCCGTCGTTGCCGGGTGCCGTGATGTCGTCGTTGATGTGGTCGGCGGTGGCGAAGAAGTTCGGCGTCGCGACGTAGTCGCCGGGCGTGTAGATCGCCGCGCGCAGCACAGTGTTCGCGGTGTAGGCGACCGGCACCGCAAGGTCGGGGGTTTCGTTCCACTGCCCGGCGGCGGGGTCGACGAACGCCTGCCGGGCCAGTTCGGTGCCGGCGTCGCTGTACAGCACCCATTCGACCGTGCCGGCGGGCAGCGGGTCCGGGAAGTACCAGCGGCCCCGCACGATGGACCCGTCGACGGAGCGAAGGAACTTGGTGCCCAACGTGTAGTCGGTGGCGTCGTCGCCGTTCGTGATCGCCGGGGTGGTGGCGGGGCTGAAGATGCTGGTGGCCATCGCGATCCCCCTCGGCTGGGGCCGGTTAGCCGACCTTCAGGATGCGGTTGGTGCCGCCGGACCAGCCCACCGCGACTGTGCCTGTGCCGGGCTGGATGGGCAGGCCGGTGCCGGTGTCGTAGTAGGCGATCAGCCGCTGCGCCGACTGTGCGACGTCGGCGCCGCCGGTCACCGCGCTGGACTGGAACACCAGCAGGCCGTGGTTGGTGGCGTTCGCGGTGGTGGCGATCGACGTGTCGTCGGCGTCGAACACGCCGTCGGTGAGGGTGGGGTTCGCGAGCGCGGCGCTGGTGCCGTTGATGGTGCCGGTCGCGACCACGTCGGCGACGAACTCGTCGGTCGGGTCGAAGGTGTAGCCGCGGACCAAGGCGGCCTTGATGGTGGCGGTGTTCAGGTCGTAGAGGCCGCCCAGCAGCCCTTCCTTGAACTTGTTGAAGGCGGCGTTGGCCATTGGGTCCTCCGTGAAGCCGTAGGCGGTGGAATCAACCGGGACCGGCTCGACGAGCCCGGCCGGGAGGGTTTCGGGCGGGACGCCCATGTCGGCGAGCAGGTTGGTGAGCGCCTGCTGCAGCACGGTGGTGGCGAGGGTGCCGCCGGGGTGGCGGTCGTGGATGTCGTCCAGGCCCCACGCGTACTGGACGGTGCCGGCCCCGAACACCATCGCCCCGGACTGCGCCCGGTAGAGGGTGAGGGCGTGGGTGTAGTCACCGGAGCCGGTGTAGATGTTGCCGTCGTCGTCCGCGATCAGGTTCGCCACCGTGTAGGTGACCTCGGACAGGCGCAGCAGCCCGGACGGTGTTTCGCCGGGGTCCATGTCGGCGGGTTCGTCGCCTTCGAAGCCGATGATGTGGTCCGGCGACGTCCAGGTGCTGGCGCCGGACAGCGCCGCCACGGCGGTGTCGCGCCAGAACGGGCTACCCGCGTGGTCGGCGGTCGCGACGAGCTCGTAGGCGGACAGGCCGTTGAGGCGGAACCGTTGCCCGTTCAGGAGGGCGGCCGGCCGCCGGTCGGGGTTGAAGCCGCGGGTGTCCTGCCAGGTGCCCGAGTACACCCCGGTCGGGTTGAGGGCGCCGTCGTGGGTGTCTTTCCAGCAGGCGTACTGGCGGCGGTCGGCGTTGTAGTTGATCCGCCAGAACGCTTCGTTCCCGGACAGGTACAGCTGGTTGACGCCAGCGTCGCGGGCCTCGATGTGCGCGTCCCGCATGCCGGGTGACCAGTACTCGTCGTGCCCGGACGACACCACGGCCTCGCGGTCGAGGAGCAGGTCGGGGTTGGTGTCCACGTCGACGCACGACACGTAGTCCAGGTCGTAACCGCACCGCTCCAGCCACCGCACCAACGGGTATTCGGCGTTCCAGAACGACGTCTGCGGCAGGTGCTGCCGGGTGACCAGCGGCCGGTGGTACGACACCGCCCGCGAGCGGGTGGCCTGGCTGAAGGTGAAGGCGCTGCTGGTCCCGGTGCCGTAGATCGACTTGCCGTTGAGGATGTCGTCCGGGTCGGCGCCGGCGTGGTTGTACGCCTGCCACGTCGAGTCCGACGTCTTCACCGCGAGCGGTGCTTTGCGGCTGGGGTCGCGGACGACGAACGGGCCGATGTGGGAGGCGAGGGCGGTGTTGTCGGTCCGCCAGATCTTGATCACGTACACGCCTGGGCAGGCGTCGGCCGGCACCGCCCAGCTGCCGTTGGTCAGCCAGTTCCCGCAGTCGACCATGCCCGTGGTCGCGTTGGTGGTGCCGGCCGGCTGCGCGGTTTGCGGGCCGGAGACGTCGTCGATGTCGCGGCCGCCGTCCCCGCTGTACCAGCCGAGCCGGTACACAGTTCCTGCCCAGGCGCTGTCCGGCGAGTGGACCGAGAACTGGAGCGTGTCGCCTTGGTTCACGGACATGCGTCGGGGGAAGCCCTGGATGCTGGTGTCGCCGGCGCCGGTGACGTCCCACGTGGCTTTTGGGGTGCCGGTGAGCGCGTTCTCGTCGGAGATCACCGACACCGGTCAGCCCTGGCCTCAGGTGTCGAGCAGGGTGGAGGTGCGCAGCGACGCGAGCAGCGCGTTCACCGTTGTCCTGAGGGCGACGACATCGGCGCGGAGCGCGTTGAATTCGGCTTCCGTCGGCGACTCGCCGCCGCTGATCGGGGCGGCCGACGTCATGGCCGGAGCGTCCGCGACCGCAACGGCCTGGGTCGCGTCGCCGAGGACGGGCTTGGTGCCGTAGTAGGCGGCACGGGGTGCACCTGGCATCAGGGTGTCTCCTTCGTGGTGCTGGTGCGGCGACCGGCCGCGGCCTTCTTGGTCGCCTTCCGGGCGGTCTTCTTCACGGGCTGGGCCGGCTCGGTGAGCGCCACCTGCTCGGCGGTCTGCTCCTCGTCCGGCTCGGCGCCCGTGTCAGGCGACGCAGCGGGTGGTGCGGCGAGGACCGGCGGCGGCGCGGCAGGCTCCCGCAGCTCCACCGCGCCGCCTTCCTCACTCGCCGGCTCCGCGGCCGGCTGCCCGTCGGTGGTCCGCTCGGGCAGCCGGTCACGGATGTCGCGCAGCAGTTCGTTGGTCTCCGCGAGCAGGCCGCACATCGCGGCGTAGAACTTCTGGTCCGGCACCCGCGCCTTCGGCAGCCCGCTCACGTCGACCATCAGGACTCGGAGCCGTTGGAGGCCACGGTCATCTTCGGGTCGACCTGCGCGCCGCCGAAGACGTGCTGGACCTTCTTCTCGCTGGCGCCGTGGTCGAAGCTCCACGGAACCTCGCCGCCGCCGATGCGGCGCATGTCCGGGATCTTCTCGTACAGGGCCGGCTGCTCGTAGCCGCGCAGCCGGCCGAAGGCCAGCGCCGGCCGCGGGCCGTTCGGGTTCGCGAACACCCACCAGCTCGTGTCGGCGTTCGCCGTGCTCGCGACGGTCGGGATCCAGTAGTTGACGGAGACCCGCAGGTTCGCGCCGATACCGTTGCCCTTGATGACCGTCACGTCGCCGTTCGCGGCGACCGCCCGGTACTCGGTCGCGTTGATGATCTCCTGCGCCTCCATGGCAAGGCCCGGGCCGACGACCAGCTCGACCGCCTTGACGACGATCGGGTTGCCCTTCTCGTCCGTCCGCTTCATCAGCTTCGTGATAGCGGCCTGCAGCGCCTCCCGGTCCAGGGCCGGGTTGCCGGTCAGGAGGTTGTCGTTGCCGACGGTGTAGAACGCGGCGTCGGGCCCGCTGGCGTCAGCGAACAGGGTCGTGACGAAGTGCTCCTCGGAGTCCCGCGCCGAGTCAGCGAGGTCCTGCGGCATGCGCATGAACGCGCCCAGGTCGTCGTTGATCATCGCCTCGAACGAGAGAGCGAAGCCGGCCTCGTACTTGTCGACGCCGTACTTGTACTCGGTCTCCGTCTGCGACCGGCGCGGGTGGTCAGCGAGTTCGCCGACCTTGGTGAGAATGCCGCGGATGCCGCTCGTCGCGAACCGCTTGACCTCGCGGAAGTCGTTGACGACCTCCGAGCGGGCGTAGTTCTGCCACGTCGGGACCGTGGCCTCGTAGGCGCCATAGAGCTGGCGGTCGAGGGAGTCGGCGAACAGCAGCGGGAAGTCGCTGGTGCTCATCGCCTCCCGGAACTGCCACAGGTCGCGGCGCCCGGTACGCAGGTCCTGCATGAACCGCTCGGCCTCGAGCAGCTTGCCCTCCCAGGCAGGGTCGTGACGCGGGGCGCGCTGCCCGACCTGGGAGAGGCCGCCGAACGCCTCGCGGATGTCCACGGCGCCGGCGTCGAGCCGCTCCACCGTGGTGCTGAACGTGGTCGTGGTGGTCATCTACTCGGCCTCCTCAGCCGTTCAGCCGGACGAGGATGGTGGCGGTGGCCCCGGAACCGACAGTTGCCATGGCCTGGCCGACCAGCCGGCCGGTGTTCTTCTTCGAGATGGGCGGGGTGTCGGCGTCGACGTAGAACAGCTGGTCGCCGTCGGCGACGGCACTGTTGCCGCCGCCGTTGACGCCCTTGACCGACAGTTCGGCGGTGCCGTTGAACTTCACCGGCGTCTTACCGGTAGCGGTGTCCTCATCGGCGAGGGCGACGCCGACGAGCTCGCCCCAGCGGACCGGCTGGCCCGACTCGGGGCGGCGGGGTGGGAGACGACGATGTCGAGCTGGTCGCCGATCTCGTGCACGATGTTGAGCGCCATGGGTCAGCTCCTTCCTCAGAACGGACGGCCGTTGGCGGCCTTGTTGGCGGCGTCCTCGGACAGGCCGCGGGCGCGGTAAGACTCGACGAGCGCCGCGCGGGTACGGGTCCGCTCGTCCACCGACGGCGTCGCCGCGGCGGTACCGGTGACCGCGGTGGAGCCGGCGCCGCGGACCTGGCCCTCGCCGGCCGACTCGCGCAGCTGCGCCAGGTAGGCGCCCTCCGCGGCGATCTCCGCCCCAATCCGGGTCCGGAACGCCGCCTCGTCCAGGGCGAGCGCCTCGGTCAGCGGCACCCGCTCCCCGGTCACACCGGCCAGGACGCGCTGCTGCGCGGCCGGCGGCAGGTCGGACTCGGCCAGCAGCGTCGTCGCGATCGGCCGGGCGGTGTCCAGCGCCCGGTAACGGGCCAGCGCGCGGTCGCTCTCCGCGCGCTGCGCCTTGGCCTCGGCGGCCTCCCGCAGCGCCAGGTCGCGCTCCGTCTCGGCCTTCGTGCGCGCCTCGGCAGCCTCACGAAGCTGCTCAGGGGTCAGCTCGGGCATGACGCCCTCCTCCTCAGGTGTTTGTTTGGTGTCGGGCGGGCTGCCCGGCCCGGATCCCGGCTCGACGGCCGGAGCTTGTGATGCGGTGGGAGAACGGTCGGCCTCAACGACCTGGGTCTCCGCGCCGCCTGCGTCGGCCGGATCGGCTGGCCGGACGGGGGTGTAGACCATGCGCGGCACGACCTCGACGCGGCCGCCGGTCAGGGAGGCGACACCGCCGACGACCTGGTAGCCCTCCTGCCAGGTGGTGCAGGCGTCGTCGCCGGTGACCTCGTACCAGACGACGGACCGTTCGGCGTCGTAGTCGCGGACCCACACGTGCCGGTCGTCGCCGCCGTAGGTGGCCCACAGCACTGTGGACAGGGCGCGGCGGACGTCCTCGGTGGCGGCCTCGACGATCGCGGTCACGGGCTGCGGTGGCTCGTCGTAGAGGTCCCGTTTGAACAGCTGCGGTGCCCTTTCGAGAACGACCGCGGTCCACGCCTCCAGGCCCTTGCCTATCGCGTTCGACAGGGCGATCCGCTCATCCCGGGTGAGCCGGCCGTCGCCGTACGCGTCGTCCGCGAACTGGGTCAGGGCGAGGTGTAGCCGGGACTCCAGCCACGCGCCGAAGGAGCGGGCTTCCCGCAGCCCGGTCTGGCGCGCCGATTCCAGCAGCGACAGGATCCGGCCGCCCGCACCAGGCTTCGTCACGAAGTCAACCGACTTGCCGAAGTCGATCGACTCCACGATCAGGCCGCGGCGACCCTCCCGCTCCCCGTACTCGCCGGCCCCGTCCGCGTTGATCGAGACCCCGATGTGCGGCCACATCTCTGCGAGCAGGGGGGCGTACGGGGAGAAGACCCGGGCCTTCGCGCGCATGACCTGCTTGCCCTCGACCATCGCGAGGTACGGGGTTTCGGTCAGGACGGCGGTGAGGGTGGACAGCGACCGCTCGGGTCGTTCGACCGCCTCGGACAGGCTGGGGTGGTCCCAGTGCTGGTGGGTGCCGGCCGGGAAGACGGTCGGGATGTCGCGGGCGAGCACGTCGGCCGGGTAGTAGCGGGTCCCGGCCTGGTTCCAGCCGGCCTCGATCAGGATCAGGTCCACGACCGTCGGTCCGCCCGCGCTGGTCGGTGCTTCCGTGAGCGCGGCGGTGACCGTTTCCCGAAGCTCAGCGCGCTCACCGCCGGTGGACGCCACCGGGGCACCGGGCGCCTCGCCGATCGTCACGGTCGCTCCGGGCGCGACGGCGGTGGCGGATTCGCGCAGCCTGTACGGCCCGGGCCGCAGCCTTCGCCGGTTGGACATGGGACCTCCCGTCGAATGCGTGCACGACCAAGGCCCCGGTGATCCCGGGGGCCTTGGGTGTACGGCGGGTTTGGGTTAGAAGAGCAACGGCTGGAAGATCGGTGCCGCTCTGTCGCCCTTGCGGCTGTTGCATCGCTGGCAGGCGGGTACGACGTTGGACGCCGTGTGGGGGCCGCCCTTTGACAGCGGAACTACGTGATCGATCGTCAACGGCAGCCTGCGGCGGCAGTAGGCGCAGCGGAACCGGTAGACAGCCTTGATCTCACGCCACTGCCGCGCCGTCAGGTCGTTGACAGGCGCGTTCTTGTGGAGCGCCTTGCGGCGGCTGTTGGCCGCCCGAACGACGTCGCGGTTCGAGGCGCGGTACCGGCGCCGGTACTCACGGACCCGTTCGCGGTTGGTCGCGTACCACGCGCGCACCGAGGCGGTTGCACGCTCCGGGTTCGCCCGCCGCCACTCCCGGCTCCGCTCACGAGCCGTCTCGCGGTTGGCCGCGCGGTAGACGGCCTGGCTGGCCTTGACGCGTTCACGGTTCGTCTCGTAGTAGAACCGCGTGTGGTGACGCCGGCAGAAGCCTTTGGCGTAGTACTTGTTGCGGCATTCGGCGACCTCGCACAGACGCACTGGCCGCTGACGCACCGGCGCTTCGGGGTCTCCATACTGATGCCACCGGTTGTAGTGGGTGCCGCACCAGCCCCGGGCCTTGGCGGACATACCGCAACTACCGACGGAGCACTTCGGCTTCCGGGGCGCGTCTGTACCATCAGGCATGTCGATCCTGTTCGCTCAGGTCGGCCACAGCCCGGGGGGTGTTACCAGCACCCGCCGGGCCTAACTATTCTCTCAGTCCGCTGACTGTGGACGAAGCCAGACGACCTACGGCGCAAGGGATCCGCGTCACGCCCGTCGTCCGGCGGCGCGCTGCAACGCGTGCAGCGGTGTCGGCACGTAGCTGGGCCGCCAGCCGGGGTTGTCCTTACGGATCGCGAGCTGGTCCCAACGGATCCGACCGGACCGGAGCAGGTCGAGGCGTGCCCGGCCGAGGACCGCCAGCTGGTCGGCTTCGTCGAGGGCGTCGAAGGTTGCCCGCCCGTCGGGGAGGACGTCGGCCGGCTCGTCGACCGCGAACCCGAGCTCGCGCCATGGTTTGACCTTCGGTGCCCGCGCGCACCGGCCTTGCGGGTGGTCGAGCGGGCCAGGTTCGGAGAGCGGGAAGACGGTGCCGTGCATGGCCCAGCAGGCGACGCATGAGGTGGTGTCGAGGCGGCACAGCCACGTCCACCCGGCCAGCACGTCGCTGTTGGCCTCGTGCGCGTACCGGGACGCTTGGCGGTAGGCATCCACCATCTCGGTGCGCGCGACAACGATCGCGCGGCCCAAGCCGCCCTCGAAGGCGTCCTGCACGCGGGCGAGCATGTCCCGCGCGGCGACGTTGGGGTTGTCGCCGACGGCGATGCCCCGGATCAGGGCGCGGCGGACGGCTTCGTCAGCGGTACGGCCGAGCGGCCGGGTCTGCGCGGTGATCCGCTCGGTGGTGCGCTGCACGATCACGTCGAGCGCGGTCGGCAGGACCGCGGCGGCGTAGACGGCGGCCGCGTCGGCGGCCATCTCGGCGGGTAGCTGCGACGCGATGATCAGCGGCTCTGCTGCTGCGGTCGCGGCGACTGCGGTGGACGCCCCGGCGGAGGTGGTGATGCCGGCCTCGGCGGCCAGCGCAGTCAACGCCATCTCGGTCTGCTGTGCGGCGGCCGACACGGACGCGACGCGGTACAGCTGCCATGGCGCTGGCCAGGCGCCCGTGGCCGCCGCGCTGGAGAGGATGTCGTTGAGGGCGCGTCGCCACGCCGGGTCGAGTTCGTCCCACGCCCGCACCCACGCGGCGGTCAGCGACCGGACGGTGTCGTCAACCTCGCCGCCGACGGTTGAGGCGAGGTCGCGGAGCCGGCGCAGCGTCTCGGCGGTGATCGCCACGCGCCACCTCCGGGCGCGCAGGGCGCGACTGCCGTTGTGTCCGTCGAGCACGATGGGCGGCATGCAGCGTTGGGAGTATGGCTACCTAATCTTGATTCGGGTGGCGACCGGGCCGGTCGGGCAGGTCGGCCGTGGCGCAACGATTGTCGTGATCAGCGACCGCGAGGGACGGAACGCCGTTGAACTCGGGCCGCTCGATCCGGGGGACGTTTGGGCGTTTAACCTCGCTGGTGACCGCGGATGGCTGGTCAACGTCAAGGGCGTGTTGTCCCAGAGGAACTCGCCTTGGATGCTCGACCTAGTCGTGAGTTTGGTGGGCCCGGAGGCCCGGTTCGAGTCGGTAACGTCCTACGACATGCGCCGGCCCGTGGCGGCGTCCTAGGTAACGACGCACAGCCGTTCGTCGGCGTCGAGCGGCCGGTCCGTCGGATCGACCACATAGGTGAGCCCGCCGGCCCCGGGCTTGGTGATGCCGGTGCCGATCCGCGCGCCGACCGGCCACCACGACGGCCCGTACCGCTCGGCGCCTTCCATCACGGCGACCCGACCCTCGACCCAGGCGGTGTTGTCCATCAGCGGCCACCCGCACGACACGCACGCCTGCACCATCCCGACCGGCGCGCCCGCAGTGTGGACCGTGAAGACGGGCAGGGTCATCGTCACCCGGCCACCTCCCTCGTCAGCGTGAACGGACCACGGACGCCCGCACTGTGCCGCTCGGCCGCCCGCAGCGCCAACACGATCCGGTCCTCGCCCACCATGTCGGAGCCCGCAGTCGCGTACAGGACGCCGAGCGCGACATCGTCGCCGCAGCCGACCGCGGAGTAGCCGTCGAGCGCTTCGCCGACCTGGTAGTCGCCGTGCACCTCGAACAGCCGGCCGCGGACGCCGACGAGGAACGTGCCGCCGGACTCTTGGCCGTCGTCGATGCGGGCGTAGCCGCCGTCCTTCAACGCCTGCCGGACGGCGTCGATCCACGTCGTGCACATGAACCGTTCGAGGTCCACATCGGAGGGCGGGACCGGTGGGGTGAACGCGTGCCGCAGGAGCTGCCCCATGCGGAAGCTGCCGCAGAAACCGAACACATACGGGCCGTTGACGAACGTCTTCGCGTCGCGGCGGACGGTCATCTGGTACCCGCCGACGCCGGCGGAGTCGCCGCCGAGCAGGACGGTGCCGTTGTCGACGAGCCCGGCGATGACGGTCACTTGCACCTCCGGCCGCACTTCATCGGGCGGTGAGCGCGGCGACCGCTCGGTCGACGGCGCGGTCGATCTCGAACTTGCCCTCAACGGACTCGTGGCGGCGGTTCCGGAGACGGCGGATCGCGTCGGCGAGGCGGCGGCCGCTCAGCCGGCCCGCGGCGACCTGCGTCGCGAGGTCGGCGAGCGCGTCCTCCTCCGGGCCCGGCTCACGGCGAACGAGCGGCACAGCGTGCAGGTCGGCGGCAAGCTGCCGGAGCGCGTCCGGGGTGCCGTCCGGCAGTTCCGGGGCCGGGCTGTCGGGGGCGTCGAGCCGGTCGATGGCGAGGTCAAGTTGGCGGCGGGCCTGGCTGCCGTCGGGCAGCCGGTCACGGACCGCCTTGATGCCGTCGAGGGTCTGCTGCGAGGTGCCGCGGCCCAGCACCGCGTCGGTGGCAAGGCGGCCGAGGATGTCGGCAAGGGGTTCGCCGTCGATGTCCATGAGCGCGTCGTCGCCCATGGCCTTGATGGCGGTGCCAATCTCTCCGTCGTCGTGGAAGTGGATCGGGTCGTTGCCGCCGGTCGCCTGCCCCCACGTGTTTGGCGTTGGTGGTGTGGCGGATCTTGCGCCGGTGACCGCTCCACCGGCCGGCGCGGTTGCGGCGGTCGTCGGCTCGTCCGCAGTTACTCCGGCGGTGTCTGCGTCGCCGTCGCCCCCTGCGGCGGCAGGGTTAGCTCCACCGGGTAGTCCATCGTCATCCTGTCCAGCGCCGCCTGGTCCTCGGCTTCCGCCGACACCTGCGGCTCCTCGCCGTCGTCCGACGGTGTCGGCTCCGCCATCGGGGACCACCTCCACAACCAGCTCACGGTTCTCGCCCGGCCCGCTGTCGGACACCACCCGCATTGTCAGGCCGCGCCTGAGCAGGATCTCAGACTCGCTGCTGGCGCCGATGCCGCCGCCGGACAACTCCACACCAGGGGTCCCGGCTGGCACCCGGATACGCATCTTCGCGCCGCCGCGGGCGCCGAAGTCAGCGAACTGGCCGGCCGTCTTCTCGCTGGTGCTCGTGGACACGTACGCGTGTTCCACCCATTCGGCGCCGGTCAGGTCGCCGTCCCAGGCGTCGCCGAACACAGCCCGGCCGGTCTTGACACCCCGCGCGACTTCTACGTCTGCGGTCAGCGGCGACTTGGCGATCGCGGCGTCGGTGCCTTCGATCCGGCGGGCCAGCGTCCGATACTCGGGGCTGTCCGGGACCTGGCCGGCGCCTTGCCGCAGCACCCCGTTGGCCGACAGGTACAGAGAGCCGCGGTAGTCGACGAGCGCTTGCCGCTCGGCGCGGGTCAGGCCACCGCGTGCGCGGCCGCGGGCGATAGAGACCGGTGCGGCGTCGCGGGCGGCGTCTCCTACCAGGGGTCCGGTCGTCCGGCTGGGAGCCGCCGGCGCGGGCGCCTCCGGGGCTGGGGTGGTGTCGCCGCTGTCGTCACCGCGCTCATCCGCGACGATCATGTCGACGAGCTGTGACTTGCGGGCCCGGCCAGGCTTCAGGCCGCGCTCCCGGGCGCGGCGCTGCAACTCCGGCACCCGTAGCCGCATCAGCTCCGCGCGGAGCGCCGCATCGGTGTCATCGCCGGATGGGGCCGGGCTGGCCTCAGGCATAGCATCGGCAGCCGGCGGCTCTGCCTCCGGCGTCTGGTCCGAACGCTCCCCGCCGGCAGGGGACCGGCCGCCGCTGCCGTCTCGGGCGCCGTCCTTGGGAAGGACGACGAGGTGCATGTCCCAGCCGCCGACGGTGTTCTTCTCGACGCTGGTGACGGCCATCTCCAGGTCGCGGTCAAGGACCAGCTCACCGCTGTCCGGGGCGACGATCGCGGGGGTGCCCTTCGGGACGGCGATCCGCAGGCGGACGTCGTCGGCCTTGCCCGGCACCGTCGACAGGCTCACCGGCGAGTAGGCGGCGTCGCGGACTTTCATCCCGACCAGCTGGTCCGGGGTGGCGTCACCGAACATCGCGAGCGGCACCCGGCGGGAGACGAGCAGGTCGTCCGGCAGTTCGATCATCGCGGCGTCGAGCTCGGCGACGTCCGGGTTGTCGGCGCCCTTGCCCGCCCGCAACGCCTGGTGGACGTCGACGAAGCCGCCTTCGTTCAGGTACCGCTGCACCGCGCTGGTCTGCCCCGGCCCGCTCGAGCCGCTGATCCCGGACAGGTAGCCGGCCGCCTTCGCGCCAGCGACACCGCGCTTCGGCTTGAACCCGGCCATCACCGCGGCCGCCGCCGTACGATCGCCCTTCTTCAGGTCGCGGGTGCCGGACCGGGTGAAGCGGCCGTTCTTGTCCCGCGGGTGCAAGGTCGGGTTGAACTTGCGGCGGGCCACGGTCACCCCGCCTGCAGCTGGAAACGACCCAGGTCGACGTCCTCGTCGTCTTCCTCATCGACCGGCTCGGCGCCAACCTCGCCGCGGTCGCCGTCGCCGGCGTTGTCGCGGCGGCCGCCGAACAGCCCCCAGTCCATGTCCGCCTGCCGCTGCCCGGCCGGATCGTCCACGGCGGGCTGCTCGTCTGCGGGGGCCATCCGTCCAGGGCCGGCCTGTGCGGGATCTCCACCACCGCGGGCCAGGGCGGCCGCGTCGGCGCCGGTGCCCGCACCGGGCGGGGTGGGCCAGCGGAACTCGCCGTCCTCGCCGACCATCTTCCGCATGATCCCGTCGACGTCCCGCACCCCGAGCGCGGTCAACAGCAGCCGGAGGATGACCTCGGGCGGGACGGTGCCGGTGTCGGCGGCGGCCTTGATCGCGGTGATGACGGCGCCGGTCTCGGTTTCGTCCAAGTCCGGCCACGCCAGGTCGATCGTGTCGTCGGTCTCCCCAGCCAGGGTCAGGACTTCGCGGCCGGTCACCTGGTCACGTTTCACCTGGCCCTTGAGCGCGCCCTTCGGCGCGCGGACGGCCTCGGTGATGGCGTAGCGGATGAGCCGCTGGTAGACGGCGCCCCACAGGTCCCGCCGCTGCCCCATCGCCAGCTCGGTCGGCTGGTCCAGCGTTTCGGCGACGGCGCGGGCGCCGGTCTGGCCGGGGTCGGACAGCAGCATGGTGACCGGCATGTCGAGCGCGGACGCGACCATCATCGCCAACGGTCGGCCCGACTCGGCGTCGATCGTCGCCCCGGACTTCGGGATGGCCTCAAGGACCGCGTCCATCGGCGTGATGGCCGTGCCGCCGACGTCCTGGGCGTCGCCGGTGGCCGGGTCACGGCCGGGGGCTTGGGCGATGCGGGCGCGGGCCTGCGCCCGCTGGGAGCCTTTCGCCGTCAGCCGCCAAGCGAACCGGGCCAACGCCTTCATCAGGGTGGCCCACTGCTCCAGGAACTCCTTGTACGCGCGCGCCCAGTTCACCGCGGCATAGGCGTCGGGGATGCCGCGCAGCCAGCCCTCGGGCCGGTTGACGTTGACGTGCATCGTCGGCGTGTCCCAGGCGATATCGATGCCGCCGAGCTGCCGCAGCTTCTGCCGGCCGATTGGCCGGTAGTCGATGTCCGGGTACAGGCGCTCCCGCTGGGCGTAGGTGACCGACCCGTCGGCGTTGTACACCTTCTCGGTCCAGACCCGCCGGTAGTACCAGGGTTCGGACCGGTCCTCCGGGTTGTGGATGACCTCGCTGATCTCGTCGGCCAAGAACACCCGGGTCTGCACGTGCCCGGACACGGGCCGGGTGAAACAGGCGATCCACAGTTCACCGTCGGTACCGAGGCAGTGCTCGAGGCGGTCCCGTGCGGCGGGGCCTGTGACGGCGCGCTGGTTGGCTTCGTCGTCGAGGAACGCGGCGACGACGGCCTGGACGTCCTGCTCGTCTTCGTCTTGCCCGTCGGCGCGGGCGGTGATCTCCACACCGGACGCCCACACGTACGCGCTGCGCAGGTTGAGGCCGCGGCGGATGAGCGGGTTCGCGATCGACATGAGGCGGCACACCGCGCGGAGCTGGCGGCGGCCCTCGTCGGTGAACTCCTGCTCGGTCAGGGTGGTGAAGCGGCGCCAGCCAGGGTCGTTTAGGACGGCGCGTTCGAGGTCGGCGACCGACTCCTCCAGGCTGACGCGGGCGAGGCGGCGTTCGGCGAGTTCGGCGTTGTTCTCCGCGATGGCGACCCGGTGCCGCAGGTCCGCCGACTCGGCCACCGCGACCGCGACCGGCCGGTGCTGGCGGTGACGGCGGGAGCGACCCACGAGGAACCCCTCGCGGGCTCAGTACTGCGAGATGCTGCCTTCGGGGTCTTCGTCGTCGGGGTCCTCGACGATCTCGTCGTCGAAGAGGATCGGGTTGAGTAGCAGCCGGTTCAGCGCCTGCGACATCGCGTCGACCCGGTCGTCGTTCGCCGCACGCGGGAAGGCCTGCGCTTCTTCGATCAGCTCGTCTACCCACGGGCACAGCTCGACGGCGGGGAGTTTAACGTTGCCGGACTCGACGAACGGTGACACCGCGGCGGCCCGGGCCGCCTTTGACCCGTCCGGTTCCACCGGAACCAACCCCGGCACCTTGCGGGAGAGCGCGTTGATGACGGCCGGCCCGTTGGCCTTGTCCTCGACCAGCTTCAGCGCCGCCTGCGGCCACCGGGCGGCGAGCGCCCGCACCTTGTTGCAGGTGCCGACAAAAGACAGCCGATCGTGCACCTGGTCGAGCAGGAAAGCGTCGGCGCCGCGGCGGCCCCAGATCTGGCCGCACACGTAGTCGGTGCCCTCGGTGTCCTTGAACGACATGTCCCACGAGGCGATGACCTCGTCGAAGCCGACCGCCCAGCGGGTGCCGTCGGCCCGTTCTGTCCACTGCGGCTGGTCGTAGTGGACCCACCAGTCGCGGTGGAAGATGTTGCCCTGCGCCGGCGACGGCCTGCCCTGGCAGAGTGCGTTCCAGGCGCGGGAGCCCATCTCCCGCTTCCGCTGCTCCCACTGCTCGTCGGTGCGGCCCCGGGTCGACTGCATGTACTCGCCGGGTTCGCGGCCGAGCGGGTCGGTTTCGCCCTTGGCTGGGTTGTGGTCGGCCTGGGCGGGGATGTTGATGATCCGCCAGTTGACGCCGTCGTCGCGCTTCTGCAGCCAGCCGGACAGGTCGTCGTGCCGCCACCGCGTCTGGATGATCACGACGGCGACGCCGGGGCCGAGGCGTGGGATGGCGACCTCGGTCCAGAAGTCCTGGACGATCTCCTGCCACGCTTCGGAGTCGGCCTGTTCGCCGTTTTTGTACGGGTCGTCGATGATCAGCAGGTCGACTGGTCGTGAGGTGAGCGAGCCGGTGATGCCGACGCAGTAGACGCCGCCCTCGTGCCCGTCGAGCTCCCACTCGTGGGCGGCCGCCGAGTTCGGGTTCACCTTCAGGTCGAGGGTGCTGCTGTGCATGCCGATGTCGTCGCGGATCGCCCGGCCCCACCGGCGGGCGACGCCGTGGGCGTACGACACGATCGCGACCCGCAGGTTCGGGTTGCGGGTCAGCATCCACAGCGGGAACCGCCGCGACGTGCGCTGAGACTTCCCTTCCTGCGGGGCGAGGGAAATCATCAGCCGGTCTTCGCGGCCCTCGGCGACGTCGACCAGCGCGGCGTCGATGAGGTCGAGCGCCGGGGTCTGCACCGTCTTCGGATCGAGGGCCTTCGCCAACTCGCCCGGCGACTGCCACGGCGACTCGCGGGGCTCCGGCGGCGGGGGCGGCTCGAACATGCGGGCGGCGGCTTCCCACGGCGACACCGGCGCGACCGTCACACCATCACCTGCCCGAATGGGCGACTACCAGGCCCGGCAGCGAGTACCACCGCCGGTCAACCGAACAGCCGGGGGTCAGGCGGCTTGAGCCACCGCACGCAGATGCAACGGCACCACCGTCGCGACCTTCTGCTGCTGCTCCGGCGACAGGTCCAGGTCACCGAGGATGCCCTTGATCACCCCGGCCAGGAGCGCGCCCTGCTGCTCAGCAAGCCGCACCTTCCGCTCCTCGATACCGGCGGCGATCGCAGCCTTGCACACGTCGAGCAGGTGCTTGCGTTCCTTTTGCCACAACTCGACCCAGATGTTCGGCGCGGCCGCGAACTTGGTGTCCGTGCCGGGGAACTCGCCCGAGGTCTTGTCGACCTCCTCCGTGCGGCCCCACACCGCGTCCGCCGGGTCGAGCTCGCGGACCTTCTCGCCCAGCCAATCCACGGCGCCGGCGGTCCGGTACACCTCTTCAAGGAGCGCGTCCCGCGGATCGATCTGCCGCGGTAGCCCGAACGTGGCTACCGCGGCCTGCGCGCGCCGCTCGCCGAGGCGCTCGTTCGCCGCGGCCCGGACCTGGGGCGCCTTGCCTCCGTGTTTGATGCACACCGTGCCGCCCTTGATCGGCCAGGCGACGCACTGACGACCGGTGCTCTTCGCGTGGCCGGAGCACTTCGCCAGGTCATGGGGTGACCCGCATGTCGGGCAGGCTGTGGGGTCGGTGGCCACGTCGCAACCTCCGCCCGAATTGTCAGGGGTGCGGCCTAGGATTTTCGGCATGAGTGTGCAGGAGTACGAGATCAACAAGAACTACGACCACGACAGGCGCACGGTCAAAGCGACGAAGGTCGTGACCACGGACGACTTCGTCGACTTCCACGACGGCCTCGGCCTGGTGCTGCGTCTACGAAAGTCGGCCGTTTACACGGTCGAGCGGAAGCAGCCGACGAGTTGAGCTCTTCGCGAGGGCCCTCTGACGGCGGCTCCGTTGAGGGCTCTCGCGGCGGGTGCGCGCTGACCGCTGCGCCACTCCGCGATGCACAAAGGCCCGCACGGTGGCGGGCCTTCCTGTCCTAGGGCATACGTCACCTAGGTCGTGCGGAGCGTATCTGTTACGCGCAAGCAGGGTCAACTTCCGCCACGCGGGCGCCCATTCTGGAGTTCGCGGAGGTCGGCGACTCGGTACCGCCACCCCTCGTTTGTCTCGATGCCTTTCAGCCGGCCGGCGAGGCGGAGCCGGCGAACGTTGGCTGTCGAGGTGCAGAGGAAGTCTGCGGCCTCGGAGGGCCGGAGCACGTCGTCGTCCTCGACGGTGACGAGCTGCGGGACGGCCCAGTCCTCGCCGAACATGCGGGCGGTGGCGTCGGCCTCGTCGCAGGCGGGCACATCCAGGGCGCGGAGCCGGGCACGGTACATGTGGGCGATCTTGCGGGCGCGGACGAGCGGGTTGTCGCCGGGAAACGGCCAAGCGGCGCGGCGCGGCTGCTCGTTCGGTGCCCGGCTCACGCGTCTTCTCCCACTTCTGCTGCCGCGCGTCGCCGCGGGTATGCGAGCTCCAGGCCGACGTACCGCTCGTACTCGTCGTACGTCCAGCGGGATTCGCAGCCCGCCGGGTTGGAGCAGTAGATGTCGCAGGGGTCGCCCTCGTAGCGGGGTTCGTCGCGCCACAGCGCCCAGCCGCAGGTCGAGCAGGAGCCGGGGACGGTGGTGGTGCGGTGGGTACGCCCGAGCAGGGATCGGGAGCGGCGGTGCAGGTCGGCGAGCGCGACGACCGCGTCGACGCCGGTGAGCTCCGCGACTGGGTCGGTGATGCCGGCCGGCCGGACCGGGGTCGCGGGGAGGCGCGAGAGGTCGGGGATGCGGGCGGCGAGGAACCCGGCTGCGCGCTGGACGTCGCGGCCGGGCAGGGTGCGGGCTGGCGGTGGAGGGTTCGACTTGGTGGTGTGCCAGGCGCCGACGATCAGGGTGGTGCGGCGCTGCGCCCGCTGCAGGATCCGCATCTGCGTCTCCCAGGTGAGCAGGACGTGCCGGATTTCGGCCTGCAGCGCTTCGGGGTTGCCCGCAAGGGGCATGGGCGGGCCGGGCCGGACGGACCGCTGGGTGTCCAGGGCCTGCGACAGCATGGGGAGCTGCATCTGCTCGAGGTCGAGCCAGTCGAAGGGCAGCATGCGGACGTCGCGTTCGTAGCCGGCGGTGCACGGCGGGCAGAACAGGTCGGGGCTCCAGCGGGTGTCGTCGGAGACGATCCCTGGGTGTTTGCCGACGTAGTCGTAGCTGCGGCAGGTGGGCCGGCCGTCCTCGCGCTCGGGTGAGGCGCAGAACCTGGCCACGTCGCCGAACTGGTCGACGTCGCTCGCGTTGGCCGACGCGGTTCGGGCGTGCGGGGCCGCCGCGGTGTTGCCCGTGTTGGCGGTGCCGCAGCCGTGGGAGCCGCAGCCGCCGGGAACGGAGCAGGGTGTGTCGAGACCACCGGTGTGGCAGTCACAGTCCACAGGGCACAAAGGGCCAGCGGCGATGAGCCGTTCGAAGGACACGGCCGGCTCGATCGGGTGACCTTGGGTGTTGCGTGGCATGGCGATCTCCATTTGCGCAGGTGAGGAACTACGCTTTCGTGATCGCCGGGGTGGGGACTCCGGTCTCATGGGGTGGTTGGCCCGGGCGCGCTGTGGGGGCGGTGTCCGGGCCGCCGTTTGCTCAGAGCCGGAACGGTCTTCGCAGGTCCTCCTGGAACTCGGCCTCGATCGCCTGCTGGTCGACCACGAGCAGCGTTCCGGCAGGGACCCATTGCGACTCGACGACAGTGAGGATGTCGGCGATTCCAGCCTGGTCGATGAGCCAGCGGACGCGGGTCGCCTGGTCCGGTGGGCAGAGGATGGTGCGTTTCGCCTCCTGGCGGATGATGTCGGCGAAGGCGGCGTCGTGGGCGGCCTGCTCGAATACCGCGAACGAGTTCGTCCAGTCGACGGTCACCGGCTCCTCCTCGGGTCGATGCGGCGCGGCGCCCGCTGCCGTACCGGCGGGCCGGTCGTCGGGGCGCGTTCGGCCGGCGGGCGGAGGACGTTCGTGCACTCGTGGCCAAGCTCGCGGACCACAGCATGTAGGCGGTGGCTGGCCTCGTCGCAGCGCCGAACGGTGGGGAGGTGGTGGGCCTCGTCGAAGATCGACCTGCCCGTGTGTTGCGGCTCGGCGATGTCCATCGCCCACACCACGGTGTACGTCTCGCCGGCCTCCAGCAGGTAACCATCCTCGCCAGGCTCGACAGTCGTACCGTCCGCGCGGCGGACCTCCACGACCACCGGGTGTGGGCCGACAGCGGCGCGGACGCCGCTCACCCGGCCGCCGCTCGGCACGGTGACCGTGGCGAAGACGTGCTCGTCGAACGTCGGCGGTCGCTCGGGACGAGGTGCCGGTGGTTGGTCAGCTCCCGCTCCAGCCGCTCCCACGCCTCGCCGTACGCCGCTGGCACCTCGGCGCCTGCGGGGATATCGCAGCCCACGAACCGGTGACCGTCGTCCAGGCGCAGGTGGACGGTGCCGTCGGCACGGCGGAACGCGGAGCGGAAGAGACCGTCACCAACGTTCAGGCGTTCGCCGACGCCGATCGGCGTGAGGTCCTCGTCCGGTGCATCCAACACGAGGTCTGGACGCCACCTCATCGCCGTCGCGACCCCATGCTGTCCACTGACCTGGCCAGGGCCATTGGTGTCGGTGTCACGGCTGATATGGGTGGGTTCGCAGTCGGACGAGCAGTACGCCGATCCCTCGCGCGGCTCGGCGCCGCACGGGCACAGGCCGTCGACGGCGGCGTCGATCCGGCCGAGGAGGCTGCCGAGCCGGGCGCCGAGCCGGGACTCAAACAGCTCGGCGAGCGAGGCGGTCGACGCGTCCGACGCGACTCGCGGTGCAGGCGCGCCGGCCGGGAGGTCCGCGAGCAGGTTCCCGACCATCGCGTCGGCAGCCTCCCCGTCCAGGGCCGGTTCGAGTGGCCCGGCGAGGTAGGCGCCGAGGTCGACGGCGGCGCCGAGGTCGGCCTCCGTCGGGTTCGTTGGATCGGCGAGGTCGGGCACCCAGTAGATGCGATTCGCAGCGAAGCTCATCGTTCTGCTCCCTCCTCGCTTGCTGGCCCCTTGCGGACATCGGCCATCACCGCGGTCATCAGCCTCTCGTGCTCGCGCGCACGGTCGTCTGCGGCGTCCGGGTCGGGTGAGCCGAACAGCACCATCCGGGTGACACGCTGGCGCACATCCTCGGCGACTCCCTCGGTCTCCAGCGCCAGATCGACCGTGTACAACATCCGTCGGATGAACTTCATCTGCGCCGCGTACGTCGCATCGTGTACGTAGGCGGCGCGCGCTCCAGGCATCCGGTCGACGTAGCGCTGGAATTGTTCGGCGACCACGCGGCTCATGGCCTCACCGTCACCGGGTAGCGCTTCGGGACCGGCGGCCAGCCGCCGCCGGCCGACGGGAGGTGGTAGGCGATCACGTAGTCGCCGTGATCCTCCGGTGGTGGGCTGTACAGCACCTCATCCGGGTTGATGCCGTTAGCGCGCAACAGTTTGATCATCGCGAAGTTCGCGGAGCAGTGCACACACTCCTTCGCGGCGGCAGCCCACGCTGCGTCGTCTGTGCCACCCATCGGTGGATGTCCGTGTGGGTGGGGCGGAAGGCCGCGCTTGGCTCCTTCCGGTAGCAGCCGGCCGGCCCGTTCCAGCCGCTGCCGCTCGTCTTGGCGGATCAGTTCGGCCACCGCGTCGTACGTGACCCGCGCTGCGGCCGCATTCGGGAGCTCGCCGAGGTACGCCATCCGGTCGACGGCGGCCTTCACGCAGCGGTCGCGAAGTTGGACGGCGGCACGTACCCGGGCCAGGTCCTCTGACGTCATATCGGGCATGGTCAGTTCGCCTCTCGCCTGATGCTTCTGGTCCGGTGGCACGGTGCGCAGTTGAAGATGTCCCGGTCGCCCACGCTGCGCTCGAACACCATCTCCTGGTCGCAGCGCGGACACAGCACCACCAGCTCCAGCTTGAGGTTGCTCGCGTCGTGGTCCGGTTCAGTCTCGAAGTGGGCCTCGACCACGCCCATCGTCAGCTCGCCGATAGGTCGCCATCGGCAGGTCGCGCAGACGAGCGCCATGCCATCGGACACGTTCAGGCCCTCGGTCATTCGGCGTTGCCTTTCTCGACAGATCCAAGATCAGCATTTGGTGGACCGCCTCCGACTGCGCCTACGGCAGTGGTCGCGCTCTCGACCCGAGGTGCGCATGGTCCGGCGTGCGCGTAGTGCAGCCGGCAAGCCTCGGTGGAACACGCGCCCTTGAGCTCCAACAGCTCCCGTTCGCGTTCGGCCAGCACCGCTTGGGTGGCCGCGAGGCGGTAGGCCGGCACCACCGCGAGGGGCACATCTTCCTTGCCCCTGCGCGAAGCGCGGAGATAGCTGTTGGAGCCCCTACGACGCTCTCAGCGGGCGCGACGCCGCGGTCGTGCTCGATCGCCTGGCCGGGATCGGTGGTACGCCAGTCCGGCCAGGTACGCGCTTCGCAGCGTGCCTGCTTGGCGACAATCGCGTCGAGGATCTCCTGCGGCTCGTGGCCGGCACGCCAGGCGCCATCCAAGCCCAACATGATGACGTCCACCCACTCACCGAGATCGGTCGGATCAGCCTCGACCTCCACAAGCTCCTTGCGGATGTGGTCGATGACGCCGGCGAGGGCCTGTGGTCCGAACGTGCGCGCCGAGAACTCCCGCTTGCGGGCGACGAACGACGCATCCACGGAGGCCGGCGCGGAGGCTGCGTCAGCACGTACCCGAGCAACCTCGCGCCGCAACGTCTCGATGCGGTCGAGGCAGAACATCACCCACGACCACGAAGGCGCGTTGTCGGCGTACGGCCGGATGCCGAGCGTGTCGAGGCCGGCGACGAGCTTGCGGATCGAGACGTTCAGGTCGTCGGCGCTCTCGTTGAAGAACGGCCCGAGGTTGGATTGTTGCCCTTCGGGTAGCTCGATCATCGGTGCGCCTCCGTGCACGTGCTGGTCTGTCGGGGTGTCCGGAGAGGTGCCTTCCCGGTCTTGCATCGGACCTCTTTCCACAGGGTTATCCACAGGCTGTTTGGTCAGTGGGAGGCGCGTGCCGGCGCCCACCAGCAGCGGGCCGCCACCCGACGCGCCGCCCGCCGGCGGCCACGGATCCGCGCCACCACCGTCTACCGGATCAGCTCCCGGCGCGCCGCCTCCGGGACGCCGGCAGGAGGCGGGACGAAGCCCAGCGCACGCAGCTGATCGGCGGCCGCGGCGTCCATCACCGGGCCGCCTCCGGACGGCGGTCGTCGAGGCGGGACACGCCCACGAACCGCTGCTCGGCGTACTCGGCCGCGGCGAGGAACGCCAAGCCGATCCGGCGGGCGTCCTCGATCCGCAGCGCCTCCCAGTTCCCTGCCCCGTCGAACCGGTAAGCGAGGCTCGGGCTGTCGCAGTCGTGGTCGACGTACACGGCGCCGGCGCTGTCCGGGGTGTCGATCGCGAAGACGCGCCAGCCTCTCGCCGGTGTCCACTCCGGGCCGGGATGCGTGTGGCGGCCGCGCACGTGGTCGGGGCGGGGCAGGGTCGCCGTGTCGATCTGCGATAGCAGCGCGGCGACCTGCCGGCGCAGCAGGTCGAGGGCGACGGGTGCGGCGTCGAGGTCCACGGCGGGCGCCTCCAGGTCGAAGAGGGTTAGGTCGTCTGCCGCCGACCGGGCGGCGGGCAGCCGCGCCGGGCTGGCCGGGCGCAGGCCGACACGCTCGGCGCACTCCGGCCCGACCTCGAGCGACACCCACGGCTCCCGGACCAGCACCAGGCCGCAGAGGCGCCCGGATTCGCGGAGGGCGCGGCAGCGGCTCGTGCGGCGCGGCGCCGGCGCGACGGCGGGCAGCGGCAGCATGGACATCGGTCAGGTCACCGCCGGCGCAAGAACCGCCGCTGGGAGCAGTTCGTGGAGCCGGTCGAGGTAGCGATTCTCCGCCTCGTCCGGCGTCCAGCAGCGGATCTCCACGCCCAGCGGTTGCAGGTGCTCGACGGCCCACGGCTGCGGAGGTGGCGCCATCAGGGCGGCACGCTCGTCGAGGAGAATCCGCGTATCGGCGAGTTTCACCTCGTCCGGGCAGACACGGAAAAGGCCGAACCGGTCGACTATTACCGCTGCAAGCCTGTCCTCCACCTGCCGGTACTCAGGCATCGCGGACTTCAGCGGCCGGATCATGTCACCCAAGTACGCCTCTGTGGCGTCGTGTAGGAGCGCCCACAGCGCGTTCCCCGGCGCCACTGCGTGGCTCAACAGCACGCAGTGCTCGGCCACCGAGTAGGCCAGCTTGACGTGGCCGCCATACCGGCACAGCAGCGACAGCGCATGCGCGATGTCCACCGGGTCGATGTCCTCAACATGCGGGTCGAGCGGGTAGAACGCCCGACCTGTGTAGGTTTGCATCCAGTCACCGTGGCTCACGAGGCCACCTCACCCTTCGCGGCGTTCTCCAGCTGTTCAAGCCGGTAGGTCGCGCGCCACCTCGCGTTCGAGTCGGCCGTGGCGAGCACGTAGCCGGTGAGGTCGTCGAGCTGGCCGCGGACGTGCCGCAGCGACATGCACGGGTCATGCCACACCGCACGCTCGGACGACTGGTAGCTGTGCCGTGCCTCCTTCCAGCGGAACCGCTGGCCGCAGCCTTCGCAGCGGTCCACGATCCACCGCTTGACGTTGAGGTACCGCCACCACCGGAAGTGCAGGTGCCGGACGTGGCGCAGCGCCCAGGCCAGACGGCGAAGGATGCGCTGCGGCGGGTGGCCGCACACCACGGTGGCGTCGTGGCCGCCCGGCTCGTCGTGCCAGATGTCCAGCTTGAGCACGGGCACGGCAAACAGCAGGACGGACGGATCATGCATGGCTGCCCCCGAGCGCGGCGTTCCGGCCTTCGTGTTGGTCGACGGTCAGCACGATGCGGCCGTCGGCGATGGCCCGGTCGATGTCGGCCGCCACCAGTTCTCGGTGACAGGTCAGTCGCAGCGCCGGCCGCTTGCCCTTTGCGCCGACCGGCCCGAGGACACCGACGTCCTCCAGGGCGAGCAGGAGTTGGCTAGCAGTAACGAATCCGACCCGGACCCGGCGCTGGATCAGCGTCGTGGAACCGAACTGTGCCCGGATGCTCACCATGGCCGCGTCGAGAAGAAGATCCCTAGTGATCACGGGCGACGCTCCCGGATCACGTCGCTGACCGTCTTCGTCCCCGCGTCCAGGGCGGCCTTGTCGTCGTCGGTAAGCAGGTGCACGCCCCGCTCGGCGAACAGCCGGACGATCGCCGGCTCGTCCCTGTACTCCTGCGCCAGCATCGCCGGGACGCCGTGGCGGTCCATGAACGCGGCGAGGGTGTCGTAGATGGTCTGGTCGTCGGCGGCCCCCGCCTTGAGTTTGGCGACTTCGGCACGGAACAGGCGGTGGGTCTGTGTCGGCATGATCACTTCTCCTCGTCGTTGGCGTGCTGGGGCGGTGTCCAGGTGCAGCCGCAGCCCTGGATGTCGCAGCCGCGCGCGGTGTGCGGGTGCTCTCCGGGCCCGGCTGGGCAGGTGCAGCGCGGCGAGCGGCTCGCGAGCGCGTCGGCGAACGGATCACCCGGACCGGGCGCCGTGGCCTCCAGGTAGTCGGCGAGGCCGATCGTGACCGCGGGAGAGAAGATCTCCCGCTGTGGCACGCCCTGCGGGTACTGGTGCTGCACCCACCAGGTTTCGTACTGGTCGCGGTCGCGGAGCCGGCGCACGGCCTCGGCGTAGCCCTCGCTGAAGCCGCGCTGCCCGACGCTGGGCTGCTCCGCGGGCTGGGCGCCGTCGCGGATGTACGGCTCGAACCCGCGGGCAATCGCCAGCACCGCGGCGATGACCTTCGCTGGCGTGTCGAGTCGCGCGGCAGGGTCCTTGATCAGGACCTTGCCGATCGCTGTGGTGGCGTGGCCGAGGGCCCGGTCGTGGATCTCTTGTTCGGTGCTCAGCCCGCCGTCGTACACCGCCTCCGGCTCGACGGCCTCGTGGGCGTCGCGGGCGGCTTCGTCCAGGGCGTTCTGGAGCTCGTCAGCATGGATGCGGAGCTTGTCCACGATGGTGAGCGCATTGGCTACGACGTCGCCGCCGAGGCCCGGGGCGACGTAGCCGCGCTCGCTGAGGGCGCGGGCGAGGCGGCCCTCGGCGGGCTCCCAGGGTTGTCCGGCGCGATAGGCGTCGATGGCGGCCTTGGCGAGGGCGTAAGCGAGCTTCCGCTCGTCGGGCATGTCCCACATCGCAGTCGCGCTGAGTCCGCACCGCTCGGCGTGGATGACGCGGGCGACGCGTTCGTGGGCGGCTTCGTCGGCGAGGTCGGCGACCAGGGTGGTGGGCGGGGCGGCCTCGCGCGCGCCGAGCTGGTCGCCCAGCCAGGCGAGCATCAGCGCACAGGTCTGCTCAAGCAGCTTCCGGGGCCTCGACGACTCGTCGTCCCAGTCGGCAGTACCCGTCGGCTCATAGCCGTACCGCGGTGCCAGTTCCCGGTACGTGGTCAGGAAACGGCGAGTCGTCTCCTCGACGGACGGCCAGGCGGCGGCCTCTCGCAGGCGGGCATCGAGGTCGTCGGCCGGCTCGTCGCGGAGGTTGTGGCGGGCGTCGAGCATGGCGTCGACGGCCTTGATCAGCTTGAGTTCCTGGTCGCTGAAGTCGTCTTTCTGGCCGTCGATGAACTCGGCCGGGCCGAACCCGTCCTGCCGCCACAAGATCGCGGCGTCGAGGACGGCGACCACGAGCGGGTCAGGCCGCTCACGGCGGGCCAGTTCGCGGACCGCGTCGACGACGTTGCCGAGCGCCTCCGGTGGCGATTCGCCGGTCGGTGACATGGCCTCGCCGACGTCGAGCAGGGCCTGCGCGCGGCCGTCTGCGAACCGGTCAATGGGCTCGGCGTACCGGCCGCCGTTGGCGTGTATGAGCACCTCCAGCGCGTGGTCGTACTCGGCGAGGCGCTCGGCATCCAGCTCGGGCGAGTGACCGGCGTCGGCCATCGAGTACCTGACCCACGCCGTCGCTTGGTCGATCTCGCGGTCGGTGGCGCGGCGGGGTTGGCCTTCGCAGTCCGGGATGTTGGGGTCGCCGCCGACGTCGCGGTGCGGCGGGTGGACGGCAGAACTGCCGCAGCGGGCGCGTGCCACGTCGGTCATGACGGCGACCCCGCAGCCGCACGCTCGGCGCGCATCGCGTCCACAATCTCCGTGGCGACCGGTGTGCCCTCGAACCCGAGGACCTCCCGCAGCGCTGACGTCACCGTGAGCAGGTCCTTCAAGGTGACGAACTGGACGTTCGGGGTTGCCGCGCCGGTGAACAGCGCCTCGTTCTCCCGCCGGAACGAACCGGCCGCCTTGTCCGCGTACTCGGCCAGGGCGCCGTCGAGGACCGCGTCGAGCTCCTCCACCGTGTCGCCGCCGAAGTACTCGTTGCTGCGCTCGAACACGGCCCGCACGGCGGCGCGCGCCGCGGTGAACGACTCGGCGGGTGCCTGCCCGTCCAACCAGGCCCGGACCCGCCGCCGAGCCGCGCACTCCACGCACACGGTGTTCGCCTTGCCGGGCCGGTTGTCCGGGTCCCAGATTCCCGGCCGGGTGTGAGCGTGCCCCGTCCTCTGGTTCAGCATGATCTCGATGTCGGCGACCAGCGCCGCCAACGCGTCCGCATCGGGTCGCGCCGGCGGCTCCTGGATGACGTCCCACAGGTCGCGGAACAACCGGCAATCGCCGAGTGCGGTGTGACGCTCGTACGCCTGCAGGGCGAGGCCGCACGCCGCGGCGATCAGGTCCGACTTCTCGTCGCCCTGCTCGTTCGTCGGCACCGGGCGCCCCGCCCCTGCCAGCCAGCCGGCGGCCCGGTCCGCGACATCCAAGCCGCGGTAGTACCACTCGGGGACGATCCCGTGCACGGCCATTCGCGGTGCCAGCGTGTGCATGTCGAACGCCGGGTTCGACCCGTGGATGATCGCCTTCCCCTTCGTCCACGACGCGGCCACCGACATCACCGTCCGCTCCGACCAGACCGCCCCTTCCGGCGCAGTCGCGGGCAGGTCAGGGACCACGCCGGCGAGCCGGCCGATGAGCGGCACCTCGGCGGCCTGCGGGTGGCGGCGCCAGAACCCGCCGATCTCCAACGCCTCCGGGTCCGCAGTGCTGGGCAGGTCGAGGTCGTCGATGTTGACGAACCACGACCACTCCGTGTCCGTCGAGGGATCATTGGCGCCGCGGTGGATCAGCGCCACCTCCCAGGCACGGCGATCGGGGTCGAGGCTGACGGTCTCGCAGTCCAGCCAGACGCGGGGTCGTGTGGTCATGCGGTCACCGCCGCGCTCGGGCTGTTGAAGTCGGCGGCGTCGAACCACCGGTACAGGTCCGCCGGGTTCACACCCAACCCATCAAGGTTGTCGGCGAGCCAGTCGACGTCCTCGCCGTTCAGGTTTCCGGCCTCCGGAGTCAGCTCCCACAGCAGCTTGGATATCTCGGCCGGGTCGCCAAGAAGTGCGGCAGCGGCAGCCGTGGATGACACGGCAAGGGCTGTCAGGTAGCCAAGGTCCGGACGCGACCCCTTGCCCGGGTTCGGTGGCAGGCCAGCAACTGCCTCCCGGGCCACACCGTGCGCGGCCAGAGCCAGAGCGGCGTGGTGACGAGCCCAGTCGGACGCCGGGACGTCACGCGAATCGGGGCGCGGGGCCACACGCTCGGCAAGCGCGAACGCGTCACGGGCGAGGACAGCGGTCACGTGGATTGCCGCTCCCCGTTGAAGTTGCTCCTGGATCGCGGGGGACGCGGGGACGAATTCGTCGGTCATGTTGTTCTCCTTCAGGTTGGGTTGCCGTACACAGGACGGCAGAACTCAAGCGGTCATCGCGCGAGGTGGTAGACCCTTTCGCCGCCGAGCAGGGGCTTGTCCTCGGGTCCCTTGACATGCGGAGCAATCCAGAGCGGGCGGTGGACTTGGCGGGCCGGATACCACTGCTGGCGCCAGTGGCCGCGCACGATCCACTGGTGGTTGTACTCGCGGTCTGAGTGACCCGATGCCGTCGAGGCTGGACGCCGCAGGGAGATGACGCGAACCCGCGGTGACGGCTGGCCTTGACGCTCCGCGCGGCGGCGGGCTGCCCGGTCGAACTCGGCCTCCTGCACCGACGCGACCGGCTGCGACATGAGCAGCCACGTCGCGCGGAGCGTGGCCAGCCAGCGCACTACACCGGTTGCCTCTGCGAACGTGGTCTCCTGCCCATCCTGGTCAGCGACACCAACCGGGGTTGTGGTGAAAGGGCTCTGGGACTCGTTGTCCACGAGGAGGCGCCCACTGACCCGGCGGGCGGCCTCGATCCTCCTCGGGTTCCCGCGCCGCGCTCCAGCGCGCTGTCGAAGTTCGCGTCCCGGTCGGCGTACCACGTGACCCAAACGCCGCCGTTGACCCAGGCGGGATTGTTGCCGGTCCAGTGCCCCCACGACGCGGCGACAATCGGGGACTCGGCCTCGTTCTCGTACCACTGGCTGTAGTCGACGGCTGCGATCGGCTTGGCGAAGTAGACCAGACCCGACGGGCTCGGCAGATCTTCTGGCATCAGCGTGAACTCGGGCAGCGACCGGCCCGCCGCGACGGCGAGGGTGGTCATCTGTTCCGAGACGTAGAACAGGTCCGCCTTCCGAAGCCGGCCAACCTCCTGCGCGGTAAGGATGGCGGCACCCCGAGCAGATGAGGCCACCATCGGCTTCACAAGCTGGCGGCCGTCAAGAATGGCCCGCTCGTACAACTCGGGTCCCGAGGCGGAAACCCAGTCCACGGTCTCGTCGCGGAGGGACGGAAGGTCCACCGGGCGGATCAACATCAGGCGGCCTCGCTGTCGGTGGAGTGGGGCGCACCGGTCCACCAAGCCCAGTTGGTGTACCACGTATGCCCGCGAGGGCAGGCGTAGTCGGCAGTCACCCCCGTGCCGCGTTGGTTCCGCCGGACGAGCAGAGGGGGCACGACAGTGCGGATTCGACACTTCGGGCAGCGATCCGCGTATGGAGGCAACTCGTCATCGACGTCGTTCACCGTTAGTGCCTTTCAGGGGAGGATGGCCATGCTGGAGAAGCGGGACAGGTGGAGCTGCGACGCGACGGTGATCGTGTCGGTGGGTCCGGCGCGGTTCTTGTCGACGATGAAGTCGGCCTCGCCCGCCCGCGGGGACTCCTTGTCGTAGTAGTCGTCGCGGTGAATGAGGATGATCACGTCGGCGTCGTTCTCGATCGCCCCGGACTCCCGCAGGTCAGCCTTGGTGGGCCGCTTGTCGGTGCGCATCTCCGGCCCGCGGTTCAACTGGCTGACCGCGATCACAGGTACTTGGAGCTCCATCGCCAGCAGCTTCAAGCCGCGCGAAAGAGCAGCCACGGCGGTCTGCCGGTTCTCGCCGCGCTCCACCGCGATCAGCTGGAGGTAGTCGACGACGATCAGCTTCAGCCCGTGCTGGCGATGCAGTTTGCGAGCCCGGGCGCGGATCTCGGCGAGGCCGATACTCGCCGTACCGTCGAGGATGAGAGGCGCCTCCGACGACTCTCCGGCAGTCCGGGCGACCTTCGCCCAGTCCTCATCGGAGAGGGCGCCGGAGGTGATGACGTTCAGCGGCACACGGGATGCCGAGGACAGCAGCCGCTTGCCCATTTCGACGTCGGTCATTTCCAACGAGAAGACGGCGGCGGGCAGCTTGTGGACCCAGGCGGCGTGCTGGGCGAAGCCGAGCGTGGCGACCGACTTCCCCACTGATGTGCGGGCGGCGACGACAATCAGCTGCCCCGGGTGGAAGCCGTTCAGCAGCCGGTCGAGGTCGTGGAGGCCTGTCGGGACGCCAGGAACCTGGTCGAGGTTGGAACCTGCCTGCTCGATCGAGTCGAGGACGTCGGGGACGACCTCGCTCCACATTCGAGGGCCGGCCGTGTCGGCAGTGGACGCGTCGAGCTCGGCTAGCGCCTCGCGGATCATGTCGGCGATGTCGGTGGCTTTGCGGGTGCCTTCGCCCCCGAAGATGCCGTGCTCGACCTTTTCGGCGAGGGCCGCGAGTCGGCGGAGCCTGGCTTTCTCGGCCACAATGCCCGCGTAGTAGCCGACGGTGGCGACCGTGGGCGGCGCGTTGTAGCACTCGTGGAGGTAGGCGACGCCGCCTACGCGGCTGAGCCGGCCAGTTTCGACGAGTCGGTCGGCAACCGCTACAGGGTCGGTCGGTTCCTTGCGGGCGGCCATCTCCACGAGCGTGGCGAAGATCAGTTCGTGGGCCGAGCGGTAGAAGTCGCCCGGCTTGACCGCTGCCTCAGCCTCGGTCAGCGCCTCCGGGGATAGCATCGCGCATCCGAGCACGATCTTCTCCGCGCCCGCGTCGTGGGGTGGGATGCGGGGTTCGGTGCTCACGCGGCCCACCGCCGGTCTGTGCCCTTGATCGTCACGTGGACGGCGTCCGCGAGGCGCGAGACGACGCGGTCGCCGACGGCGTCGGTGAGCGCCTTCGCGGTCAGGTTGGTCGAGTAGATGGTGGTCTTGCGATTCGACCAGCGGTGATCGACTAGCCGGTACAGGGAGTCACCCGTCCAGTCCGACTGCTTGCCCGCGCCAACGTCGTCAAGCAGGAGCAGTTCGGCTTCGAGGTACGGCTCCAGGGCCCACGAGTGTGACTGGTCCGGCTTCGGCCGTAGGGCTGCGTTCAGATCCGGGTGGGTGGTCGCGCGCCAGATGAGCCCGCGGCCGGTCGCGGCGAGCCCTTCGACGATCGCGCGGGCGGCACCCCAGCACTGCCACGTCTTCCCGGTGCCGGTCGGCCCGACGAGCACCAGCGACGGCGCCTCGTTGGGAGCCTTGAGGTAGCGGCGCACCCAGTCTGCGACCTCCGGGTGGTCCGCCTTCGCTTCCGCGAACCGAGTCGGAATTACGCGGGACAGCACCTCGCGTGCCTGCTCGGTGCGGAACGTCACCGGGTCGTACTCGGCCGGCACCCAGGCGTCCGCGGCGGCCGGGTCGATGCCACGGCGGGCGAGGATCTCGGCCGTCAGCGGGGGGATGTCGGTCATGCCGGCGCCTTCTTCCAGTCGTTGTAGTCGTCCTGGTTCTCGGGGTTGCGGTAGGGCTGGTTGCCGCCGGACCTTTGCCGGTCCTGCTCGTTCTGGCCTTCCATCTGCAACCTGATCGCGTCGAACTCGCTCCGCAGCCTCGGCACCGAGAGGACCCTTGATCGCCAGAAGTGATGCCGTTGGGACCAGGCAATTACGGCTCGAATTTGTTCGAGCGAACGCTTGTCCGCGTCGATCATGAGTCGGGCGTCCGTTCGCCACTTGTCGGTGATCGTGGGGCGCTTGGAGCCGTTGCGGACGACCCATTCGGCGAGATAGCGGCAGATGCGGTCGGCGTCCTCGCGGAATTCCCCGTCCTTTTTTTCTTTTCGAGGCTTCGCCGAGGAAGAAGGGGGTTTGGTTTCTTCGGTCGTAGGGTCGTGTACTTCGTGTCCAGCCCCTGGACTAGCCCCGTCCGGCTCCTGGACTAGTCCATCTCCTGGACTAGCGCCGGTGTCCACTTTGGGTGGTTCTGGTTGGTCCACGTCCTGGACTAGTCCACCCTGTGCACTAGCAGGGACGAGGAGGGCGTACTGCGTCTTGGCCTTGTTCATGCGCGCGTCCTTCATGGACGGCTGGACGCGCTTAACCCAGCCCTCGCCATTCTCTGAATTCTCGACGTCGACCGCCTTGAGCGATTCGGCCACAGTGGAACGACCGAGGCTTGTCATCCGAGAAAGGTCAGTGAGGCTCGGTGTGAACCGCTCCGGGATTACGCCCGTCGCTGGGTCTGCAAGTGAGGCCAGCGTCAGCAGGACATGCTTGACCGGATGCGAGAGGTCCGAGTTGCGCACCGCTCGCATGAAGGCCCAGATGTCTGGCACTGACGTCGTCTCCCGTGGGTTGAGAGTGCGGATAGGTGTCGGCCTAGGCCGCAGGTGTGCGCGGCGCGATCTGCGCCCACTGGTCCTGCGGCGTGGGCTCCTCGGCCATGCCGGGCAGATGCCTCTCCAGGAGGTCGGTCAGGAGTTGCGTCAGCGGGATCTCGCGTCGGTCGGCCTCGCGCTGCGCGGCCTGCCAGATCGGCTGGGCCCGGCGTCCGATCCAGAGCGTCTTGTTCATTGATGGCACCTCACCTCTCGCAAGTGGGCCCCCATGTGGACCCCCACACTCTATCGCACGGTCGATCTCCGACGCGCCAGCGGCGCAAACATTGATTGCCGTGTGGGGGTCCACGCCTTACGGTGGCGACGTGGGCACCGACAGGCACCGGACTCCGCGCTTCAACGTGAGCGTCGATCAGGAGCTGTGGGACGCCTACGGGGACGTGGTCGGCGACGGCGGCCGGTCCGACGACCTGCGCGAATACATGACCTGGCGCGTCGAACACCCTGACGAGCCGCTGCCCGGCCGGTTCCGAGGGCCGGTCAAGAAGGTCCGCGCACGACGCACCGGTGACGAATAGGGACCCGCTCACGCCGCCGCCCTCCCGTCGCCGGGATCGGCGGGCTGCGGCCCGGGCACGGCGTCGTACCGCGCCCACCGGCGGTCCTCACCCGACAGGGTGTCCAGGTGCTCTTCCCACGCGAGCTTCCGCATGCCTTCGCACAGGGCGGCGTGGATTTCGTCGCGGTGCTCCCAGTCCTCGTTCCGCCGGCGGGCCTGCCGACTGCGGGCCGGGTGCAGCGGCTGCTGGCACGTCGAGCACGGCGGCGGCTTGACCGCGGCCAGCTTCCGTGCGCTCTCGCGGGCGCGTTCGAGTGCCTGCTCCGCCTTGTTGTGCGCCAGGTCGAGGTCGTGGCGCAGCCGCTTCAGCTCGGCACGGAGCCGGCCCGGGTCGTCGCCGTCACGCTCGACCCCGAACCCGTAGCCCTTCAGTTCGGCCTCCGCACGCGAGGCCCGGTAGAACGCGTCCATAATGTTGGCCAGCGGCAGCGGGCCCGGGATGTGGCCGGTCTTCGGCGCGGTCCGAGCGAAGCGAACCGATGCCGCACGGTTGTCGGGGTTGACCACGATCAACCCCGAGCCGGCTGGCACCTCCAGCACGCCGACAAGCCCTTCGGGGACCGCGTACGCGTGCCGGTGCGCGAGTTCCCGCCACGGCGCCTGTTTCGACGGGTCCCGAACGTCCTGGAGGAAGTCGCCGCGAGACACCTTGATTTCGATGGCGAGGCGTTCGATCCCGCCGTCGTCGCGAACAGGCACGTCGGGCGGCTGCCCAGCCTCGGGCAGGGCGAGCGGAAGCTGTGGTCCCGTGTGTGCGGGCGCCCGGTGCGGCGACGGACGGATAGCCACACGCATGCCGCCACGGACAAGCAGCATGTCGATCCGCCGGTCGCGGGCGCCGGCGGGGATGCGGCCGCCCACTGCGGCCGGTCGTGCGGTGACTTCGGTGAGGATCGCCCACCGCCCGGCGAAATGCCGGTACAGGGCGGTGACCATGTCCCGCGACGTCAGCTTGGGCGCCGTCACCCGGCGGCCCTCCGCGGCTCGGCGAGAGTGATCGCCCGCGCATGGCGCGCGCCTGACGGTGTCGACCGGGCCAGAATCCCCTGGCCGATCAGCGCTGCGATGTGCCGGAACACCGAACTCACGTTGTTCGGTGATAGGCCGACCGCCCGAGACACTTCACGCAAGCTCGGCGGATAGCCGTGCCGGCCGGTGTATTCGGCGACGAACCCGACGATCTGCACCTGCCGACGGGTCAGCCGCGCCGGGTGTGCCATGCCGGCCGGGCCGTCGACCGCGTCCGCCCGTTGCCAGTCCGCGCCGGCGGGGCCGACCGGGGCGAGCGCGTACGCCCCGGCCGGCTCGACGTTGGTGATGTGGCTGGCCAACGCTGGCCTCCCTCCGAGGTGAAGGTCAGGCGGCGGCCAGCGTCGCCTGGAGCGGCTTCTCACCGGACCGGTCGGGGGCGATCGACGCCAGGAAGCGGTCGCCGATCGTCACCTGGGTGCGCTGGCCCCCGAACCGCATCCGCATCAGCCCCCGTGGCCGGACTGCGCCCAGCCGGGCGAGCGCGGCCGGCGAGTAGGCGACCTGGTCGACGGCGGCCACGCCGGCGAGCTCGTCGAGGATGGCGCCGACCCGCGGGAAGTCGACGGCCCGGCCTTCCAGGACGATGCGTTTCGCGGCGTAGCGGGTGTCCCGCGAGCGGCGGATGGTGAGCGCACCGTCGTGGTAGTCGAGGGTGAGCGGCACGCCGGCCTCTTTGCCGGACAGCTTGTAGTCCTTGACGACCTCCTTCACGTCGGCGAACGAGGCGAGCAGCGCCCACGGGTCGTCGGCGCCGCCGAACACGGACGTCAGCGTGGACTGGTCGCTGCGGCCGTCAACGTCGTCGGGCCCCCAGCTGGAGCGGGCGGCGTGGAGGGTGTCGGTCGCTTCGGCGTGGAGCATCGTGCCGTCCCACTCGATGCGGACCACGTTGATGTGCGGCAGGTCCGTGTCCGTGCACGCGAAAGGCAGCACGTCGGCGAGGACGCCGACGAGCTCCCCTGTCGGGATCGTGATGGTCATGCTGTAGGTGCTCCGTTCTGCAATGGGGTGGCCGGCTCGACGTCGGCCGTGAGGATTGGTTTCGGGGTCGCGCTCCTGCGGCCGCCGTCGACCGGCAGAAGTTCCATGCGCAGGTCGAGGAACCGCAGGACGTTCAGGAGGATGTCGAGCCGGGGCGATGAGGTGCCACGGAACCAGGCGTAGACGGTGTTCTCGTGCACGCCGACGGCGGCGGCGAGGGCCGTGCCGGTGCAGCCGCGGGCGTGCATCACGCGGCGGATCGTCTCGATCAGCAGGTGCTGGTTCACGCCGCCTCCCGTCCAGCCGGCGTTCCGTCGACGGCGTCGCGGGCTTGCTCGATCAGCTCCGGGGTGAGGACGTCTTGGCGGGCGAGCGCGTCGAACGCCTCCTCGAAGCGGCGGATCCGGGCGCGAAGCTCCCGCAACTCGACGCGCATCGCTGGCGCCTCCCGCCGCCGCAGCCCGGCGACCTCCTCGGCCAGCGCAGCATTGCGGGCCTCGAGTTCGACGACGCGCGCTTCGGCGTCCGCCCGGCCCTCGACGGCGGCATCTACCTGCTGCCGCAGGTCGCGGAGGCCCTGCCACGTCATCACGGTCCGCAGCTCCGCGACCTGTTCCGCCAGCTCGGCGAGGCGGACGGCGACTCCGTCGGCGGGACCTGCGTCGACGATCAGGAGCTGCAGGCCCAGCCGGTCGAGGATCGGGATCAGGGTTGGAATCCGCGGAGACGCGGCGCCGCGCTCGATCCGGCCGAGGTGCGTGTCCTGCAATCCGGCGCCCGCGCCTGCGTCCTCCAGGCGTAGGCCGAGTTCGGTGCGGCGGCGGCGAAGCAGCGGACCCAACTGCGCCGGATCGGTGATCGCGGCCGCCGGCCAGACCCCGTCACGCACCGGCATCACCGCCTACCACAAGTCGGCGGCTGCGTTCGACAAGCTCACCCGGAGCCGGGTCGACTTCCTCGAATGCGGCGCGCACCTTGCTCAGCAGTCCGCCCTGGCCGAGGCTCGCGACCGCTGTCGCAAGCCCGTAGTTGGCGGTGACGGCCGCGGCCGCTTCGACGGGCAGCCGCCACGGCACGGCGAGCTGGCCGCGCAGCGGCCCGACCGGGTCGATCCGCACCGTGTCGGCGAGCTCCAAATGCCAGACGATCGGTACCGCGGCGGTGGGCTGGTCCGCCCACGGCGTGGTGCAGCAGCCCGGCTCGGCCTGGTGGCAGCCGTTCAGGTTGGTGACGGCGATGACCCGCCGGAAGGCGTAGGCGAAGTCGCCGGACTCCAGCGACGGCCGGTGCCGCCACGCCGGGTCGCCCCACCACCAGGCGCGGACGCGCGGGTCGTCGCCGCCCTGGATCGCCCACGAGGCGGCGGCGTGGATCGCGACCGGGCCGCGGTACGACGTTGGTCGGGTGCGGTTCTCGACCGGCTTCGCCCCAGCGGCTATCGCGATGCACCAGGGAGCGCGGACAGTGATGGCCTTCATGCCGCCTCCCGGTGGCGTAGGAGATAGGCGATTGCGCTGCGGAGGATCTCTGGGTCGTCTCGTAGCCCGCCGAGACCTTGGTTGCACAAGTTGCAGAGAATGCCGCGCACACGCCCGGTCTTGTGACAGTGGTCAATGTGGGGTCGGAACCCGCGGGAATCACCAGGCGGACCTCCGCAGATGGCGCACAGGCCGCCCTGCGCTTCCAGTAGCGCGTCGTAGTCCGCCTCGGTCATGCCGTACTTACGCCGAAGGTAAGACCGCCGCTGGTTCCGCTCCCACTGGCTCGGATTTGCTTCCGCCCAAGCTCGTGTCGCCGCGTTCCGGCATGGCTTGCAGAGGTGCGGTGATCCCTTGGACATGTCGGCGCGGGGCTTCTGCTGCTGGCAATGAGCGCAGATCGGCAGTTCCTGGCTCCGCGCCTCGGCGACGTGCTGGCTGTAAAGCGCTTCACTCCTCGCGCGGGTGGGTGTCGGAGCCAAGGCCTGCCAGCCACATCTGCAGGCGACCTTCCATCCTCCCGGCGGAGCCTGGCGTGGCTTCGGTTGGCCGATCGGGAGGAGACGGCGCTCGTGCCCCCTGATCCTGGGGCTGCGCCGCGCGGGACGGTCTGCGATGACGCGGTCGATCACGGATTCTCCCCGCGCGCCACGGCCAGGAGAACATCGCCATGGCACGGCTGATCGCTGCGGCACCAGCAGAGGAGGTCCTTGCCGGCCAACTCCCGGCGCACGTCCTCGACGGACAGCGGCCGCCGCTCGACGCGGTGCCACAGCCGCAGCTGCGGGGTCGGCTCGCACAGGGCCCGCCGGTACGTCTCGACGATCTCCTCGCGGGTCATGTACCGGACGCGGTGGAGGGTGACGGTGCCGTCGGCGTGGTGCATGTTGTGCTGCATGCCGTCGGCGGAGAGCCGGCCCTCGTACTCCCACGCCGACCCGTCGAGGGCGGGCACCCGGGCCAGGCCGGTGTACGTCCGGTAGCCGAACGGGCTCCCCCAGACGGTCGGCCGGGCGACGACGACCGCGCCGGTCGGCATGCGCCACCCCTTCTGACGGCTGAGTTGGAGACGCTGAGCCATCAGGCGTTCACCGCCTCGGGGTACTGGTCCCAGGTGCGGCCGTCGAGCTCGCGGAGCGACTTGGAGCGCGGCGCGTACATGAACGCCTCATTGCCGCCCGTGCCGTCATCGACCCAGTGCGATCGCGAGTACCAGCCGTTGCGGTCGCCGGGAGCCCAGGCGCCCCACTGCTTGAAGAAGAACGCCACCTCGGCGCGCACGCACTGGTCGCGAAGCGAGCGCGCCCAGTCCGGGTGCATGGGCCGTGCGCTGTGTCCGGACTCGCCGCCGACCACGACCCAGTGCAGGTCGCGCGCCGGAACGCTGGTGAACGCCTGACCGCCGATGCCCCCAGCACCGCCGCGGCGACGGCCGGCGAAGTCGTAGAACGGTCCGGCGGTCGACGCCCCCGTGAGCCACAGGTAGCGGGAGATGTCGACCGGGCCGAGCAGCGGCTCGCAGGACAGCCAGCGGACGGCGGCCGGAGTGTCGAGCAGCGCCGGGATGCGGATGTCCGCCCACTTCTGATCTTCGACGGACACACCGAGCCAGAGATTCGGCAGCGGCCAACGCATCAGCGGTCCACCGGGGCGGAGCTTGCGGGCCTCCTCGTACACGGCCTGGACAAAGGGCGACGTGTGACGCGGCACGATCCACGCGTACTCCGGACCGCCCGAGAGTAGCGACCGCATCCGCCCGTGCCGCTTCGTGAGGAGCTGGAAGGTGTGCTGCGGCGACAGCGCCATCACCGCGAACACGCGGGCGATGAAGTCGTCGGGTACCGCTTCGTGGAACAGGTCCGACATGGAGTTGACGAAGATGCGGCGCGGCGTTCCCCAGCCGAGCGGGTCGACAAGCGTGTCTTCGTGGGTAGCGACCCCGAACCCAGGACCGCTGGTTCGGGGGTCGCCGTCGGTCTGGTACTTCGGCGAGCCCATCGCCTTGAGCCGCTTGGCGAGCGTGAGGGCGTAGCAGTTGTCGCAGCCGCCTGAGACGCGATCGCAGCCCGTGGTCGGGTTCCACGTGGCCTGGGTCCACTCGATCGTGGTGTTGTCAGCCACGACGCTGCTCCACGCCCACGCCGAGGACGACGAGCACCGCGCGGGCACTCCACGCCGGCACCGTCTCCGGCTCCTCGGCGTACGCCGGGTGGTTCTTTCTCCACGACGGGCCGCGGCGGCACCCGACCACCGAACCGGGCTCGGCGATCGCCTGCCGCAGCTGCTTGACGAGCGGCCGGTCGTCGGCGGGGCAGCCGGCCTTGTGCGCGTTGATCGACTTGTAGTCGGCGGTGCAGCGGCACGTCCGGTCGGGAGATAGGACGTCGCGGAGCCGTTCGACCGTGTACGCGAGCGCCTGCTGATACGCGGTTTCGCCGTCGGCGGTGAAGGTTGCCGCCGGGGTGGGCTGCTGGTCGAGGTCAGCGAGAACGGCCACGACGCGCGCCAAGCGTGCTTCGGCCACGTCGAGTCTCGCCTTCCGCGCTTCCAGCGCTGTGCACACCGCGCGGTAGGCGTCGGCGGTCGGGTACGGCTGCCGATCGTGGGCGACCGCCAGCCGCGCCTGGTGCGCCAGTCCTGCGATCGCCTCGCGGGCGGCGGTGAGGTTCAGCCCGTGGGCGCTCTCGTCCGCGGATACCGCCTGCATCGCCGCGGCCGCCAGGGCCGTGATGGATGCCTCGGTGACGTCCATCTGCGCGGTGCCGTCCCCGGCCGGCGGCTTGACCCGTTCGGTGAGGCCGGCCAGCCAGCCCTCGGGGTGGGCGATGAGGTCGCCGCCACGGTCGGGCTGCACGTCCAGTTCGGTCATGATGCGGTCGCCTCCTTGCAGGTGGGGCACTCGCTGCGCACGTCGATCAGAGCGATCGGCCGGCCCGCGATTGCGGCCTCGATCTCGGCTTCGGTAACGTCGCCGATCAGCCGGGAGCAGCCGTTGCAGGCCCGCTTGGTGGAGATCCGCTGGCTCGTCGTCGTGAGCCGCAGCGTCGGCGTCCACGTGCGGCCGGCCGGCACGTCGGTGAGGTCGGTGACGTACATGTCCACCCAGCCGATCGGCGCGATTGGCTCGCGGGCGATGTGCAGGTGCGGGCCGTCGAGGTGCTTACGGTTGTCGTTGGAGATCAGCCCGTAGCCGGGAGCCGCAGCCCCTTGAAGTTCTTCGCCGGGTTCGGCTTTTGGATGTGGGGTCGCCCCAGCCCATCGACGAGCGCCTTGGTGGTGGCGCGCAGGTTCTCCTCATCCGGGTCACTGTTCGGCGGTAGCCACACCACGACGTCGATCCGCACCCGGGCCAGCCCCGTGGGAAGCTTCGCCTGCTTCGCGGCCGCCCATCCGGCGGCACGCCACGGTCGGGGCGCGTTCGACCGGCGTTCCCGGCGGTCGTTGAGGTTGAGAAACGGTGCCGGCGGCCGGATCTCCAGTGTCCAGGTGCGCGGTTCGGATGTTGCGGTCACCGACCCACCTCCGCGGCGAGGCGCTGCACGTGCAGGGTGGCCGCCCGCAGGCCGGCGCGCACCGAGTCCAGGAGCTGGTCGGCGCGCCCCTCCGGCAGCGGCTGCTGGCCGCGTCGGTCGTACATCAGCTCCATGAACGTGCGGGCCAGGGAGTGGGCGTCCCACACTGGCAGGGCCTCGACGGCGAGGACGTAGGTGTGTGGCCAGGCGTCACGTACCGCTTCCCGCCACGTGCACTCGATCAGCGGCCAGCCGGGCACGTATGCGTCGGGTTTGCCGGTGTCGGCGTCGGTGAGTCCGAAGTAGGCGATGCCGCCCCACGTGGAGGGGTGGTTGAGCCGGCCGTGTGTTTCGCCGCCGTACGTCCACAGTGGTGTGTTGGCGGTGTCGCCGAGCAGGTCGTCGAAGTCGGGCAGGAGCTTCGGCAGGTCCATGTCGAACCTGTCGGCCCAGAACGGCAGCGGCATGGTCGTCACCGGGGCTCACCTGCCACTGCGAAGACCTCAGGGTGCGCGGCCTTCCAGTCGGTCCACCGCTGCATCGGTTTGTCGTCACAGACCGTGTGGATTCGATCCATCAGCACGTGTAGCGCGAGAGGCCCCCGCCATTCGTGGCCGGCGTAGCGGTCGTCGTTCCGCATGACGGGCCAGACGACGGTGAACAGGAACCCCCGCTCGAACGACTGCCGCCGGAAGCCCCAGTCGTCGTCGCCCCACTTGTGGAAGACGAGCCCGTTGGCGCCGTTGTCCACGTCCAAGGTGCGCTGTTCCATCCGCCGGCGGTAGCCGCTGTCGCCGTAGTGGCGGTCCTTGTACTCGCTGAGGAACGACGCCAGCATTGCTGCCTCGGCGTCAGTTGGCTGGGCTTCGGACTCGCGGTCGAAAGCGACCAGGAACCGCCAGCCTGGATGCGACGACGTGACGGCGATGCGGTGCGCGGTCAGCGGGTGGTCCCGGTCGGCGTCGCGCCCGAACGGCCAGACTTCGATCTGCTCAGCCACTGCTGGTCACCGCCTCGGGTTCGGGCTGGCCGACCTCGAACAGCAGGTCCGGTCCGCCGTGCGCGGCGAGGAGTTGGAGCGCGGCCCGGCCGCCGTTGTGCCGGCGCACCTGCTGCAGCACCTGGTCCCCCAGGTCGACCTGCTCGCAGTTCCCGCTCGTGAGGAGCTGGACCAGGCGCGATACGTCGTGGGTGCCGGACGCCACGAGCACCACGACCGGGTCGCCGTGCTCGTTGTCGTAGGCGCGGGTTTCGTAGGCCACGTCAGGCCCCCGCCTGCTCGATCAGCTCGGCAATCCGGTCCGGCGCCTCGTGGGCTTCCTTGGCGGCGTAGAACTCCGACAGCTTCCTCGGCGTCCACGTGCACTCGCCTTCCACGCCGCCGAGGTGACCCGTGTACTTCGCCCACAGCACCCCGCCGTGCTCGAAGACAATCGGCACGCTGAGCCGGTAGCGGCCGGACAGCTCGGCCTCCGACCGCGAGTTGCGAGGCAGGCCGTGCTGGCGCAGCACCGCGCGCACGTCGACCGGCTGGTGCGTCGCCAACCAGTCGCGGGCGGCCTGCCCGGCGGCGCCGCGGGCGGGCTCCAGCCGGTCGCGGGTCTTCACGTACCGCCAGCCCTCCGGCGGGTCGGTGGGGTCGTCGGCGGCCAGGCCGACCACCCGGTTGGGCAGGTCCCAGATGCCGTAGACGATGAGGGCTCCCTTGTTCTTGCCGAGCTGTACCGCGGCGTCTACTGCCTTGCGCGCCGCAGCACGCTCAGCGTCGACCGCTTCCCGGTAAGCGGCGACGGCCGCAGCGTCGTCGGTGGAGAAGGCGTACTCGCTCATCGGGCCGACACCGTCCCGGCGCCGTGGTTCTCCTGCTGGGCCTCGAACCGCATAAGCCGTCCGTCGGCCAGCGTCACGCGCAGGTCGTGGCGCATCAGGTCCCGCACCCAGAGGATCTGCTTCGCCGTCCGGACCGCCTCCTCGGCGTCGGCGAGCTCCCAGTCCGCGCCGAACATGCGCCCGATGCTGTGGATCATCCGAACGGGGGCGGGTGTCGCGTCCACGAACAGCTGCCGCCACTCCGTCGGCTGCGGGCCGGCCAGACAGGCGTCGCAGCCCAGCATTCCCTCGGTTGCCGCCGTCCGCTGCTCGTCGGACAGGGCTTCGACCCGGCCGCAGCGATGCTGGTAGATCGGCTTCTTCCCGCAGGTCATCGCGGGCTCGAACACCGAATTGTGGTTACGCGTCCAGGAGGCGGCGCGGAGCGCGGCGATGGCCTCGTCGACGCCGACCTCGATGGCGGTGGTGCTACTGGTCATCGTGTTGATCTCCTTGCAGTTCCGGGGAGGTGAGTTCAGAAGTCGTGGGCGCAGAGCGGGCAGAACGCGATCGACCGGGCCGCGGGCGAACCACGACCGCAGCCACCGCCGGATCAGCGCCGGACGCGAGTCGACGAACGCCGGCTGGCTGCCGCGCCACGGCGCACGCGGCCAGTCCGCGCGCAGCAGGTAGGCGAACTCGCGGCGGCACGCCCGTCGCAGCTCCCGCGCCGTCCGGTAGACGTGCCCGCACTCGCCGCACACCACATACGCGCGGACCGCCGGTTCGTCGCGCTGGCAGGAGAAGCAGTGGTTTGCCGGCTCGCAGGCTGGGATGCCGGGCTCGTGCACGGCGGCGAGCAGGACCGTCATGCCGCACCTGCCGCAGACGGGCGCCGCGACGACCAGTTGCCGTCCTCGGTCAGCCACACCAGGCCGTGAAGGAAGTGGTCGACGGGCTTCAGCAGCGGGTCGCCGGCCTGCCACACCACCCAGCCGTGCCGTTCCGCCTCCGCCTTGTGCGACTCGACCCAGCCGTGGCATCCGGTCGTCGCCGACCCGCAGAGAAGGATCAGGTTCTGAAGCCGGTTGGTGTCCGGCCGGCTGCTGCCGCCGCTCCCCCGGGCCCGCCGATGCTGCGCGGACCAGTCGCGGCCCCGTTCGCCGTGGCAGGCGCCGCCGCACCGGACGCACTGGAAGCCGTCCCGCTGCCGCATCGCCTCGACGGTCGCCGCATCCGGTCCGGTGAACCGCGGCCGCCGCACCACGAGCGACGCAACCGCCAGCGCGGGCCGCGCAACCCGCGCCAGGGTGGAGGTCGGGAAGACGCCGGCCGCCTCCAGAGCGGCGCGGCGCTTCGCCGACATCGGATTCAGCGGCGACCGCTTCATGCGTCGATCCCCACCAGCGCGCGGGCGAGGGACTCGACCACGTCCCTTCCCTCAGCGAGGTTCCGGAGGAACGCCTCCCGCTGGGCTGCTGGGCCGGCGGGCTTCCCGGTCCGCTGGGTGAACTCGGCGGCCTTCTGCGGGTCGCATGCGCAGTTGTCGCCGCTGCCGCAGCGGTGGCAGTGCGGCGCCGGCAGTTCGACCGCCCGAGCCGCGCCGTCAACGCCGGTGGCGTCCCAGTCCGCCTGTTCCTCCAGCATCCCAGTCAGGTCCGCGGACAGTGCCTGCCGGCCTGCCTCACGGTGCGCCGTCGCCTCCGGCGTGCCGAGAGACGATGCATCGATCAGCTCGCCGATCGTCGACTTCGACGCATCGAAGGCCGGCCGCACGCCGCTGCGGACCCAGCGGTCCACCCACGCTAGGCCGCCGCGGTCGAGGTACTCCTGGCCCCGTGTGACCGTGACGTAAGCGAGCATCGCGTCTTCGCGGACGATCTCCGGCTCGGGATCGTCCTCGGTGGCCTTCGGCTCGCGGAAGTCGTCGGCGACGCGGACAGTCGGCCACTCGCGGCCTTTGGCCTTGTGCGCTGTGGACACCACGACATCAGCCCGGCTCTCGTCGACCAGCCGGTCAACGGTGTCGATGACGACATCGGCGCCGTGGGAATCGATGAGCCGGACGAACACCCTCAGGTCTGAGCCTGATGTGTCGTGCTCGGCGTAGTCCTGCACCTCCAGCCAGCTGGAGAACATGAACAGCTCGGGGTGGTCGGTGCCGCGGCCGTTCTTCAGGTCGATCGCGGCCTCGGCGAGCCGGCGGATATCAGCACCGCCGCCGACCAGCGCGGCGCGGCGGCCGGCCTTCGCGGCGGCCATCACCTGGCTCACCGTTTCGGCGTTGGTGCGGCACAGGATCGCGGCCGGAGCCGCCAGAGGGCCGATCGTGGAGCCGATCTGCTCGAAGCCGCGGAGCCGCAGCGGCGCGTCGAGGATCTCCAGCCACTTGTTGGCTTCGTCGGCGATCGCCGGCCCGAACCGGAACGATTGCGACAACGTGAGCCGCGCGTCCGCCGCGAACTTCGACATCGCGTCCACGGCGCCGTTCCAGCCGTTGATTGCCTGTGACGCGTCGCCGACCATCACCCGCTGGACATCGGTCTGCTGCTCGAAAATGCTGGCCATCACGGGGTTGGCGTCCTGAGCCTCATCCAGCAGCAGGTAGTCGCAGCGCAGCTGCGGGTCGGAAAGCTGGTAAAGCTTGAGGTAGCAGTTGTGCGTATAGGGCAGTTCGCCGGTGGTGCTGCACAGGTCCGCCCACGCCTCGCGGGCCAGCGGCACCACGACGTCGCGGATCACGCGCATCTCGGAGTCCTGGACGCCGTTGATCCGGGCCACGTGCCAGCGGTCGGGTTCCGGGTCCGCAGACTTGCAGAACCGGTCCACGGCAGCGGTCACGAGTCGGGCGAGCTGCTGTGGTGCGACGAGGGGCATCGTGTCCGACACCTTCACCGGCTCGGTGATCTTTAGGATGCGGGCGACCTCCCGAGCCGGCTTCCGCGGGCCGCTCAGCCTGTGCGCGAACCTCTTGCCGACCGGCCCGAACGCGAGCCCGTGCGCGGTCTTGCACCAGGTGGACGACGGGAACGACCGCTTCGCCTCGTCGACGAGCGCCCGGTTGTAGGCGACGTAGATGCCCTTCGCCGACGGGCGCGTGCGGGCCGCCATCTTCAACGTGGTCGACTTCCCGCACCCGGCGCCGGCCTCCACGACGAGTGTGGACCCGACGCGGAAGGCGGCGATGACTGCCTCCTGCTCGCTGGTGGGCCGGTGGCTGTTCACGCTGCGACCTCGCTTTCCGCCTGGGCTGCCTGGGCCAGGAACCGTTCGGCGGCGCGCGCGGCGGCTGCCCTCGCGTCGGTCGAGGGGCGGATCGACACGCCGCGCGGGGCGCCCCCGGACCGGTATGTCAGCCCGGGGATCACCTCGCCCTGCTCGTCGCACGGGGCACCGCGCTTCGCGGCTGCCTCGCGGACCGCCTTGTCGAACGCGGGCCGCACGTGGACGGTGGTCTCCACCTCCGTGGGGTGGCGCTTGGCGACCCAGGCGAGGTACGCGTCGGGGTCGGTGACGTCCACGCTGTCCGAGGTGAGGGACAGCGGCACGGTGCCGACGCCGGGGATCCGCCAGGTCGGGGCCACGCCGTCACGCTCCAGCTCGGCACGGGCCTGCGAGTCCAGCGCCGCGCGGGCACGCTGCGCCTTCTCCTTCGCGGCGTCGGCGACGGCGGACCAGAACAGTGCGTCCTGCGCCAGCTCGGCGCGGTTCGGGGCGGTCATGACGCCACCGCGACGGGACGCCGCTCGTGTCCGAGCCGGACGATCATGGCGCCGAGGGTGGTGTCGTCGCCGTGCTCGTCGATGATGGCGGCGCCCAGCATGCGCCGCTCCTTGACTTCCTGGTGCAACGCGCGCAGGTCGTTGTACGTCATCTCCTGCCTCAGCGCTTGGTCCCGGTACTCCAAGGCATCCGGTGACGGGGTTCCGTCCGAGCACCACTCAGCGATCACTGCGGCGGTCTCCACGCCTGGCTTGGTGATCTGCGCGTCCTGCAGGTCCTCGCACGTCGACTTGGTGACCGTCATAACGTGGTCGCGATCCAGCTCACCCACGATGGAGAACTCGTACTCAACGCCCTCGCGCTGCTCAGGCTTGAGCCCGACCTTGGTGGGCTTCGCCTTGCCGTTGACGGTCTCCACGACGTAGGCCGTCTTAACGCGCATGGTGACGATGACGTGGCCCGGGTAGGAGAGAACGGCGTCGAGCATCGCGTTCTCGATCGGCCTGTACTCCTTCCAGCCGGCGGAAAACTTGCCTCCCTTGGCCGTGTCGTGTGCGTCGACGAACTCCAGCGCGCCGCCGGTGCCCATCCAGTAGTGGGAGAACGAGTCGATGACGATGGCGCCGTAGCCGGCCGCACCGGCCTGGGCGAGGAGCTTGGTGAGGTCGCGCGGGTCGAACCGCTCGGGAGCGAAGTGGTCGAACTTGAAGCGCCGCTGGTGCTCCTTCATCCGCCCGCGCTCGGTGTCGATCGCAGCAACCTTGTCGGCAAGGTTGGTGGCGAGCGTGAGGGCGGTGAAGGTTTTGCCGCTGCCTGCCGGGCCGTGCAGTGCGATCCGGGCCTTCACGGCTTCCTTGGCGGCTGGCTTGAAAGGGTTCTCAGTCACGAGGTTCTCGCTTCCTGTCGTGGCGGCGGTTTCATCTGCGGAGGCCCGTTGTTTGGGGAGTCGCAGGTGTGGCGCCGGCAGGTGAGGATCCAAATGCCCCCTAGTCACATGACTAGTTAGGCATGTGACTAGAGTGGCACCCCTTGTCCGCTAGTCAAGTGACAAGTAGCGTGTTGACTATGTTGCTGAGCGTGGAAGAGGTGATGGGCGCCGCAGAGATCGCCGACCTGCTCGGCGTCAGCCGCCAGCGCGTCCAGCAACTCGTCTCGCGCCCGGACTTCCCACCGCCGGCGACAACGCTGGCGATGGGAAAGATCTGGCTGGCCAGCGACGTTCGCGCATGGGTACGCGAGCATCGCCCCGAACTCGCCGACCAGGAGACGCCCAGCGCCGCCCCGCCGCTCGGCAGACGACACGGATCGCGCACCAGCCGGATGCCGAAGGGGAAGGACTCTCGGCCCCCCAGGCGAAGACCGAAGGACGACTGACGCGTTCACGGTTGCCTCCGCTCAACCGCGACCACGCACATCGGGCACAGCGGACCAGCCGCCTCCCCGGAAAGCCGGAACAACACCGTCGACGAACCGCACCACCAACGCACCATCTGCCCGACCAGGCGGCCGTCGCGCCAAGCCGTGTACACGCCGTCGGCGATGTGGGTCAGGTAGCCGCGCGCGTGAGTGGACTCGCCGTAGGGCAGGCAGCGAGCCGACCGGTACACGGTGACGCCATACTTCGACAGGACACGGCCGGGCTCGCGCCAGCCGGCAGGTTTGCGGTTACGGCCCCAGAAGAAGCGGCCAGTGGCGGCGGAGAACGCCCAGCGGACGTCACGGTCGGCGATCTCAGGCACAGCCGTCACCACCCGCCGACTTCTCGGCCTCAGCCCGCTCCCGGCGAACCGCCGCCATCGCCGCCACGAACTTGGGGAACAGCCAGCCCGTCGCGGCCACACCGAACACGGCAATGGGCAGCGTGGCCAAGCCGACGATCCCAGCGAGGGTGTGCCACCCGGCCACCCGTAGTGCGGTGGCACAGCCGGCCAGGATCCAGCAGGCGATCATAGAAGCGCCGATCGCGGCGGCGTAGCGGTCGCTGTACGGGCGCCTCATCCCGCGCCACCACCCGACTTCTGCTCGGCGACCACGTCGGCGTGGTGATTGCGGGCCATCTCTAGCCCTTCCGCACGGCCCCGGTAGCGAACAGCGGTCGTGACGTCGAACGCCGCCCACGCCTCGTCGGCCAGGTGCCGATAGACGCGCTCCGACTCGGTGACCCGGCGAGCCAACTCCAGCCACGGCGACGCCTCGACGGCGAGCGGCGCGGTACCAGTCAGGTCGGCGATCGTCGTGCCCAACGCGTCGGCCAGCGCGACGAGGTTGACAACGCCGATGTCGCCCTGGCGTCCGCCCTCCACGTTGGTGATCGAGGCGCGGGACAGGCCCACCCTGTCGGCGAGTTGCTGCTGGGTCATGCCGTGGGCGATCCGCAGAGCCCGGACTCGCTGGCCAAGGGTTGCGAGCAGGTCAGCCATGCGAACCACCCCGCGGCGCGCGGCCCGATCCGACACAGCGGTCGAAGCCCACACTGTGCAGCCGCACCAGACCGTCCACGGTGAGCGCGTAGGACCGCTGGCAGCCCACACACTTCCCGCGACCCGGCGACGGACGTCGAGGCTTGATCCCGGTGTGCTTACGGCACACCTGCAGCCACCGGCCCGACTCGGGGTCACGCCGCTCTGCGACCGCCTCGACGTCGCAGCCGCCCCAGTCACACGTGCCGGTCGGCCAGCCAGCCACCCGCAGATCGGCGCGCTTCGGCACCCACAGCGCCCAGCGGCCGCATCCATCGCACTGCCTCTGGACGGCGACGATCATCGCGTTGTCGGCCCAGCCCGACGCCGCGACATAGCCGGCCGGCTGCGGGACATGGTTCGCGACGTTCGGGCACGTGGTGTCGCTGTCGAACTCCAGCACCGGCCGGCCAGCAGGCACGGTGGTCGGGGTGTGGAAGCCGTTGACCTTCGCGACACCGCCGAGGTCCGGGTCGACGGTCGCCGGGGCCGCTGCGCCGGCGGCCTTGCCGCGCCCGCGCCTCACCGCGCACCCCGCAGGTAGGCGAGAAAGTGCTCGTTGAACAACGCCCACCGCGACCGCCGCGCACGCACCAAGTCGATGGCCGCCTCGACGTCATGACCCAGGCGCACGAGCGTGAGGGCGGTGACCGGCCCTGACCGGTTGTAGCCAGCCTGGCAGCGGACGAGGACACGGGCGCCGGTCATCACGGTGGCGGCGGCGAGATCGGCAAGCTGCCCGGCGGCGACGGCGTCCGAATCCAGCAGGACACCGTCGGGGATGCGCAGGTGCCGGTGTTCGACGCTGTCGGCGGGCCCGCATCCGTCGCGGTGGTAGAGGGAGATGACGAGGTCGAACTCGTCGGCGACGACCGCGGTCCGAACGCGGCCGTCGGCGTCACGCCAGTCATGGCCGCCCTGCCACAGGCCCGGGACGATTTCGTTCCATGGCGCGTCGGCGTACGGAGGCCCGATCACTTCGCACCCCGTGTGGTGATTGGGAGGAACGCGGTGGCGTCGGGTTCGTCGGAGGCGCGCGGCAGCAGCATCGTCGACGCCTCAGTCGCGGCGGGCTGCCTGCGGGTGCAGGCGACCGACGTGGCGCGGCGAGGACCGCGGTGACGGGCAGCCTGCCGCCGCGGCGCGACCGCCGCCCGGCGCGCCAGCGCGCGTCGGAAGACCGTCCACAGCGGACTGACGCGGACCAGGACTGCCAGGCCGCCGGCCAGCAGCACCGCGCCGACGACGACGGGAATCCGGTTCGCGCCGGGGAAGACCGCGATGACCAGCCAGTCCCAAAGGTTCAGGTTCACGCCCGCACCTGCCTCGCCGCGTGCCGCGCGCTGTACTGCTGGGCGCCGCCGAGGCGTAGCAGCCTGCGGGCAAACGAGGCCGCCGCATCTGCGGCGAGCACTGCCGCCTGGCTGGCCGGCCACACCGCCAGCTGCTGGTCGCCGCGCACGACCGCTGAGCTCACGCGGTCGACGGCGGCCGGACCGTCGCCGGCCGGGCCCGGATCCACGTCGGCGAGGGACTCCGGTCTGCCTCTCGGCGCGAGGACGACGGTGGCGCCAGTCCGCTGCAGGCCGTCGACGAGGTTGGCGGCGTGGCCGAGCCGGTCAACAGCCCCGTCCAGCACCATCGTCCGCTGGCCGGCCAGCCGGCCCTCCGCGGCGGCGCCCGGCGACTCGGCGCCGTAGGCCGGCATCCGCGCGAGCTCGACCCGGCCGACCGGGACCGGTGTCACCGGCACACCCACCGGCCCCGAACCGGGACGCGTGGCTGCCGCAAAAGCGGCCCGCACCGTCCGGGCGAGGATCCGCCAGGCGCCCGGCCCGGTGTATCCGTCGGCGCGGTCCTTCAGCCGCCAGATGTACGGCAGGACGAGCGTCACCGTCAGGCCGACACCGGACACGAATCCCCAGCCGGCGAGAACCCACCCAGCAGAGGTCATGGATTCGGGCATGATCAGTCCTCCCGTGCAAGCTCAGGGCTCGGGTAGAAGTCGGTGAGGCGGCGGTCGACGTCGGCGAGGTCGGCCAGCGAGCCGGCGGCGATCCCCGTGAACGCCGCACGGACCCGGACCGACCGGCGGTACGCGGCCAGCCGGGGCGCCATGTAGATGCGCCACACGCCGACGGCCAGCGCCGCGACGCCGGCGAGAAGCGCCGCCGCGGCCAGGAGCGGAAGAAGCAGCAGCAGGACCACCGCACCAGCGGCCGCGGCGAAGTCCCTTGCGCCGTTCATCGCGCACCCCGCACCCGGCCGGCTGCCCAGCGCGCGCCGCGGTACACACCCACCGCCGCCGCGACAGGCGGCGCCATCAGGGCCACGACGACGGCGATGCCGATGCCCGCCAGGACAGTGCCTGCGCCGCGCGGATCCCGCCTCACCGTGCACCCGCCATGGCAACCTCGACGGTCTGGCGGGTGCCCCACCCGGTGCGCCAGCAAGTGGCCACCCCGTACCAGCGGATCGCCCGCAGCACCACCAAGGCCCAGACGACCGCGACCGGCGTCAACGCCCAAGTCGCCCACTGGTAGGCCAGCGACTGGTCGGAGCGGCGAACGGTCATGTACCGCAGGGTTTGTGCGTAGCCGATGATCAGGGGGACCGCGACCAGCCACGGCACCACCGACACATCCGGGTCGGTGATCGGGGCGAACACGGCGACGGCGAAGAACACGACCGCGGCGACCACGGTTTGCGCCCAGCGCAGCAGGTGGGCCCAGTACGCGAACGACGTCAGCGGCAGGTACCGCAGCCGCCACCACGAGCGGATGAAGCTGCCGCGCATCCACCGCAGGAACATGCGCGCGAAGTGCCCGGTCGTCTCCGGCATGAGCGAGAACGCGTAGGCGGTCGGCTGCTGCACTGTGCGCCCGCGGAGCATCGCGAACAGGGTCAGCATCGAGTCGTCGGAGAACGGCACCCGCCGGCCGAAGAACGTCTCCGACAGGTACGCCTCCAGGCTGTCCCGCACCACGGCGGCCCGGTAGACGGCGATCGGCCCCGAGTTGACCCACACCGACCCGAACACCGACAGGCTCGACCGGTCGGTGAGTTGCCCGGCGACGAACCACAGGTCCGTGAACCGGGTGAGGAAGCTTCGGCGGACGTTGGCGGCCATGACGATCCCGGCCACCGACTGCACCCGCTCATCGGCGAGCGGCTTCAGCAGCTCCTCGAGCGCGTGCGGGTCGGAGACGGTGTCGGAGTCGACCGTCCAGTACACGTCCGCGCCGGGCGTCGAATCGACGACCGCTCCTTGTGCGTGTCGCTTGCCGGCGTTGTCCTGCCGGAACCACGCCGCTGTGATCCCGGCCAGCGGCGCAGCCTGCAGAAACCACGCCTTGACGGGCGTGTAGTCGACCGCGGTGGAGCCGTCGTCGACGACGTAGATGATGTTGGGTTTCCGGGTCTGCCCGACCATGGACACCAGGCAGGCCTTCAGCGCGGCCGGGTCCTCGTGGAAGGCGGGCACGATCGCAACCACGTTCAGCTGGTCGAGCTTCAGCCGGTCGTGGACACCGACCTTCGCCGGCCGTTCGAGGTAGGCGACGCCGAGCTGCCACACCAGCAGCCCGAACATGGCCGCGTACACGTAGGTGAACCGGTGCCCAGCACCGTTGACCGCGCCGATGAGGGCGACGACGTGGTGGGCGGCCCACACCGCCGCAGCCGCCAGGACGACAGCTGCAGCGGCCAGGAGCCGCGTCGGGACGAGCCGGGCGGTCACGACACACCCGCGGGACGGCGGCGGCGGAACCCGAGCCGGATCAGCAATGCGCCGGCGAGGACCAGCGCTACACCGACCGCGGCGACTGCGAGCGGCATCGGGATGGACGCTTCGAGGCTGACACCGGCGACGGTGCCGCCGACAGCGAAAGCGCCGGAACCAGTGCGGGGCAGAGAGCCACCGGACATTAATTGATCTCCTGGGGATTGTTGGTGAGGGGCCCGACACCCGGGTGGGCGCGGGCGTTCATCACCGACCCGAATCCGCGGCGGGGCTTCAGATCGGCGATGCGGAACTTGTCGGGGTATGCGAGTCGCACCAGCTGCGTCCACACCGACGACGATGGGAAACACGACGTGCACAGCGATCCGGCCAGCAACGCCACGTGGCCAACTGCCGGGAAAGGGTGCACCAGCAGCCCTTCCGCCAGGCCGCACTCGGTGTGCACGGTGTCATCGCGGACCATGCGGTGGAGCTCGCAGCCCTCCTGCATGCACGTCACCGCGGCGTCGTCAGCGCCTGTCAGACCGTCAGGGATTCGGATCATCACGCACCGCCCAGCCAGATCCAGGCCACGACCCCCGCCACCGCGACCGCGAGCGGCGCAACCACAAGCAGCGCTACGACACGGCGCCGAACGGTGTCGCGCTGCTCCGCGTCGACCGTCCACGTCTCGGCGTGGGAGACCTGCTCGTCCCAGCAGGGCGCACGATCAGGGTCGAACCGGCGCGTCACGCTGCCGCCCCCGTCCGTCGAAGAGCGACAGTTGCTCGTGGTGGCGCTGCCGGTCTGCGTCCAGCAGCTGGACGACCGTCTGACGCCACCGCAGCGCGTACCGGATGCAGTTGGCGCAGTTCCGGTGGTTCGCGCGGGGGTCGGCCTGGCATTCCGGCAGCGGATTCGCGCGCCGGGCTTCGTAACTCCATGCCATCGAGTCGGCGGTGTTCAGAAGGTGGCCGTACTTGTCGAGGCCGCGCAGCTTCACCCCGAAGCCGTGCACCGGCAGCTCGTCGTCAAGGGCGAGCAGCGCCCGCACGATTTCGCCGATCTCGTCCGCGGCCTGGCGGCGACACACCGATCCGAGACCGACCACGGCGAAGTTCCGCAGGTCGACGCCTGCAGCGGCGTACAGGTCCCAGCAGCGCAGGTAGTCGTCACGGTGGTAGCCCTGCAGGACGGGCATGAACGGGCTGTCCCAGTCGCAGCCCCACAGCTCGGTCAGCTCGATGAAGTTCGCGACGGTGCGCCGCTGGTGCTCCTCCACGGACAGGCCCGTGCCGGCGAAGCGGACGCCGTTGGCCACGCCGCCGCTGATGATGATCGGTTCGCACATCCAGTCCTGCGGTGCGGCCCAGCCGAGGTTGCCGATCTCCTCGTCGTAGCGGCGGACCGCGGCGACGTAGTCCTTCGCGGTGGTGCGCCACTCGCCGTAGAGCTGGAGTTCAGAGAAGCCGCCGGAGTCGAGGGCCCAGTGCATCCGCGCCCGTGGGAGCCGGCCGCGTTCGGCGAGTCGCCGATGCGACACGAACAGGCAAGCGTCGCCCGGCACCTCTTCGCGGCCCAGCCAGCTTGGCTCGTGCGTCCCGAGATAGAACGTCGGGGGAGTACCGAGGGCGATCATCGTGGCTTGCTCCCGTCGAGCACGGGGCGCAGTCGCGATGCGATCCACGCTCCGACCGCAGGCGATACCGCGTTGCCGTACCCGTCCACCTGATCGCGGGCGGAGCCCCACACGATGAAGCTGCCCTGGTAGCCGGGGAAGTCCACGTCGAAGCCGCACCCGCGGCCGACCTCGTGGGGCCCGAGCATGCGGAAATAGCAGTCCTCAAGGGCGAGGTCGGCGAGCGCGGCGCGCCATTCGGCGGTCAGCAGTGCGGTGGTGTCGCGGGCGGTGAGTGTGCCGAGCGGGTCGGACAGTGGATGAGCAGCGGTCTCGTCTGCGCCGCTGCCGTTCTGCTTGTACCAGCCGGAGAACAGCAATCCCTGGCTGGCGGCCGACGCAACGATCGTGCCGAGCGGGTTGCTGACCGGGTGGGCGCGATAGCCCGCCTCGTCGATCGAGCCGTTGTTCTTGATGACTCCGGCAGCGGTGAGCAGGCCAGGGATCTGGTCGGAGGTCACCGTTGGCATTGGCTCCGCATGCACGGTCGGCACGGTGTTCTGGCGGAACGGGAGGACACCGGCAGACAGGAGGCTGAGGGTCTCCGAGCCGCCCTGGGTCGGCAGCGGCTCGCCAACACCGCGTGGCGCGCCCTGGAAGTTGTTGACCGCGAGCAGCACCGCCTTTTCGTGAGTGGACGTGACTGTGTCCATCGGGCGAGTGATGTGCTGGCCGTCGCCGTTGTGCCGGTGGGCGGCGAGCACCTGACCGGTGAGTGCGACCGGTGGCGTGAGTAGCCCTGTCGTATTGGTCGCGGGCTGTGCCCACAGCGGCCGGCTCAGGTCGCGGCTCCGGCACTCGGATCCGGGGTGCTCGAAGGTGTTGCCGGCGGCGACCATGACCGCGCCGGTCGAGAGCAGCGCGGTCTCCTGCTGGCTGGTCTGGGTGGGACCCGGCTGCCACGGGTGCCGCTCCGTGCCGCGCACAGCCTTGGCAGGCATCAGCACCGCAGGGAACTCTGGGAACCGCCGCCGACAGCGGTCGGCCCGCGCCATCGTGGCCGCCGCCATCGGCCCGGTTGAGCCGTCCCTGTGTTTCTTGATCGGCTTATCGCCGATCCGGGTACCGAGATTGGTCAGGTCCAGCGCGTTGATCGACGGCGCCATCGGCGGGATGACCTCGGCACGGCAGCGCGGGCAGCGGTAGTTGTACTGCTCGCCGTACCGCACCCGGCCCGTCGGAGGGATGCCGGTCTTCCAGGTCCACACGGCGGGCACGACTTCGTGGCAGGGGTCGCACCACGCCGGCGGCCGGTGTTCCAGATCCGGCTCGGGCAGGCTTTCGTCCCAGAAGACGATGTAGATCCGGTCGCGGGACTGGGAGACGCCGAAGAACTGGCTGTTGAGATAGAGCACTCGAGCCCGGTACTTCATGTTGCGCAGCTTCGTGCGCCACCACTTGTAGGTGCTGCCGTCGCCGACCTTCCTCTTCCCAGGGACGGCCGGTCCCCACGACGTGAACTCGGTCGTGCACTCGATGAGGATCATGCGCGGGTGGTGCTTCTCGGCGTATTGCAGGATGCAGATCGCGGTGGCCCGGTCCCGCTCCGAGCGGGTTACGCGCTCCTCGTATTCCTCATCGCCGGCGATGTCGAACAGCGTCAGGCCCTGTTCGTATGCCTTCTGGGTGTTGGCCTGGCTGTGGTTCGTGCAGCTGATTCCGGCGACAAGGATGTCCGCGGACGGTAGGTCAGCGGCCGAGTGGTAGTCCGACGATTCTGGGTCGACGAGGTCGGCGATCCAGTGTTCGGCGTAGGGGTGGTTGGCCTCGTGGACCCGGGTTTTGTAGTCGTTGTGGTTGGCGGCCATGATCGTGGTGAATCCGGCCTGTCGGATGGCGTCGGTGAGGCCACCGAAGCCGGAGAACAGGTCGACCGCGATGAGGTCGTCGTGGCGGAACCGACGCTGCCGGGTAGCCGGCCGGTGCGTGGCTACGCGGGTTGCGGCTCGCTTCGGCGCGCTTCGGCGGCCGGCCGTGCTGGCGCGGCTCATTGGGACCCCACCGGACCCCACGCCGAGACGGGCTCGGCGGGCTCGAACACCTCGACCAGCACGCCGTCGACCTCGGCCCACATCGAGGCCCTCGGCACCACCGCCACGTGCGGGGCCGCGCAGGCGGCGTCGCAGTAACGCAGCCCGTCCTTCTGCACCCCGCCCGGACCGACCTGCGTACCGCACTTCCCGCAGCGGGACAGGTCGTAGCGGGTACCGTTCCGCTTCGCATACGCCCGCCGGCGAGCGATGGCGTGCGGCTCCCACAGGCTGTCCTCAGCCCGAGTCAGCAGGCAGATCGAGCACCGCTCCTGCCACCAGCACGACCCGTCGGGCGGCACCAGCACGGTCACCGGGTCGGCCAGGTCGAGGCCGGCAGCGAGGCTTGCCACGGTGGCCGGATCGGTCCACTGTGGCGACGTCATGGTCGGCAGGTCGGTCACCGCGCACCCCCGGCCATCGCCAGCGCCGCCACCCGCGCCACGGCCGCCTGCGTTTCGGCGAGCGGCTCGACCACCGCGGCGGCCGGGCCAACAAACCGGGTGACGGTGACGTGCATGGTCAGCAGCAGGCCGGACACGTCCTCGAACTGGCTGCCGCCGGCCTGCCATGGCCGAACCTCGACGGCCGTCATGCCGGCCAACAGCCGGTCGGAGATCGACCGCGCGGTCACCGGAGCCAGGTCGAGAGTCGAGACTTTGACCCGGTCGCAGTCGCGGCCTTGAACCACCGAGACCTGGGCGACGTCGACCGCCCGGGCGAGCGCCTTGACCGCGTGGACGACCGCGTCGGTGGTGGGCGTCACGCTGCTGGTGACCGAACAGCGGGTGTCCGTTAGGCTCTTTGGAGTCATCACGCCGATGCCCTTTCGTGAGATCGGTTGTGGTGCGGTTCCGGAGCCCTCGCCGTGCCAGCGGCGACGGGCTCCTTTGTCGTCAGGCGGTCGGCCCGCTGGTGGGGGCGCCGGCTCCCACGGCTGCCGGCGCCCCCACCTCCTCCCGACCCCGACAGGTCTGTGGGACGCCCGGACCGGCGACCGCGGGGGGTGAGGTGTCCGGTCCGGGCGTCATCCCGGCACGCCCACGGGGGTCGGCGGCGGGAACTTCGGTGGCGGCGTCGCGGGCGTCGCACCATGCCTCGGCGAGCTGGCGCCACGCGGGCGAGTACGTGAGGACGGTGCTCATGCCGCGCGCCTGCGGGTACGGGTGCGGGGGCGGCGCTGCGCCGCCTGGGTCGCGGCGACGACGGCTTCGATGTCGGTGAGCTGCCGCGGCTCGGGCCTGGCGGCCTCGGTGCGGTAGCGGCGAAGGGCCTCGACCTGCGCGGCGGTCATCCGCTTGTGGACCCGCTCGCGGCCGCCGCGGCGGGTGAACTCGACGCGGCCGTCTTCGCAGTCCTGCTCGATGGAGTGCCGGCTGTAGCCGGTCAGGACGGCGACCTCGGCGATCGTGTACAGCTTCTCGCCGGTCATGCCGCTGCCCGCTTCCGTTCCAGCAGGGTCACCGGGCAGTTGAGTGCGTCGGCGAGGCGCTTGAGCAGGTGTGGCGGGGCGTTGCGGGTACCGCCGACGATCTCGGACATGTGGCTGGGTGAGATGCCGACGGCCTCGGCGAGTGCCTTCTGGGTCCAGCCCTTGGCGTCCATGGCCCAGGCGACTGCCTCGGGGTTGTGGTCGAACGGCGTCTTGCGCTCCGTCCGGCTTCGCGTCATGGCCATGCGAAGACAGTACGCACAAACATGCGAAGTCGCAAGAGTTCGCACGAAGCAAGCGCGAAGTGGCGCGTACGCAGGGATGAGTGAACAGATCAACACCCTTGGTTGCGACGACGCGGCCACAACCCACGCGAAGCGGCACCTTTACTTCGCGCAAGTTCGCAGGCAGGGTTGTGCACGTGCCGCACCCGCGAGACCCGGAAGACGCAGGCCAGCTAACGGACGTCGGGAAGATCCTCGAAGACGCCCGTGAATCGCTCCGCCTGAGCAAACGCGAAGCCGCCCGACGCGCAGGCATCAGCGAGGGTCGCTGGCGTCAAGTCGTCACCGGTGTCCAGAAAGCCGGCAACGTCACCGTGCCGGTCAACCCGCGGGCAAGCACCGTCTCTGCGATGGCCCAAGCGGTCGGCGTCGATCCCGCCCTCGCGTTACGCGCCGCCGGCTTCTCGGACGAGGACATCCACCGCTTCGGATCGCCCACCCGCGAGCCGACCGCGTGGCAGCACAAGCTGGAAGAGGTCCAGGCCATCGCCGACAACCAGGACCGCTCGCCCGCTCTGCGCGCCTGGGCAGCCCGGCAACTCGACGACATCGAGGCCATCCTGGCCGCCGCCCGTGCAGAAGAAGACGCTCAGCGGCGCGGCCAGGCCAGCTAGGCCGCCTCGTCGTCGACGGCGAGCGCCCGCTGGCGCGCCACCGACAGCCGGCGGCCGCCGCGCCGCTCCATCCGATCCAGCCGGTCGCGGTCGCCCTGGTTCTGCCACAGGTGGAAGTAGATGTTCACCGTGGTGCTGTAGCTGGCATGGCCAAGCCGGTGCTGCACCTCGATCGGCTGCCAGTTCGCCCGGATGCAGTCCGACGCGTGCGTGTGCCGGCCGTCGTGCAGCCGCGGCCGCCGACGCAGCACACCGGGGCAGGCGCAGTCCGACACCTCGTCCGGCCGCAGCTTGCGCGTGCACCCGCGCCGCGGCTTCGCCGGCGTGGGCGGCGGATGGTCGGGGCAGCGCATGGCCTCCGCGACCGCGGGCAGCCACTGCTGCCTGAACAGGTTCCGCTCCTGCCACACGCCGTCCACCGGGCTGCTCGCGTACGGGGTGGGGAACAGCAGGTCCCGGGGGCGTTTGCCCGCGCAGCGGCGCTCGAGCACCTTGACGACCTCGCTGGAGATGGTGACATCACGGCGGGACTTCTCGCTCTTGGGCGGCCCGATCTGCGGCTTGCCGTCCTTGCGCATCCCGCCGGCCTTCAGCGCGCGGCGGACGCGGATGACGGGGTTGGCGCCGGTCAGCGTCACGTCCTGCGGGCGGAGCACGAGGAGCTCGCCGAGCCGCAGACCCGTGCGGACGAGCACGAACCAGATGTCTGCGATCGCGGGCGAGCAGCGGGAGTGGATGAGGTCGACCTCCCACGGCTCCAGGTACATGCCCTCGAACGGCGTCACCTTCGGCAGGCCGACCCGGGTCTTCCGCGAGCCGGCGGGCCGGGCGGCCGGATTGCGTTCCAGCCATGCGGGGACCGCAGCGGCGAGGACCTGGTGCAGGATCGTGTGCGCGCGGCGCACAGAGTTCGGCGAGATCACCTCGCCCTGCGGGTTCTTCTTGGACCGGCGGACCCGCTGCACCTTAAGCCATTTGAGCCAGTCCTTTATGGCGGGTTCGTCGATCTCCGACAGGTACAGGTGGCCAAGCTTCGGCAGTACCCGCACCTCGAGCGTCCGCACGTACTCGGTGAGCGTGTCGGGCTGGATGTCTTCGAGCTCGGCGCGGTCCTTGGCCCACTCGGCGGCGAACTTGCGAAGGGTGGGCTCGACGCGCGGCTGCTGGTGCAGGCCGAGGACTCGGGATGTCACCTCGTCGCCGGTGATGCGGTGGCCGTGGGCTTCGGCGAGGGCCTTCGCGGCGACGGCCAGCTCGTAGGCGGCCTTCGCGGCCGGGCTTTTGGTGGTGGCGCCTTCGGGGAGGACGAACTTGGCTTGCTCGAATGGTGCGCCGGCGGCGCCGCCGAGGCGCCAGCGGACGCGGTAGGCGTCGCCGCGCAGTTCGGGCTTGGATGCCATGCCGGGACGGTACCTCTGGTTGGTGTGCCCCGGGGCACACTTGTACCGCCTTAGTGGTCCTTAGCTTCCCTTAGCTGTCCCTATTGGACACCGTCTGACCTGCGCAAATGCAAGATCGTGCTGGTCAGGCGTTTCTCGCGACATCCCCTTTTAATCCTTAGGTTCGGGGTTCGAGTCCCCGGCGGCCCACTACCCGCACTGATGTGCGAAAAGTGGGGTCAGCCGGTGTGCCGGTGTCCGCCAGCCAAGCGGCCGCGGCGGCGATCACGATCGGTAGGGTCGCCGAGCATCTTCGCCTGTCGGCGCGAGCCGGGCTCAGCTCGCCGCCTTCTTCACGAGCTCGCCGATCCGCTTCTCGTCGGCGGCGGTCAGCTTCGTCAGGGCGAAGGCGGTCGGCCACATGTTGCCGTCATCGAGCTTGGCCGGGTCGTTGAAGCCGAGCGTCGCGTACCGCGCCTTGAACTTGGCCGCCGGCTGGAAGAAGCACACCAGCTGGCCATCCTTGGCGTAGGCGGGCATCCCGTACCAAAGCTTGGGCGTGAGGTCGGGCGCGGCGGCCTGGACGATGGCGTGGATCCGTTCGGCAATCGCGCGGTCTTCCGGCGTCATCTCAGCGATCTTCGCGAGCAGCTCAGCCTCCGCGTCCTCCTTGGTGGGGCGCGATCCACGGCGGGTGGCGGTCTTCATCTCCTGGGCGCGCTCCTTCATGGCGGCGCGCTCTTCGTCGGTGAATGCCCCGGACCGCTTCGCGGGCTTCGGCGTGGCGCTCATTCCAGGTACCTCCACAAGTCATGATCAGGATGAACCTAACGTTAGAGTGCTGCCACCGTTCCGGCTTCTTGAAAACTGCCCGAGCCCCACGTCAGGCGGATTCGGGGTTGATCCGGGGGCAAACCCGGATGTAGCAGCAACCCCGGCAGGACGATCCTCAGGGGACAACGCCGACTGGGGAGGCACACGTGAAACGCGCAACGAAACTCGGCGAGCGACTCGTGGTGACCGCGGCGGTCCTGGCCCTCGTGGGAGCGAGCGCGGCCTGCGGCGATGACGCCGCCGAGCCGTCGCAACAGGCCGACCCGAGCAGCTCGACGCACGCCAGCCACGGCGCGTTTTCACCGCCGGCGAACGAGCCACTTCGCACCGGCGAACGCTTCGTCACCCTCACGATGCCCCAGCCCTACACACCGCTCGCGCCCAACGGCGGCACCGACGAATACCGCTGCTTCCTCGTGGATCCGAAGCTGTCCGCGAAGGCGTACCTGACCGGCAGCCAGTTCCTGCCGCAGAACACCGACATCGTCCACCACGCGATCTTTTTCCAGATCGCGCCGGAGGCGATCGAGAGGGCGCGCCAGACCGACGAACGCAGCCCCGGCGAGGGCTGGCAATGCTTCGGCGACGCCGGTATCGGCGACGAGACCTGGGTGGCCCACTGGGCGCCAGGCGCAAACGAGGTACTGCTGCGCGAAGGCCTGGGCTACGAGATGCCGCCCGGCAGCCAGCTCGTCATGCAGGTGCACTACAACCTGCTGGCCACCGAGGGAAAGCCGGGCAGCGCCGACCGCTCCAGCGTGCGACTGCGGGTCGCCGACGGCAGCGCGCCCATGACACCGCTGGGCACGTTTCAGGCGCCCGCGCCCATCGAGCTGCCCTGCACGGCGCAGGAGAGCGGCCCACTGTGCGACCGCAAGGCGGCCATCAAGGACGTCACGCACCGCTTCGGCGAGGAGGTCGGCTCCAGCGCCGACCAGCTGATCCAGTGGTGCAGCAACGGAAAGCCGGCACCCGGACCCACCCAGCACTGCGACCACAAGATCGAGGCTGACCTCACCATCCACGCGACGGCCGGACACATGCACCTGCTGGGCCGGTCCATCAAAATCGAGCTCAACCCGGGCGCGCCCGGCGCCAAGGTCCTCCTGGACGTCCCGCGCTACAACTTCGACGACCAGGCCATCCGCCCGCTGCCCGCACCGATCGAGATCAAGAAGGACGACGTCGTGCGCGTCACCTGCACCCACGACGCCGGCCTCCGCGCCATGCTGCCGCAGCTCAAGCAGCTCCCGCCCCGCTACGTCGTGTGGGGCGACGGCACCGCCGACGAGATGTGCCTCGGCCTGCTCATCGGCACGGCTTCCTAGAGCTACCGCGACGTCCGCCGTGGTCCGGACCGTTGCTCCCGCGGCCTCACCCTCCGCGGTGGGCCAGCTCACCCCAAACGGCCGCACGCTTAGCCCCGAGCCGTTGCCCGGACGGTCGTCGTAGACCATGATCGACGGCTGCCACGGTGGCCGTCGGCGCCGTCCTCATCGCCGCCGGGTGCAACCCAGTCTCCGAGCCAGCCGGCTGGCCATGCCGTGGCGCCCACACAGAGTGCGGTCCGCCCGCGCGTCCCTCCTGGCTGTGACTACCGGCGCCGCCTGCTCACCTAACCCCGCCGGCCACCCCGGCCAGCACAAGGCCCACCCCAACAGCACATGACCGAGGCCGACGCCGCCGGGCGTCGCCGATGCCAAGTCAAGACAGCCCGCAGTGGCTACTGGTCTCCATGCCTCCCCACCGGTTAACCCTTTGGGAGTCGACGCCGTAGCGCCCAGCGAGCACTCCGCCACATCATCCAGGTTTGCCGGTCATTCAAGTTCGGTGCCGGGCACGGTGGTCATGGCGTGCAGTGGCACTCACCCGATCAGCCGCACAGCCACGATCATCAACTCGGTGACGCCGGAGAGCTTCGGCTAAGCGGAGAGTCCGTTCCACGATGCGGCGCCGTCGCTGGAGTCCGTCAGGGCACGACAACGATGGTCTTCAAGAAGGGCCAGCCAAGCCAGCTCACCTGTGACAGCGGGCGACCGGCATTGGTCGCCCTGTCGGGCAACAAGCCACCGCGAGCGCGCTCCGCCCGTGCGGCGCGGCCACCAACCACCGAAACGCCAGGGACTGGGCGCATTCGTGCGCCCAGCTCCGTAGACCCCGAGAGCCCGCACCCAACCGCGCAGGGTGAGGTCGCGGGAGCGGCGAGCGGAAGACGACCACAGCACGTCCCTCCGACTGATCGTATTAAAGGCGAGATCGCGGCGGACTGCGACGGCCGCCACGCTTGCTTGATACCCCTGGGGGTATATGTTGAAGCCGCGGAGGTGATCGCTCATGCGACACGAGACGGCGCCCCACGGCGCACAAGGCGCCGGGCACGGCAGCCACGCCGACCACGAGCAGCACGAAACGCACGGCACGCACGAAACGCACGGCACGCACAACACACACGGCACGCAGGAAACGCACGGCGCGCACAACAACCACGGCGGGCATGACAAGCACGCCGGCCACGACCCCGAGATGTTTCGCCGCAAATTCTGGCTCAGCCTCGCCCTCACCATCCCGGTGGTGCTGACCAGCGAGATGGTCATGGACTGGTTCGGCTACGCGCTGGACTTTCCGGGCATCGACTGGGTCGGCCCCGTCCTCGGTTCGCTGATCTTCTTCTACGGTGGCTGGCCGTTCCTCGTCGGCGGCATAAGCGAGCTGCGCGACCGCGCCCCCGGCATGATGCTCCTGATCTCGATGGCGATCACCGTGGCGTACGTGGCCTCCATCGCCACCGCCCTCGGCGCCTTCGACCTGGACTTCTGGTGGGAGCTGGCCGCGCTGGTCACGATCATGCTGCTCGGTCACTGGCAGGAGATGAAGGCGATCGGGCAGGCGCAGGGTGCCCTCGCCGCCCTGGCGGCGCTGCTGCCCGACGAGGCCGAGCTGGTCAGCGGCGAGCGCGTCCCGATCTCCGCCCTCAAGCCCGGCGATGTCGTCCTCGTCCGGTCGGGCGGCCGCGTACCCGCCGACGGCCGTGTCGTGGAGGGTGCGGCCGAGCTGGACGAGTCGATGATCACCGGTGAGTCCCGCCCGGTGCCACGCGGGGAGGGTGACCGCGTGGTCGCCGGCACGGTCGCCACCGACTCCGCCATCCGCGTGCGGGTGGACGCGGTCGGCGACGACACGGCCCTCGCCGGCATCCAGCGCCTTGTCGCGCAGGCTCAGGCCTCCGCCGGCCGCGCCCAGGTGCTCGCCGACAGGTTCGCCGCGATGCTCTTCTACGTCGCGACCGCCGCTGGCGTGATCACGTTCGCCGCCTGGTGGGCCTCCGGCGACCTGGACGAAGCCGTGGTTCGCACCGTGACCGTCCTTGTCATCGCCTGCCCCCACGCCCTCGGCCTGGCCATCCCGCTGGTGATCGCGCTGTCCACCGCCGTCTCGGCCAAGGCCGGCATCCTGGTCAAGGACCGCCTGGCCCTGGAGCGCATGCGGACGGTCGACGCCGTCCTGTTCGACAAGACCGGCACGCTGACCAAGGGCGCGCACAAGGTCACCGGGGTCGCCGGGGGTACCGGCGTGCTACGCCTGGCCGCGGGTGTGGAAGCGGACAGCGAGCACCCGCTGGCCAAGGCGATCGTGCGGGCGGCGAAGGAGCAGGGCGAGCCGGCCACGGCAACCGGGTTCAAGTCGCTGACCGGCCGTGGGGTTCAGGCCACGATCGACGGCGTCCAGTACGCGGTGGGTGGCCCGGCCCTCCTCCGCGAGCTCGGCGCGGGCGTGCCCGGCGAACTCGCCGAGACCACCGCCGAGTGGGCGAGCCGTGGCGCTGCTGTGTTGCACCTGATCCGCCTCGACGGCGACGAGCCGGCCGTCATCGGTGCGCTCGCGCTCGAAGACGAGGTACGACCCGAGGCCCGCGAGGCCATCGCACAGCTGCGGCGTGAAGGCGTCCAGAAGATCGCCATGATCACGGGTGACGCCAAGGCGGTGGCCGATTCCGTCGGCGCGGAGCTTGGCCTGGACGAAGTGTTCGCCGAGGTGCTCCCCGCGGACAAGGACCGCGCGGTCGCCGAGCTCCAGGAGCGCGGCCACCGGGTGGCGATGGTCGGCGACGGCGTAAACGACGCGCCCGCGCTCGCCCGCGCCGACGTTGGCCTCGCGATCGGCGCCGGCACCGACGTGGCGATCGAGTCGGCCGGCGTGGTGCTCGCCTCGTCCGACCCGCGCGGCGTCACCGGCGTCATCAGGCTGTCCCGCGCCTCCTACCGCAAGATGGTCCAGAACCTGGCCTGGGCCGCCGGCTACAACATCGTCGCCATCCCGCTGGCCGCCGGCGTGCTCGCCTGGGCCGGCCTCACCCTCAGCCCGGCAATCGGCGCCGTGCTGATGAGCGGCTCCACCATCGTGGTCGCTCTCAACGCCCAGCTGCTGCGCCGCGTGCGACTGTCGCCTTAGGAGCGATTCCAGAAGATTTGAGCTACCGCGATGTCCGCCGTTGGTCCGGACCGTTGCTCCCGCGGCCTCACCGTCCGCGTCTGGGCACGGTCGGAGCCCAAACGGCGGACATCGCCTCACACACTGCCGGCGATGACGCCGATCACGTCGTCGAGCGCGACCTTGTCCAGGCCGGTGCCGGCCTTCGAGGGTGAGTGGAGTGTGTTGTTCCAGCTGCCGGCGATGCCGGTCCAAGGGTCGCGGTCCGGGGCGAAGACCCTCTCGATGATCGACGTCATGCTCGCCGTCACGTCGATGCAGAGGACCAGGTCGACCGCGTACCCACCGTTCTGAAACTCCACCTCGACCGGCACGTCCTCGAACGGCTCATCGCGCTTTTTTCTCCGGCGGGATCCGAACACGAGAGCCTCCCAGGGTCATCGGCCTCTCGACATTGTTCAACTCGCCCGCCACCGGTCCAGGTTGGACGGCTTCCTGCGCGCGCTCGCGACGGTTGGCGGCCACGCTCGTCAACGTGACCGTGGCCAGGGTGACCAGGATGACGCCGAGCGACAGCGGCGTCGGCACCTCCGGGACCCAGTCCCACACGCCGTGCGCCCAGTGCAGCACCAGCTTGACCCCGATGAACGCGAGGATCACGCCGAGGCCGTAGTTGAGGTGGCGCAGGCGGGCGAGCACGTTGCGCAGCACGAAGTACAGCGCGCGGAGACCCAGCAGCGCGAACGCGTTCGTGGCAAACACCAGGTACGGGTCTTCGGTCACCCCGTAGACGGCGGGAACGGAGTCGACCGCGAAGACCACGTCGGTCATGAACACCGCGGCGACGACCAGCGCCATCGGCGTCAGGGTGCGACGGCCGTCGATGCGGACGGTCAGCCGCGAGCCGTGGTACTCCTGGGTGACCGGCATCAGCCGGCGCAGCAGGCGCACCGACCGCATGCGGCCGATGTCGACCTGGTGGTCGGCGCCGCGCAGCGCGTCGCGGATCACCTTGACCGCGGTGACCAGCAGGACGGCGCCGAAGAGCAGGAAGGCCCACGCGCCGCTGGCGATCACCGCGGCGCCGGCGGCGATGAAGATGCCACGCAGCACCAGGGCGCCGACGATCCCGTACAGCAGGACGCGCTGCGCCAGCGCTGTCGGCACCGCGAATGACGCGAGCAGCAGCATGAACACGAAGAGGTTGTCCACCGACAGGGACTTCTCCACCACGTACCCGGTGAAGAACTCGACCGCCGGTGTGCCGCCATACGCCCACCAGACGAAGACGCCGAAGACGGCGGGAAGCGCGAGGTAGAACACCGTCCAGCCGACGGCCTCCCGCATGGGCACGTCGTGCGGCCGCCGCGTCACCGCGAAGTCGAGCGCGAGCAACACGAGCAGGACCGCGATGGTTGCCGCCCAGAGCAGCGGCGACCCGATGGACTCCAACACTCGCCAATCCCTCCTCGGACACACAAACAAGGTCCGAGGTCTCCCTCACCCACCGTCAGCGCGATGGGTGCTCGTCCCGAGGGCGGTGTGACTGGCCCGTACTGACCGGAACGATCTTGGCGAGGTACTCCCCTCGCGGACAGGATATGGGCGGAACCTGAGCGTTCGCTGGGAATCAGCCAAGCTCAGGCCCGCGATCCGGTCAGAGGGTCAAATGATCGACATGTGCACGTGGTCCTTGTGGTCCTGTGGCCCGTTGTACGACTTCCAGCCGGTGGCGGGGAACCAGATCTGCCGGTACCAGATGACGTAGAGGATCCCGAGCCGGTCGGCGTTTCGCACCAGGAACGCGGTCAGGTTATTGCCGTACAGCCGCATGTCGTCGTTGGACGCGTTGGAGAAGCCGCTGTTCTGCAGTGACCAGTCACACGCGCGGCCCTTGGGATGCTCGAAAGGCCCGCCGGACCGGTGACACCCGACAAAGCGGCGGAAACCAGCCTTGCGTACCTCTGTGTACGCATTGAACGTCCGAGGCGTGATGCACCCCGACGTGGTCGGGTCGTTGACGCTGCACGACTCGTCCGGCCAGGAACCGTCCGACGCTCGCGGCGCCGCCTTCGCCACCGGTGACGTGGCCGAGACGAACCCGCCGGTCAGCTTGGTGCCGCCGACCAGGGCAAGCGCCTTTTCCGCCTCGGTCTTCTGCCTTGCGATGACCGCCAGCTGCCGCTGCTCCTCCGCGACCTCGGCGTCCAGCGCCTTCTTGGCGTCCTCGGCCTGCTTGCGCGCGGCGTTGAGCTCGGCGAGCTTGCGGTCGTTGACCATGTTGAGCTCGGTCAGCATCGCGGCCCGCGACACGAACTGGTCGCGCGACGCCGTCTCCAGAAGCGCGGACACCGCCGTGAGCTTGCCCGTGCGGTACGAGGTCGCGGCCATCTCACCGATCTGCGGCGCCAGCTCGTTCAGCCGGTCTTTCGCCTTGCGCAGCTCGAGGTTGAGCTGGAGCTGCTTGGCGCGCGACTTGTTGAGCGCGGCCTTGGCCTGGGCGTGCCTCTTGCCGGTCACGGTGAGCACGTCGCCGAGCAGCGCGGGGCCGCTCTCGTCCGGCACGGCCGGGTCGCCCGGCTTGGCCATCGCACCCGTCGGCGCGGCAAGGAACAGGGTCGCGGCAGCGACCGCCGCGAGGGCGAGCGTGCACCACCGTCGGACAGATGCCGTCATTCCGTCCCTTCCATCCGTGCAGTGGGTGGCCGGCGGCCAGCTTACCCAACTGTCGGGCCAGCCAGACGCACAAAGAATCCGTTACACCACAACGACTTTCAGTGACCGTCTCCATGCAGCGAGATATCGAAGAGAGATCACGGATCCGGCGCGGCCGTGGATGAGGGCTGTGACCAGCGTCACGCCCGCCTGAGCTGGCCCGGTCGGACAAGGTGTTCAACTGCCGCCCTTTATTCTTGACTGACTCCAGAAAAGTGATCCAGAATCGGGCGGCGCCAGCTAGCTGATCGACGCGTTGTCCGCACGCAAGGAGAGCAAACGTGGGAAGTGAGAACAACGGCCTCATCTCAAGCGAGGCTCCTCTTCGTCCGCCGGTGGCCCGGTCCAACCGGGACTGGTGGCCGAACCAGCTCGACGTGAGCGTCCTGCACCAGAACCCGCCCGCGGGTGACCCGATGGATGGCACGTTCGACTACGCCGAGGAGTTCAAGAGCCTCGACCTCGACGCGCTCAAGGCGGACGTCCACACGGTGATGACCACGTCGCAGGACTGGTGGCCGGCCGACTACGGGCACTACGGGCCGCTGTTCATCCGGATGGCCTGGCACAGCGCGGGGACGTACCGCATCAGCGACGGCCGCGGCGGCGCGGGATCCGGTGACCAGCGCTTCGCCCCGCTGAACAGCTGGCCGGACAACGCGAGCCTGGACAAGGCGCGCCGGCTGCTGTGGCCGGTCAAGAAGAAGTACGGCAAGAAGATCTCGTGGGCCGACCTGATGGTCCTCGCCGGCAACGTCGCGCTGGAGTCGATGGGCTTCAAGACCTTCGGTTTCGCCGGCGGGCGCAAGGACGTCTGGGCGCCCGAGGAGATCAACTGGGGCACGGAGGACACCTGGCTGGGCGACCAGCGTTACAGCGGCGACCGTGACCTCGCCAAGCCGTACGGCGCGGTGCAGATGGGCCTCATCTACGTCAACCCGGAGGGCCCGAACGGCAACCCGGACGCGCTCGCCGCTGCCCGCGACATCCGCGAGACCTTCGGCCGGATGGCGATGAACGACGAGGAGACCGTCGCGCTCATCGCCGGCGGGCACACGTTCGGAAAGGCACACGGCGCTGCCAACCCCGACCGCAACGTCGGCCCGGAGCCGGAGGCCGCCCCATCCAGGAGATGGGCCTCGGCTGGAAGAACGCGCACGGCTCCGGCAAGGGTGGCGACACCATCACCAGCGGCCTCGAGGGTGCCTGGACGCCCACGCCGACGGCCTGGGACAACAGCTTCTTCGAGACGCTGTTCAGCTTCGAGTGGCAGCAGACGACCAGCCCGGCCGGCGCGACGCAGTGGGAGCCGACCGACCCCGCCGCCAAGGGGCTCGTGCCGGACGCCCACGACCCGGCCAAGCGCCACGCGCCGATGATGCTCACGACCGACCTCGCGCTGCGCGTGGACCCGATCTACGAGCCGATCGCCCGCCGGTTCTACGAAAACCCGCAGGAGTTCGCCGACGCGTTCGCAAAGGCGTGGTTCAAGCTCACGCACCGCGACATGGGCCCGATCGCGCGGTACCTCGGCTCGCAGGTGCCGGCCGAGCCGCAGATCTGGCAGGACCCGGTGCCCGCGGTCGACCACGAGCTGGTCGGCGCGGAGGACGTCGCCGCGCTCAAGGACGCGATCATCGCCTCCGGCCTGTCCGTCTCCGAGCTCGTCTCCACCGCCTGGGCGTCGGCCTCGACGTTCCGTGGCACCGACAAGCGCGGCGGGGCCAATGGCGCCCGCATCCGCCTCGCCCCGCAGAACGCGTGGGAGGCGAACGACCCGGCCCAGCTGCGGCGGGTACTCGGTGTCCTCGAGGGCATCCAGCAGCAGTTCAACGCCCAGGGCGGGAGCAAGAAGGTATCGCTCGCCGACCTGATCGTGCTCGCCGGTGGCGTCGGTGTCGAGCTGGCCGCGAAGGCCGCCGGCCACAACATCGAGGTCCCCTTCACGCCGGGTCGCACCGACGCGACGGAGGAGCAGACCGACGCGGAGTCCTTCGCGGTGCTGGAGCCGACCGCCGACGGCTTCCGCAACTACCTCGCCAAGGGGCACACGCGCCCGACCGAGCAGCTGCTCGTCGACCGGGCGCAGCTGCTGACGCTGAGCGCTCCCGAGATGACCGTCCTGGTGGGTGGCCTCCGCGTGCTGAACGCGAACTACCAGCAGTCGCAGGACGGCGTGTTCACGCAGCGGCCGGAGGTCCTGACCAACGACTTCTTCGTCAACCTGCTCGACTTCGGCACCACGTGGACCCCGACCTCGGAGGCGGAGGAAAACTTCGAGGGCCGGGACACCGCGACCGGCGAGGTGAAGTGGACCGCCACCCGGGTCGACCTCGTCTTCGGCTCGAACTCGATCCTCCGCGCGCTGGCCGAGGTCTACGGCAGCGACGACGCGCAGGAGAAGTTCGTCAGCGACTTCGTCGCCGCGTGGGTCAAGGTCATGGAGCTGGACCGGTTCGAGGTCCGCTGACACCGACCTTTTGAAAGTGGGCACCGTGCGAGCGCACGGTGCCCACTTCGCGTAGGTGCCGGCAGCCGCCCGGCGCCGACCGACTCGGGCGGTACGACGAACACGAACGGGCGTGACGAACCGCGGCCGACGCCGACCCCGACCAGGTCGGGCGGACCTGGCGCCGGGCAGACCCAGCAAGGAGCCGGGCCCGAGCGAGGTGGCGACCGTCGAGTGCCCGGCGAGCGACCCCACGGTGTACTCCTGCAACGGCGGGATCTTCCTCGCCGCTGTCGACGACGGGTTCTACGCCTCCGGACTGTAAATGGAGGAGTGGCGGGTCCGGGACTCCCGCACCGACCTGAGGCGCGACGCAAGCAGCCTCTACACCGACAACGGCGAGCTCGCGGTCGTGGACGCGGGCAGCGGCCTGTCCCACCAGAAGTGCGCGGCGGCATCGGGCTGGCGCGGCCGGATCGGCTTCGCCGACCTGGCACGGGGAAGCCAGCTCTGCGTCCGCACCGGCAACGCCCGCTACGCCGGCGTGGTGGTGCGATCCCTGCCGAACCCTGAGAACCCGCACGCCGTCATCGCCGGCTACACCTGGCGGTAGGCGGCGGGCGCGGCCCTCGCGAAGGACCGCGCCCGCGTACGCCCGGTCAGAAGCCGAGCGCTGCCCGGCCGCCGACGACCGGGATGTGCAGCTCGCTTCCGCTTGTCGCTACCCGCAGGCGGGTGCCGCCGAGCGGGAGCAGGGTGTACTCCTGGTCGGTGGAGAAGATCACCACGCCGATCCGGTGTCCGGCAGGGAAGACGTAGTCCTTGGGCTGCAGCGTCCAGCGGTAGTCGTACAGCTTGCCGGTGCGGACCGGCTCGGTACGGGCGGCGGACTTGCGGTTTTGCGGGTCCATCCAGCCGCGGGTGACCACGAAGGGTGCGGTGGTGGAGCCGGCCGGGCCGTAGTCGACCAGATACACGGTGAGGTTGGCGTCCGGCTTGTTGTCGATCGCCATCCGCAGCCGCATCTCGGGGCGACCGGAGAGCCGCACGTCGCGGGTGAGCGCCGGCGACGTGTACGCGAGGCGGTTGGGGCTGGCCACCTCGGGGTTGGCGATCAGGGCGTCGGGGTGGATCGTGCGGCCCTCATCCACAAAGGACTGCTCGGTGCGGCCCCACGTCCGGCCGGTCGTCAGCGAGCTGGGCGCCGCGAGCCGCACCGCCACGTCGCGCGCGGCGGGGTCGGGCCAGTTGCGATACGTCGTGTAGGCCGCGTTTTCCCGCTGCACCACGGCGGTCGGCTCGCTCGTGACGCCGTTGCGCACACCCCAGAGCCAGTAGTCGAACCAGCGGTTTTCGGTCTGCTTGTACGTCCAGGTCTTACCGTTGGGCAGCGTGACGGGCGCGCTGCTCGGGCCGCTGTGCCCGCCCTGGTGCAGCCAGATCTTGCGGGGCACGTGCCGCTTGGCGAGCTCGTCCCACCAGCCGGCGAAGTGCTCGGTCTTGACGTTCCAGTCGTTGAGGCCGTGGACCACGAACACGCTCGCCTTGACCCTGCGGGCGTCGAGGTAGTCACGCTCCGCCCAGTACCGCGAGTAGTCGCCGGTCACCCGGTCCTGCGCCGCGGTGATCGCGGCCATCTCGTCGGCGCAGTCGCCCTCGGAGCGCGCCTGCCCGGCCGTGAACTTGGCCAGCACGTCGAGGTCCTCACCCTGGAACGTGCCGGGCGCGACGACCAGGCCGTTGGCGCGGTAGTAGTCGTACCAGCTGCTGATCGCCGCGACCGGGATGATCGTCTTGAGACCTTCGACGCCGGTGGTGGCGACCTGGTTGGGCAGCGTGCCGTTGTACGAGCCGCCGGTCATGCCGACATCGCCGGTGGTCCAGTCGGCGGTGACCGGCGCGCCGCCGGCGTCCCAGCCCCTGGCGCGGCCGTTGAGCCAGTCGATGACCGCCTTGGTGCCGAGCGTCTCGGCCGCGTCGCCGCTGGTGGAGCATCCGTCGGAGTCGGCGGTGCCGACGCTCTGGCCGAGCACGACGGCGTAGCCGCGGGGCACGTAGTAGTCGTCCAGCGAGCCGGGCAGGTTGCCCTTGGCCTCGGCGCGCGCGATGCCGGCCGCGTCCGCGCGGGCCGCGGCGGCGCGGTCACCGAGCCCGTTCTGCGGCAGCTCGTCCACCAGCACGCTGTGGTAGGGCACGTCGCCCCAGACGTTCTTGCGGTACGGGCTGTGCTCGAAGATCACCGGCACCTTGAACCCGGCCGTGGCGGTCTCCCGCGGCCGGGAGATGTCGATCGCGACGCGGTCACGCCGGCCGTCGTGGTTGGTGTCCAGCGGCGTCTCGACGTAGACCCGCTCCTCGATCGCGTCGGCGAAGGAGAAGACCGGCTGGGTCATGCCGTTTTCGACGACGATCGTGGGCGGCGGGTCGGCCGGTGCGGCGGCGACTGTGGCGGGTGCGGCGAGCACCAGCCCGCCGGTGACGGCGGCGCTGGCGAGCAGCAGATGGCGAGCTTGAGGCATGGCGGTCCCCCAGGAGGTGTCCACTCGTGATGGAGCCTCAAGAACATATCGACGGATGTCCCCGGTGGTCTACCTTCCGGTGACCGAGGCTACGCCGTGTCGCCGAAGGGAAAGCGGCGGCCGATCGCCACGTGCAGGATCACGGATACGCCGATCGCGTTGAGGGTGGCGTGCGCGACCCACGCCTCCGGTTCGGCCCTGGTCCAGGTGGCCACGCCCGCGGCGAGCGTGACCAGCGCGTAGATGGCGACCGTCACGGCGGCGGTCATGGCCAGCGCCGCCGGGTACGAGGTCAGCCAGCCCTCGAAGAGCATCGCGACCACCAGGCCGGCCGCGACGAACGAGCCGCCGACGGCACCGACGACGCCTGGCTCGACGCCGCCGACCTCGCCGACCAGCAGCCAGGTCAGCGCGGCTCCACAGAGGACGACCGCGTTGCCGGCCACGAGCCGTACCGCCTTGGCGTGGATACCGGTCAGCGGCCAGCCGCGCCACACCACAAACCACCAGACCTGCCACACGCCGACCAGGATGAGAAACGCGCCGAACCAGGGGCGGCGGTGCACGCCGGTGGCGTAGACGGCGAGTGCGACGGCCCAGGACAGGGCGAGCGCGGCGAGGCCGGCGGCGAAACGGTTGTACCGGCGCAGCGGCCAGCCCTCGGTCACGAGCGTGAGCTGCAGCATCGCCACAAACCCGGCGGCGCCCAGCGGCATCGTCTCAGGGAAGGCCCGGCCGGCGAAGACACCGCCCGGGTCCCAGCCCTCCACCACGAGCAGGCCCACGGCGGCGAGCACCACCGCGAGGGCGGCCACGAAGATCGTGTCCACCAGGCCGGACCAGCCGGGCCGCAGGCTCGACCCCGGCCAGTCCTCCCACCAGAACGCGACCATCGCGACCGCCGGAAGCGCGAACGTGACCAGCGGCCCGAGGATCCGCAGCGAGGACTCCGGGCCGCCCGCACCGTAGGCGAGCAGGGCGGCGACCGGCACGACGAGCAGCAGGCCCTTGAGACCGACGTACGGCTGGCGTGCGGAACCCGCGGCCGGCGTGGTGACCGCGGGTCGATCCGGCAGCGACACCGCCACCTACGGCGGGTCCATGACGAGTTCGGCGGTCATCGGCAGCTCGCGGATCCGCCGGCCGGTCGCGTGGTAGACCGCGTTGGCGATGGCCGCGGCGACCCCCACCTGGCCGATCTCGCCGACGCCCTTGGCACCGAGCGGGCCAACCACCTCGTCGTGCACCTCGACGAGGTGGATGGTGACGTCGGGGGCGTCGGCGTTGACGGGCACCAGGTAGTCACCGAGGCTCGTGGCGCTCCACCGGCCCTGGCGGGGGTCCATCCGGTTGCCCTCCAGCAGGGCCTGCCCCATCCCCCACAGCATCCCGCCCATGAGCTGGCTGCGCGCGGTCTTGGGGTTCAGCACCCGCCCGGGTGCGAACGCGCCGCCGAGCCGCCGCACGCGTACCAGGCCGAGCTCGGGGTCGACGGCGACCTGGGCGAACTGGGCGCCGAAGGTCAGCAGGCCGTGTGGCGTGTCCGGCGGCGGCGGGGTCCAGCTGCCCAGCGCCTCCGCGTCCTCCAGGTGGTGGCGGCCCATGACGTCGCCGTAGGTCTCGCCCACCTCCGGCCGCGAGCGCAGCCGCATCCGACCTTCCTGTACCTCCACATCGGACGGATCCGCGCCGTGCAACGGCGAGTCGCTGTCCGTCACCGCCATCGCGATGAGCTGGTCGCGCAGGGCGGTGGCCGCGTTGTGCACGGCGGCGCTGACCATCATCGCGCCGGAGGAGCCGACCGCCGCCGAGGTGTTGGGCAGGTCGGTGTCGCCGGCCTCGAAGCGGACCGCGTCCATCGGCAGGCCGAGGCCGTCCGCCGCGACCTGCGTCATCACGGTGGTGACGCCGGTGCCGAACTCCTGGGTGCCGGTCTGCACGACCGCGTCACCGCCGGCGTAGATGCGGGCGCGGGCGCGCTGGGTCGGCATGAAGAACGCGACCGGGTACGCCGCGGCCGCCATCCCGGTGCCGATCAGCCAGTCGCCGTCCCGGCGCATCCGGGGCCTCGGGTCACGTCCCGCCCAGCCGAACGACTCCGCGCCCACCCGCAGGCACTCCGCGAGGCCGTCGCTGGACCACGGGTTGCCGCGCGGGTCGGTGTCGGCGTGGCTGCGCAGGCGCAGCTCGACCGGGTCGACGCCCAGCTCGTACGCGAGCTGGTCCATCGCGGTCTCCAGCACGAACATGCCCACGGTCTCGCCCGGCCCGCGGGTGAACGTCGGCGTCATCGTGTTGCCCTTGACCATGCGGTGCACGCCTTCCGCGTTCGGCACCGCGTACACCTGGATGGTGGTACCGGTCGCCGGCTCGGCCCAGTCGTCGAAGGGCGAGGTGAGCGACAGCTTCTGGTGGCGCAGCGCGGTCAGCGTGCCGTCCCGCTTGGCACCCAGCGAGATCGCCTGCTCCTGCTCCTCGCGGTGGCCCGTCGACGTGAACGCCTGCGGGCGGGTCAGCATCAGCCGCACCGGGCGCCCGACCTGCCGTGCCGCCATCGCCGCCAGCGTCACGTGCGGCCAGGTCATCGCCTTGCCCCCGAAACCGCCCCCGACGAAGTGCGTGATCACGCGGATGTCCGACACGTGCATGCCGAGCAGGTGCGCGACGGTGAGCTGGGTGGCCCGGATGCCCATCGTGGAGTCGTAGAGCGTGAGCCGGTCACCGTCCCAGGCGGCGGTGGTCGCGGAGGTCTCCATGGCGTTGTGGTGGTTGGCGGCGAAGCGGTACGAGACGTCCACGCGAATGTCGGCGTCCGCCAGCCCGGCGTCCACGTCGCCGTGCCCCATGCGGGCCGGCATGAGGCCGCCGAAGAGCGTCTGCGGCTCGTACACGGCGTCGCGACCCTCGTCGAGGGTGGTGATCGAGGGCGTGCGCTCGTACGTCACGCGGACCAGCGACGCCGCGAACTGCGCCCGCTCATGGCTGTCCGCGACGACGATCGCGACCGGCTGGCCGGCGTAGTGCACCTCGTCGTCCTGCATCGGGAAGAAGCTCTCGCCGGGCGCGGCCGCTCCGACCAGCGACGGCAGCAGGTGGGGCGGCTCGGCGATCTTCGGCAGGTTTTCGTGGGTCAGCACGGTGAGCACCCCGCCGGCCGCGAGGGCCGGGACGGCGTCGATCGCCGTGACCCGTCCACTGGGGACTGTCGCGCCGACGATGGCCGCGTACGCGAGGTCGGGCAGCACGATCTCGGCCGTGTACCGCGCCGCGCCGGTCACCTTCGCGGGCCCGTCCACGCGGTCGACGGGCTGCCCCACCGAGGTACTCATGCCGCACCCGCCAGCACGCGCGCGATCGTGCGCCGGGCGAGCGGCACCTTGAACGCGTTGTACCGGCGCACCTGCGCCGCGCTCAGCTCGGCGGCGGCCGCGCGCTCGTACGACTCCGGCGTCGCGGGCGCACCCGTCAGCTCGGCCTCGGCGATCCTGGCCCGCCACGGCTTGGTGCCGACGCCACCGAGCGCCAGCCGTACCTCCCGCACGACTCCCTCCGATACCGTGAGGGCCGCCGCGACCGAGACCAGCGCAAACTCGTACGACTGGCGGTCGCGGATCTTGACGTAGGTGGATCGCGCGCCGATCACCGCCCCGGGCAGGTCGACGGCCACGATCAGCTCGCCCTGGCGCAGCGGGTGCTCGCGCTGCGGCGTGTCATTCGGCAGCAGGTAGAAGTCGTCGACCGCGATCGCCCGCGAGCCGCCCGGCCCGATCACGTGTACGACCGCGTCGAACGCGACGAGCGCCACGGCCAGGTCGGACGGGTGCGTCGCGATGCAGTGCTCGCTGGTGCCGAGCACCGCGTGTCCCCGGTTGACGCCCTCCAGCGCGGCGCAACCGGTCCCCGGGTCCCGCTTGTTGCACGCCGAGATCCCGTCCCGGAAGTAGCCGCACCGCACCCGCTGGCACAGGTTGCCGCCGATCGACGCCATGTTCCGCAGCTGCTCCGACGCGCCGAGCAGCAGCGCCTGCGACACGGCCGGGTAGCGGGCCATCACGCGCTCGTCGCGGGCGACGTCGCTCATCCGGGACAGCGCGCCCAGCCGCAGGCCGCCGCCGGGCAGCTCCTCCACCTCGCGGTACGGCAGCTCGTTGATGTCCACGAGCAGGTCGTGCCGGTGTACCCCGATGCGGAGGAGGTCGACCTCGGTGGTGCCGCCGGCGAGGAACGCGGCGGTCGGGTTCCGCTCGACCAGGGCGACCGCCGTCGCGGCGTCGTGGGGTCGGGCGTAGCTAAGCGGTCGCATCCCGGACCTCCCTGATCGCCGCCCGGATGTTCGGGTACGCGGCGCACCGGCAGATGTTGCCGCTCATGTACTCGGCGATGTCGGCATCGGTGCCGGCGTTCCCCTCGGCGACGAGCGCTACGGCCGACATGATCTGTCCGGGCGTGCAGTACCCGCACTGGAAGGCGTCGTGCTTGATGAACGCCTTCTGCATCGGATGCAGCTCCTCGCCATCGGCGAGGCCCTCGATCGTGGTGACGTCGTGCCCCTCGCAGGCCAGGGCGAGGGTGAGGCAGGACAGCACCCGCCGGCCGTCCACCCACACCGTGCAGGCGCCGCAGGTGCCCTGGTCGCAGCCCTTCTTGGTACCGGTGAGGTCGAGGTGTTCGCGGAGCGTGTCCAGCAGGCTGACCCGCGGCTCGACTCCGATCAGGTAGGTCGCGCCGTTGACGGTGAGCGCGGCGGGCGCGCTCCCCGGCCCGCGGGCTTCCGCGCGGGTGTCGGCTGTGACGGCGACGGAGATCTCCAGGTCCATCGCCCGAGTGTCGATCGTGAGCGCTTCTGCGGACTTCGGTCAGATGACCTCCGCCGTGACTTAAATTGGCAGTCGGTGGTACGGGGGACCCAGGTGGGTGCCGCATTGACGGGGCGCGATGACGAGCTCGAGGCCATCGCGACCGTGCTGGATGGCGGCGCGCTCCTACTGACCGGCAGGGCCGGCAGCGGACGATCGGCACTGCTCGAAGCGGCGGCCGAGCGGGCGGCCGCGTCCGCGATCCGGGTGCTCCGCGGCGCCGGCAGCACCGTCGAGGCCGACCTGGCGTACGCCGGGCTCAACCAGCTGCTGTGGCCGCTGCGCGCACACGTCGACGACCTCGGAGCGGCTCACCGCGACGCGCTGCGCTCGGCGCTGGGGCTGGACGCCGGCCCGCCCCCCGACCGGCTTGTCGTCGCCACGGCGGCGCTGACGCTGCTCACGCGCGCGGCGCCGGTACTGCTGCTCGTCGACGACCTGCACCGCATCGATCCGGCCAGCGCCGCCGTCGTCGGCTTTCTGGCCCGCCGCCTCGACGGCAGCGGCGCGGCCCTGCTCGCCGCGACCGACGCCGGCGACGACGCGACCGGCATCGGCACGCTCGCCGTCCGGCCGCTCGGCGAGGAGGCGGCATCGGCGCTGCTCACGACGCATTTCCCGGACCTCGCGGGACGGGTGCGCAGGCGCGTGCTCGCCACCGCGCGGGGCAGCCCGCTTGCACTGCACGAGCTGCCGGCCGCGCTGACCTCGGCCCAGCGAAGCGGCACGCGCGAACTGCCCGACCCGCTGCCGCTCGGACCGCGCCTGGCCGCGCTGTACGGCGCCCGCCTCGCCGCACTGCCCGCACCGACCCGCCGGCTGCTGCTGCTCGTGGCACTCGACGGGCGCGGCGGCTCGGACGCGCTGGCCTCGGCCGGTGACCTCGCCGACCTGCTGCCGGCCGAACGCGCCGACCTCGTCACCGTCGACGCCTGCCGGATACGTTTCCACGACCCGCTCGCGCGCTGCGCGGTCGTCGCCCTCGCCCCGCCCGGGGAGCGGCGGGCCGCACACAGCCTTCTCGCCGAGGGCGCCGACCGGCCGGAACGCCGCGCCTGGCACCTGGCCCGGGCGACGCTCGGCCCGGACGAGCGGGTGGCCGGGCTGCTGATGCGGGCAGCGCACACCCATCGCCGGCGGGGCGACGCGGCCGGCGCGTACGCGGCGATGGTCCGGGCGGCCGACCTCAGCCCCCGCGGCGCCGACCGGAGCCGGCGGCTCGCCGAGGCGGCGTCGGTACGGGCGGACGTGGACCTGCGCGGCGTGTCCCGGCTGCTCGGCGACGCCCGGCACGCCGATCCCGGCCGCCGCGGCTCGGTGCCCGCGGCCGTGGCCTCCGCGCACCTCGTGCTCAACGACGACGGCGACGTCGACACCGCCCACCGCCTCCTCGTCGCCGCGCTCGACGACCGCGACCCGGCGCACGTCGACGCGCTGCAGACGCTGTTGACCGTCTGCGCGTTCGGCGGTCGGGACGAGCTGTGGGCGCCGTTTCACGCCGCGGTGGCCCGGCTGCGCCCGGGGCCGCCGACGCTGCTGGCGCTGGGCGCGTCGCTCGTCGCCGACCCAGCTCGCGCGACACCGGCCGACCTCGCCCTTCTCGACGATCTCACCGGGCGGCTGCACGACGAGGTCGACCCGGCCCGCATCGTGGCGGTGGGCCGGGCCGCCCTCTTCGCCGACCGGATGGCCGCGTGCCGGGAGGCCCACCGCCGGGTGGTACGCGACGGGCAGCGCGGCGGTGCGGTCATCGCCGTGGTCCGCGCACTCGTCAACCTCTGCCTGGACGGCGTGCGCACGGGACGCTGGGCGGAGGCGACCCGGCTTGCCGCCGAAGGGCAGGCGCTCTGCGCGCCGCACGGCTACCGGATGCTGCGGTGGCCGCTGCGGTTCGGTACGGCGCTTGTCGCGGCCGCGCAGGGCGACGAAACCACGGCCAACGATCTCGCCGGCCGGATGCTCGGCTGGGCCGCCACCCAGGGCGCGCGCTCCGTGACCCGAGCCGCGCACCACGTGCTGGCCGTCGCGGCGCTGAGCCGGGGCGATGCCGAGGAGGCGTACCGGCACACGATCCAGGTGAGCCCACCCGGTGTGCTGGCCGCCAACGCGCCGCTCGCGCTCTGGTCCGGCATCGACCTCGTGGAGGCCGCGGTGCGCACCGGCCGGCACGCCGAGGCAGCGGCCCACGCCACCGCGCTGGGCCGGGTCGCGCCGCTCTCCCCACGGCTCGCGGTGGTGGCCGCCGCGGCGGTGGCGACCGTCGACCCGTCGGGCGACCGCTTCGCGGCGGCGCTCGCGGTGCCGGGTGCCGAGCGGTGGCCGTTCGACCTCGCCCGGGTGCGCCTCGCGTACGGCGAGTGGCTGCGCCGCCACCACGCCACCGCCGCGGCGCGCGAGCACCTTGTCGCGGCGAAGCACGCGTTCGCGCAGTTGGGCGCCGTGCCGTGGACGGCGCGTGCCGACGCGGAGCTGCGCGCGGCCGGCGTGGCGACCGCGGCCGGTCCCGCCGTGCTGACGCCGCAGGAGCGGGAGATCGCGCTGCTCGCGGCGACCGGCCTGACGAACAAGGAGATCGGGCAGCGGCTGCACCTGTCGCACCGCACCGTCGGCGCCCACCTCTACCGGGTCTTTCCCAAACTGGGCATCGGCTCGCGGGCCGCGCTCCGGGACGCCTTATCCCCCGAAGGAATGACAACCGGCCCAGACCGCCCGGAATCAATCGCGCATCGGTAATTTCCGGACCGAACCGTCATTACGCCCTTCCGCCATCGGCGTTGCTGTGCCGACTCACGTCGGCGGAAGGAGGTTTCCATGTACGTGTCCAAACAGGCCCTCGCCTGGCTCTTCGTGCTCGGCGCGGGCCTTGTCGGCTGGTTGCTGTGGTGGTCGTCGGACCATCGCGGCGAGCCGGTGGTGGCGGCAGCGGAGCAGCCGGCGGCGCCTCAGCCACAAACCTTGCGGCTCACGATCGTGACCCCGGACGGCGAAACCATCCGAGAAGTGCCGGTCAGGGCCGGCGCGGCGCCGGACGGCGAAACCACCCGAGAAGTGCCGGTCAAGGCCGCCCCGGCGACCGGCGCGGCGCCTGCCCGGCAGAACGTCGACCACGACCTGACGGTGCTCGCCCACGACGGGGCCATCGTCTACGTCGGCGACGACGGCGAGCTCACCGCCAACACCGGCGACGTCCAGTCGAGCGGCGCGGTGACGATCGACTCCGAGGGCTCGACTCTCCAGACCGGACAGAGCACGGTCACCCTCGCCGCGGATCCAGACCACGCCACGGGGGCGGTCCGGGACGCGGACGGCGAGGTGGTGAACGAGTTCGCGCCGCACCTCGGCGACCGGGCGGTGGCCATCGCCGGCTACGAGAACCACTCGGTCAACGTTGCCGGCAACGACCAGATCGTCACGTACGACGACTCGAACGTCTACGTCAACCGCAACGGCGAGATCATGGGAAACACCGGCGACACCGACTCGAGCGGGCTGAACGCCCTCTTCGTGGTCCGCTCGGTCGTACGCTCCGGCGACTCGGCCGACGCCCCACCCGGGCAGGAGCCGGAGGAGCCCGAGGAGCCGGAGGAAGAGGCGGACCTCGCGGCCGGGACGCTCGCAGCGACGGGAGGCAGCCCGACCGGCTCCGGCGCGGTGACCGACGATGACGGCGGCACCACGGCCAGTGGCCGCAACCCGCTCGTCATCGGCGGCGACGGCTACGACGACCTGGGCATCCGGTCGAGTGGCAACCGCAACGTCGTCACGTACGACGACTCCAACGTGGTCATCGGTGGCACCGGCGGCGCGATGACGCAGATCGGCGACGCGGACACCGGCGGCGCCGTGGTGATGGCCATCATCGACTCGCACGTCGAGGCCGGCGACGCGTTCTGACGACGACCTGCGCCCCTGGCCGCACTTCCCATCCGGCCGGGGCGTGTAACGCCGGCGGCACGCCGGTCGCTTCCCCCTGCGGAGGAACAGCCGGGGAGGCACACGTGGCGGACGAAGGGCAGGCGGGGCGGCATCGAAGGCCGTACTCGCTGCCTGACTGGTTGCCGGACTGGCCGGGGGCACGGGCCTGGCTGCGACAGTGGTGGATCACCGTCGTGTCCGGTGGGCTGATCCTGTTGACCGCGGCGGCGGTACTCATGGTGATCGCCGGCCGGGACGGGGGCCGGCCGGCGGATGTCGCGTTCGCCGCCGCGGCCCCTTCCGACGTGCCGGCGACGCCCACTGTCGACGAGCCCGCGCCCGTGGTCACGACGGTCGCACCGCCCACGCCCTCGGCCTCGCCGACCCCGCGCCGCAGGCCGGTCAACCCCATCGACCGGCTCGCCGCGGTCGCCGTGACGGCGCAACAGCTTGTCGAGAGCGGTGACCTGGACCGCCGCGCCGGGCGGGAGATCCTGCGCACACTCGCCACGATCAGCGTCGCCGTCCGTGACGGCCGGACCGATCGGGCCGCCGAGAGGCTGCGTGAGCTGGAGAATCGCCTCGGTGAGCTGCGCGAGGACGGCAAGCTCAGCCGGGCCGGCTTCGTGGCGCTGGACGTCCTCCAACCGATCATCAGCTCGCTGCGCTGAGCCACGGCGCGGGTTCACAGTTCGGCCGGTTGGGTACTGCGAGGTTGTTCCCCCAACCAAGGAGGCCCCTCATGGGTATCGGAGCCTGCGTCTTTCTCATCGCGGTCGGCGCGATTCTCACCTTCGCGGTCGACGCCACCGTCGGCGGACTCGACATCGACGTCGTCGGCTGGATCCTGATGGGCGCCGGCGTGCTCGGCCTTGTCGTGACGATGATGATCTGGGGCAACCGCCGCCGGACCGTGGTCGCCGAGGAGCCGGTTGAGTACCGGCGGGTCGAGGAACGCCGGGACGTCGCCCCGCCGCTCTGACAAAAGGTCGGCTGGGGCGAGGACCTCGGTTACCTGGGGCACCGAGTTCGATTCAGGCGATCCCACCCCAGCCGACACCTGCATCAGCGTTCCCACACCCCCTCGCGTTACTCCCCAGGAGATTTCTCATGTCTGAGCCGGCACGCCGGCACGGGCGGACCGTCGGCAGGGCGGCGGTCCGCCGAACCGTGGCCCGAGCCAACCCACAAGTGACCCGACGACCTGCGGCGCGAGGCGTCGCCGAGCCGATCGACACGTCGACCCGGCCGGTGCCTCCGCCCGATGCCACCGCCCCGATATTCGTCGACCACTCCGGGCGGCGGGCCCGCGTGCTGCGCCGGGTCGCGTACAGCCTTGTCCTGATCGCCCTCGCCCTGCTCGCGCTGCTGTGGCTGAGCCAGGCCTCGGTCCTCGGCGCGGAGGTGCCCTGATGGGTGTCTGGCATGGACGGCGGCGCGTTGGCGGCACTGGCGAGGTACCGCTCCCGCCCCGCCGCCGCACCCGGTGGGTCGTGCCGCTCGCCGTCACGTTCATCCTGGCCAACCTGCTCGCGATCGGCGCGTACACGAACTCCCGCTTCGCACCCGACGCCGAGCACGCGGGCGCGGGCGGCGGGGCGGTACCGGCGCCGGTGCGGGACGGCGGCGCCGTCGTGGACACCCGCGACAAGCGGAACTCGTCGTACCGGATGCCGGCCCGGACGATCGCGCTGACCTTCGACGACGGGCCGGATCCCGTGTGGACGCCACGCGTGCTCGACGTGCTCGCCAAGCACCGCACGCGCGCCACGTTCTTCGTCGTCGGTGCGCAGGTGGCCCGCCATCCCGACCTGACCCGGCGGCTGCTGCGCGAGGGGCACGAGCTCGGCGTCCACACGTTCACCCACCCGGACCTGGCCGAGCTGCCCTCGTGGCGGCGGCGGCTCGAGTACGCGCAGACCCAGGACGCGATCGCGTACACCACCGGCGCCACGACACCGCTGGTCCGGCTGCCGTACTCCAGCGGCGTGGACGCGCTCGACGGCCCGGAGTGGTCGGTGGCGCGCGAGGCCGGCGGCTGGGGCTACGTGCCGGTCTTCAACGACATCGACAGCCGCGACTGGGCCCGTCCCGGCGCCGCGTCGATCGTGCGCAGCTCAACCCCGGAGGGCGACCGCGGCGCGGTGGTGCTCATGCACGACGCCGGCGGCGACCGGGCGCAGACCCTTGCCGCGCTCGACCGGCTCATCCCCAGCCTGAAGCAACGCGGGTACCGGTTCACGACGGTCTCCGAGGGTGTTGCCGGTGCGGTGCCGGGGCTCGACCGCGACCGGGAGCCCAGCCGGGGTCAGGCGGTCCGCGGCGCGGCACTGGTGTGGGGTGTCACGATCGCCGACGGCGCGCTCCGCGTGCTCTGGGTACTGCTGATCGTCGTCGGGGTCTTGACGCTCCTGCGGACCCTGCTGATGTTCGCCATCGCGGTCCGGCACGCCCGTCGACGGCGGGCCGCCGCGTGGTCCTGGGGGCCGCCCGTCACGCCGCCGGTCACCGTCATCGTGCCGGCCTACAACGAGCACGACACGATCGGCGCGACGGTGCGGTCGCTGGCGGCCAGCACGTACCCGGACATCGAGGTGCTCGTCGTCGACGACGAGTCAAGCGACGGCACGGCCGAGGAAGTGGAGCGGCTCGGCCTGCCCGGCGTACGGCTGGTGCGGGTGCCCGCCGGCGGGAAGGCGGCCGCGCTGAACGCGGGCATCGCGCTGGCACGGCATCCGATCGTGGTCATGGTGGACGCCGACACGGTGGTCCCGCCGGAGGCAATCGCCGAGCTGGTGAAGCCATTCGCCGACCCGTCGGTCGGCGCGGTCGCCGGCAACGTCAAGGTCGGCAACAGGCGCGGCCTGATCGGCCGGTGGCAGCACATCGAGTACGTGATCGGCTTCAACCTGGACCGCCGGCTCTACGACGCGCTGGGTTGCATGCCCACGGTCCCCGGCGCGCTCGGTGCGTTCCGGCGGGACGCCGTGCGCCCGGCCGGTGGCCTCAGCCGGGCCACGCTCGCCGAGGACACCGACCTCACGATGGCGTTGCACCGGGCCGGCTGGCGAGTGGTCTACCAGGAGAGCGCGGTGGCGAGCACCGAGGCGCCGAGCACGCTGCGGGACCTGTGGCGCCAGCGGTACCGGTGGAGCTACGGCACCATGCAGGCGATGTGGCGGCACCGCCGCGCGATCGTCGAGCGCGGGCCGTCGGGCCGGTTCGGCCGCCGCGGGCTGCCGTTCATCGCGCTGTTCACCGTGCTGCTGCCGCTGTGCGCGCCGGTCCTGGACGTGTTCGCGGTCTACGGGCTCGTCTTCCTCGATCGCGTGGAGACGCTCGTCGCGTGGCTGGCGGTGCTCGCCATCCAGATCGTCACCGCGGTACTGGCGTTCCGGCTCGACCGCGAGCCGCTCCGCCCCCTGTGGGCGCTGCCGATCCAGCAGGTCGTCTACCGCCAGCTCATGTACCTCGTGCTGCTCCACGCCGCCGCGACCGCGCTCTCCGGCGGCCACCTCAAGTGGCAGAAGCTGCGCCGCACGGGCGAGCTTGCCGGCAAGCCGTCGCCCGGCTGACCGGTTCTGTCTAAATAGGATTGTCGAGCTGGTTGCCCGCGCGCAGCGCGCGGTCGATGCGGTCGACGGCGTCCGCCCACGGCCGTGCGGCCACCACCGGCACGCCCGCGTCGGCCGCGCGCTCGGCCAGCCGCCGCTCCACCAGCGCGCTGATCAGCGCCCGGCCGCGCGGCACGCCGCTGCCCGGCTCGCGCGCCCGGTAGTTGGCGACGACCTGGTCGGCGACCGGCTCGGACACGACCACCGCGCGTACCGCGCCACCAAAGCCGCCGACCAGGTCGGGCACGAGGTAGTCGCCCTCCAGCAGCACCGGCGCGGGCCCCTCGACGTGATCGGCGATCACGGCCCGGAACGCCGGCCGCAGCGCCTCGGCGACCGCCAGGTGCAGGTCCGCGATCTTTTCCGGCTCCCAGCCGGCGGCCTCAGGGTGCGTGTCCCAGTAGTGCAGGACCGGCTGCTGCTCAGCGGTGGTCACCGCCTTGATGCCGGTCACGAGGTCGTCGGCCTCCGCGAGGGGCACGCCGTACCGCGCGGCGAGCAGGCGGGCCACGGTCGACTTGCCGACACCCGACGCACCGCAGACCAACGTCACCGTCCAAGGTGGTGGATCCCGCGGCACGACCATGCGTCCCATTCTGAACACACGCGCCATCAGTTGGACCGGCGGAGCTAAATTGACGAACGAGAATCGACCAAAGTCCTGGGGGTTGGTCGTGGAGTTGCGCTTGCTCGGTCCGGTGGAGGTGCACACAGGGACGCGGCGACTCGCCGGCGGGCGTCCTCAGCAGGCGGTGGTGCTGGCGGCGCTCGCGGTCGACGCGGGCCGGCTTGTGCCGGTGGAGTCGCTGATCGTGCGGGTGTGGGGGTCGTCGCCGCCGCCCCGGGCGCGCCAGCTGCTCCAGACCCACATCAACCGGATCCGCCGCATGCTCGGCGAGGCCGCCGGCGGTGGCGGCCTTGTCGTCCGGCGCGCCGACGGGTACCTGCTGGAGCTCGCACCCGAGCGAGTTGACATGCACCGCTTCGGCCGCCTCGTCGAGCGCGCCGCCGCTGCCGGCCACTCGGCCGAGGACCGCGTCGAGCTGCTGCGCGAGGCGCTCGGGCTCTGGCGCGGTGAGCCGCTTGCCGGGCTGTCCGGCCAGTGGGTGGAGCACACCCGGCACGTGTGGCGCCAGCAGCGGCTCTCCGCACTGCTTGCCTGGGCACGGGCCGAGCTGGAGGTGAGCAACGCACCCGCCGTGATCGACCGGGTGACCGGTGAGCTGGCCGAACATCCGCTGGTCGAGCCGCTGGCGGCGGTGTTGATGCGGGCGCTGGCGGCAGCCGGGCGGGCTGCCGAGGCGCTGGACCGGTACGCCGCCACCCGCGCACACCTGGCCGAGGAGCTGGGCGCCGACCCCGGGCCGGAGCTGCAGGCCGTGCACCAGGCGATCCTGCGCGGCGAGGGTGGCCCTCCCCCGCCGGCAGCGACGGCGGCAGCCAGCCAGCACACGCCGGCCCAGCTGCCGGCCGACGTGGCCGCGTTCACCGGCCGCGGTGACGAGCTGGAGCGGCTCGACGCCATCCTCGCCGCCCCGGGCGGGACAGCGGCCGCCGCCGTTGTGCTCTCCGCGGTGTCCGGCACGGCCGGGGTCGGCAAGACCGCCCTCGCGATCCACTGGGCGCACCAGGTCCGCGGCCGGTTTCCTGACGGACAGCTTTATGTCAATTTGCGTGGGTACGACCCGGACCAGCCGGTCACCGCCGCCGACGCGCTGGCCCGCTTCCTTGCCGCGCTCGGCGTGCCCGGGCCGGAGATCCCGCTCGACCAGGACGAGCGGGCGGCCCGGTACCGCTCGGCGCTCGCGGGCCGCCGGATGCTGATCCTGCTCGACAACGCCTCGTCGGCGGAGCAGGTCCGGCCCCTCCTGCCCGGCACCGGCGGCTGCGCGGTCGTGATCACCAGTCGTGACCGCCTGGCCGGCCTCGTCGCCCGCGACGGGGCGCACCGGCTCGATCTCGACCTGCTGCCGCCGGCCGACGCGTACGCGCTGCTGCACCGCCTGATCGGTGACCGCACCCACGCCGAGCCGGTCGCCACCGCGTCCCTTGTGGACCTTTGCGCGCGCCTGCCGCTGGCCCTGCGCGTCGCCGCTGAGCTGGCCGTCTCCCGCCCCGGTACCTCCCTGACCCGACTGGCAGGCGAGCTGGCCGAGCGGCAGCGCCGGCTGGAGCTGCTGGACGCGGGCGGTGACCCGCGCTCGACGGTGGCGATGGTCTTCTCGTGGTCGATCCAGCACCTGCCGCCCGAGGCCGCCCGCACGTTCCGGCTGCTCGGCCTCCACCCGGGCGCGGACGCCGACGCGTACGCGGTCGCCGCCCTCACCGGAGCGGACCTCGCGGCGACCCGCCGTGATCTCGACACGCTCACCCGCGCGCACCTCGTGGACCCGACGGCACCGGGGCGGTACGGGATGCACGACCTCCTCCGCGCGTACGCGGCGAGTCTTGCCTCCACACAGGACACCGAGGACACGAGGTCGGCCGCGCTCGACCGGCTGTACGCGTACTACCTCGCCACCGCCATGACCGCGATGGACCACCTCTACCCCGCCGAGTCGCATCGCCGACCACGGGTGCCCCCGCCGTCCACGCCGAGCCCCGCGCTGGCCGGCGCCGGCAGCGCGCGGGCCTGGCTGGACGCCGAGCGGGCCGCGCTCGTGGCGACGGTGCGCGGCGCGCCGCCCGGCTCCGCGTACCCGACGCTGCTGTCCACCACGCTCTTCCGCTACCTCGACGGCGGCCACTACACCGACGCGATGGCGGTGCACGACGCCGCGTACGAGGCCGCCCGGCAAGCCGGTGACCTGGCTGGACAGGCACACGCTCTGCGCGGCATCGGCGCCGTGCACCTGAAGCTCGGCCGCTACACCGCCGCCGCCGAGCACTTCGAGCAGGCCGCGACCCTCTTTGCGAAGGCGGACGACCTCGCCGGGCAGGCGGTCGCGCTGACCGCCCTCGGCACCGTCGAGCAGCGGCAGGGCACCTACGCCTCGGCCGCCGACCACCACCAGCAGGCGATGGCCCTCTTCCGCCAGGCGGGCGACGGCTCGGGCGAGGGGCGCGCGCTCAACAACCTGGCCATCATCGAGACCCTGCTGGGCCGGCACGCCGAGTCCGCCCGCCACCACGAGGAAGCGGCCACCCTGGCCCGCCAGGCCGGTGACGGCTCGGGTGAGGCGGCCGCGCTCAACAACCTCGGCCTCGTCGAGCAGCGGCTCGGCCGCGACGAGGAGGCGGCCGAGCACCATCGGCAGGCGGTGGCGCTGTTTCGCCAGCTCGGCGACCGCTCCGGCGAGGCCAGCTCGCTCGACAACCTGGGGATCGCGCACACCCGCCTGGGTCAGCCGGCGCAGGCCGCGACGTACTTCGAGCTGGCGCTCACGCTGTTTCGCGAGATCGGCGACCGCGAGGGCCAGGCGTGGGCGCTCAACGGGCTCGGCGAGGCCGCGCACGCCCGCGGGGAGCCGGGCGACGCCCTCGAACACCACGGCGCCGCGCTCGCGATCACGCTCGACATCGGCGCCGTCGACCAGCAGGCCCGCGCGCTCGCCGGTCTCGGCCACGCCCATCACGCCTTGGGCGACGCGGAGCGGGCCCGCTCACGCTACGGCGAGGCGCTGGTCCTCTACACCGACCTGGAGTCCTTCGAGGCGGCGAAGGTGCGCACACGCCTGGCAGCACTCCCGCCCCAGCCCTGAGCGCGGGCGCGCACATGCCCGCCTGCCTCGGCCGTGAGCGAAGGTGCCCGGCGCGGGGGACGCCGGGCACCAGCTGTGCGACTCCCCGCAGACTGTGCCGCCGACGACTGGACGCGCACTGGACAGAAAATGGACGCGCCGCTACGGCACGGGGAGCACCGCGGCAGAGCTGCCGGTGACCCAGTCGGGTTCGAGCACCGCGACGGCGTCCGCCATCGCGGCCGCCCGGAGGCTGCCGGCACGGGCGCCCGGCAGGATCCGCGCCTGCCCGCCGCTGACCTCGACCGGCGCGAGACGCACCCCGTCCGGGTACGGGCGCCCGGCACCGAAGACCGGCAGCGTGGCCGGTGCCGGCAGCGAGCGGCCGGCCAGGGACGCCACGAGCGGTTCGAGGATCGTCAACCCGGCGACCAGGCCGGCGAACGGGTTGCCCGGCAGCCCCACGACCCATCGCCCATCGGCGGTCACCGCCAGCGCCTGTGGATGACCGGGCCGGCAGCGGACACCGTCGACGAGCCGGCGCGCGCCGAGCCCGCTCAGCACCGGCCCCAGGTGGTCGGCGGCGCCGGCCGACGAGGACCCCGTCACGACCACCACCTCGGCGTCCGTGGTTTCGATCGCGGTCCGCAGCAGCCCGGCGCCGTCACGCAGATGGTGGTACGCGACCGGCTGGCCGCCTGCCCGCGTGACGAGTGCCGTGACGATCGGGCTCAGCGCGTCCCGCACCTGCCCCGGGCCGGGCAGCCCACTGGTCACCACCTCGTCGCCGGTCACGAGCACGGCGACGCTGGGCCGGCGGTGCACCGTCAGCTCGCCGGCACCGGCCTGCGCGGCCGCGCCGAGCACCGCGGCCGTCACGATGCGGCCGGCGGGCACAAGCTCGTCGCCGGGCCGCGCGTCCTCACCGGCGCGCCGGATGTGGTCTTTGGTCTTCCGCGCACCCCGCACCAGGTCGCCGTCGACCTGGCATTCCTCGTACGGGAGTACCGCCTCTGCCGTGGCCGGCACGATCGCCCCGGTGGCGATCTCGACCGCCTCGCCCTCGGCCAGCTCGCCCACCCAGCCGGGACCGCCGGCCAGCACCCGGCCGCCGATCCGCCACGGACCGGGCCCGGCGACCGCGAAGCCGTCCATCGCCGCGGTGTCGAAGGCGGGCGCCGGGACGGCTGCCCGCAGCGGCGCGGCGAGTACCCGGCCGGCCGCTTCCGCCAGCAGGACGCGCTCGGTCCCCGGCATCGCGGACACGCCGGCGGCCAGCGCCCGCGCCCGGTCCCACGGCATGGCCAGGTCCGGCATGCGACGAATGCCTCTCTCCACCGGCGGTACGAAGCCGCCCGGGTCCGATGTGGACGGACCCGGGCGGCCTCAGGACTGGATCAGTAGCGGTAGTGGTCCGACTTGTACGGACCCTCGACGTCGACGCCGAGGTACTCCGCCTGCTTCTTGGTGAGCGTGGTCAGCCGCACGCCGAGCGCGTCGAGGTGCAGCCGGGCCACCTTCTCGTCAAGGTGCTTCGGCAGCGTGTACACCTTCGTCTCGTACTCACCCGGCTTCGTGAACAGCTCGATCTGCGCCATCGTCTGGTTGGTGAACGAGTTGGACATCACGAAGCTGGGATGACCGGTGGCGTTGCCGAGGTTCATCAGGCGCCCCTCGGAGAGCACGAGGATCGCGTGCCCGTCCGGGAAGAGCCACTCGTGCACCTGCGGCTTCACCTCGGTCTTGACGATGCCCGGCACGCGCGCTAGCCCCGCCATGTCGATCTCGGTGTCGAAGTGACCGACGTTGGCGACGATCGCGTTGTGCTTCATCCGGCCCATCTGCTCGGCCATGATGATGTCGGTACCGCCGGTCGTGGTGATGAAGATGTCGCCCTGCTCGACCACGTCTTCGAGCTCCACGACCTGCAGGCCCTCCATCGCGGCCTGCAGCGCGCAGATCGGGTCGATCTCGGTCACGACGACCCGCGCACCCTGGCCGCGCAGCGACTCGACAGCGCCCTTGCCGACGTCGCCGAAGCCGCAGACCACCGCGAGCTTGCCGCCGAGCATCACGTCGGTGGCGCGGTTGAGACCGTCGACAAGGGAGTGGCGGATGCCGTACTTGTTGTCGAACTTCGACTTGGTCACCGAGTCGTTGACGTTGATCGCCGGGAAGAGCAGCCGCCCCTCGCGGGCGAGCCGGTAGAGCCGGGCGACGCCGTTCGTGGTCTCCTCGGAGACACCGCGGATGCCGGCCGCGAGCCGGGTGAAGCGCTTGGCGTCGGCCGCGAAGCTGGTCCGCAGCGACTCGAGGATCAGCTGGTACTCCTCGTGGTCGTCCGCCTGCGCCTCCGGCACCGCGCCGGCCGTCTCGAACTCCACGCCCTTGTGCACCAGCAGCGTCACGTCACCGCCGTCATCGACGATCATGTTCGGCCCCTGGCCGTCGCCGAAGTCGAACAGCTGCATCGTGCACCACCAGTACTCCTCCAGCGTCTCGCCCTTCCAGGCGAACACCGGGGTGCCGGACGGCGCCTCGGTGCTGCCCTCCGGGCCGACGACGACCGCGGCCGCGGCCTCGTCCTGCGTGGAGAAGATGTTGCAGGAGACCCAGCGCACCTGCGCACCGAGCGCGACGAGCGTCTCGATCAGGACCGCGGTCTGGATGGTCATGTGCAGGGACCCGGCGACCCGCGCCCCCCGCAGCGGCTGCTGCTCGGCGAACTCGCGCCGGATCGCCATCAGACCCGGCATCTCCTGCTCGGCGAGGCGCATCTGGTGCCGGCCGAAGTCGGCCAGCGAGAGGTCGCGGACAGCGAACTCGACACCGTTGAGCTTTTGGATGGACAACGACATGAGAAGAGGACACCTCCTCTGTAGGAGGCGCCCTTCAAACCTGGCAACCATGTCGAGCGTGGCGGGCTCGGTGGCCCGTTGCAGCGCCTCTCGACCGGTGCTACGCCGTGACGGCGTCTCATCACGATAACGCAGACGCCCGCGTTTCGTCAGCGGGCGCCGGCGAGGCTAACTGATGGCGGAGCTTCTCACCCTCGACGTCGACGTTGGGCAGGATGCGGTCGAGCCAGCGGGGCAGCCACCACGCCGAGCGGCCGAGCAGGGTCATCACCGCGGGCACGATCGTCATCCGGACGACGAACGCGTCGAAGAGGATCGCCACCGAGAGCGCGAAGCCGATCGACTTGATCAGTGACTCGTGGGACAGGATGAAGCCGGCGAAAACGCTGATCATGATGATGGCCGCCGCGGTGACCACTCGCGCGCCGTGCCCGAAGCCGGTCACCACCGCCTCGGTGGGCTCGGCGCCGTGCACGTACTCCTCGCGCATCCGGGTCACCAGGAAGACCTGGTAGTCCATGGCGAGGCCGAAGACGATGCCGACCAGCAGCACCGGCAGCAGCGACATGATCGGTGCGGTCTCCTCGACGCCGAAGAGCCCGGCCAGCCAGCCCCACTGGAAGACCGCCACCACCGCGCCGAACGTCGCCACCACCGAAAGCAGGAAGCCCAGCGTGGCCTTGAGCGGCACCACGATCGACCGGAAAACGAGCGCCAGCAGCACGAACGCGAGGCCGACCACCACCGCGAGGTACGGCACGAGCGCGTCACCCATCCGGTCCGACACATCGATGTCCATAGCCGTCTGCCCGGTCACGGAGAGGTCGCCGCGGAGCGCGCCGTCAGTGTCGCGGATAGCCGTCACGAGGTCTTCGGTCGCGGCGCTGCTCGGCGCGCTGGCCGGGATCACGGTGAGCAGCGCGGTGTCGCCGGCCGGGTTGACCACCGGCGGTACGACGGCGGCCACGTCGGGCAGGGCCTGGATGGCCTGTGCCGCCTCGTCCGCCGCGCCCTGCGCGTCCGGTGCGTCGACCACGACCGTGAGCGGGCCGTTGAAGCCCGGACCGAACCCCTGGCTGAGCAGGTCATACGCCTTGCGCTGGGTGGTGTCGGGCGCGGCGGTGCCGTCGTCCGGCAGGCCGAGGCGCAGGCTCAGCGCGGGGATCGCGATCACGCCGAGGGCGAGCACCGCGGCCGCCAGCACCGCGGCCGGCCGCCGGGTGACGAAGCGTGCCCATCGGGTACCGGCGGTGGGCTTGCCGTTGCCGGCGGTCTCCGGGTCACGACCGCGCCGGCCCACGATCCGCCGTCCGGCGAAGCCGAGCAATGCGGGCAGCAGGGTCAGCGCGATCAGCACGGAGACGACCACTGTGGACGCCGCGGCGAGGCCCATCTCGGTGAGCAGCGGGATGTTCACCACGGCGAGCGCGGCCAGCGCGATCACCACGGTCAGGCCGGCGAAGACCACCGCGGAGCCGGCGGTACCCACCGCGCGGCCGGCGGCCTCCTCACCGTCCCGGCCGGTCGCCAGCTCGTGCCGGTACCGGGAGACGATGAACAGCGCGTAGTCGATGGCCACCGCCAGGCCCAGCATCAGCGCGAGGATCGAGGTCGTCGACGCCATGTCCACGAAGCCACTGACGATCATGATGCCGCCGATGCCGATACCGATACCGATGATCGCGGTCAGCAGGGGCAGTCCCGCCGCGACTAGCGAGCCGAACGTGATGACCAGAACGACCGCCGCGACGGCGATGCCGAGCACCTCCGTGGCCGAGGTGCCGACCGGCGGATCGAGCGCGTCGCCGCCCATCTCGACGGTCAGCCCGGCTGCCCGGGCCGGCTCCGCCGCGGCGCTCAGCGCATCCCGCGAGGCATCGGTGATGTCCATGCCCTGCACCGTGTAGGTCACCTGGCTGTACGCGATCGTCCCGGCCGGGTTGACGCCACCCACCTGGTACGGGTCGGTCGCCGCACTCACCTGCGGCGCCACTTTCAGCGCGGCAACCGTCTCCTCGATCGCGGCCTTGCTGGCCGGATCGGCGACAGTCCGGCCGTCCGGTGCGGCGAAGACGACCCGCGCTGTCGCACCACCCGCGCCGGCCTGCGGAAACCGCTCGCCGAGCAGGTCGATCGCCTTCTGCGACTCGGTGCCCGGGACGGTGAACGCGGTGGACGTGGGTCCCGACAGCGTGAGAGCGCCGGCACCGAACGCGGCCAGCACCGCCAGCCACAGCACCAGGACGAGCCGCCGGCGCCGGTACGAGAAACGCGCCAGCCGGTACAGATAGGTAGCCATGGGAAGTTTCTCCGTGTGTCGAGGGCGTGGTTGATCGGCCCCGCCACCGGTCGACGGCGGGGCTTGACGGGCTGTTCAGGTGCTAGCGGGGCGGCTCGCGCAGCCCGGCGCCGAGCTGGTCGAACGCCTCTTTCAGCAGGTCGGTCAGGTCGCGCCCGGTCTTGCCGGCGCGCCAGACGTCCATCGAGGCGATGAGCGCGGCGTGCAGGCTGGCCACGAGCAGGCGGGGGTAGAGGTCGCGGTCGGGGTCGGTGCCGGAGCGCTCGGCCACCGCCTCGACGACCATGCGCCCGACCTCTTCGCGGAGCACGTCGTTGCGCGAGGAGAGCGCCGGGCTGGTCTCCATCAGGCGCATGCGGACCGCGATCTGCTCGACGCTGCCGCCGCTCGTGGCGATCAGGTCGTCGGCGATGTGGCGCATCGCCTCCAGCGCCGACTCCCGCGCCGGCCGGGCCCGCAGGGCGGCCACCACGTCACGGACGAAATCCCACGTCGCGGCGAGGATGGCCTCTTCCTTGTTGGCGAAGTAGTTGTGGAACGTGCGCGGCGAGACCCCCGCCGCCTCGGCGATGGCCTCCGCGGTCACGTGCTCCACGCCGCGCTCCTCGGCGAGCCGCATGGCGGCCTCGCTCAGCGCCACGCGCGTCGCCGCCTTCTTCCGCTCCCGCAGTCCGGCATCGATCACCCTGCCGAAGGTAGCAAACAAACTTGCCGGGAGCCAGCAAAATTGCTGATACCCGGCAAGTTGTGCTCCAGCACACAGACCAGCTCGGGTACGAGCCGGAGCCGGCCGCCGCGAGCGCGAAGCGTCGTTTCATCAGATCCTCCACAAAGGAAGGTGCCGGCCTTCCCCCGTGGGAAAGGGGAAGGCCGGCAGGTCGGATTCAGTTGCCGATGCTCGCCTGCGGTCCGGCGTACTGGCGCAGCAGCCGAGGCACGTCTGCCGCGTTGTGCAGCGTGTACGAGTAGAAGCTGGACGGGTTGAAGGCGGAGCCCTTCGAGGTCACCTTGCCCGAGTCCCACGGGCTGTTGACCCGGACGTTGCCCCGGTTTACCAGCTCGCCGGCCTCGACGTAATACGGGTTGCGGACGTTCTCGAAGTAGCTGTTTTCGATGACCGCCTTGGTCAGACCGCGCACGTAGTTGCCGTACGAGCTGTTGTTCTGCAGGAAGTTGTTGTACATGTGGCAGTACGCGATGTTGTCCGCGCTGGGGTTGCGCGTGACCGTGTTCTGAAACCAGTTGTGGTGAATGGTGATCCGTGCGGTCACGTTCTCAGTCCAGCCGATGCCGAACGTCTTGTTGTGGTCCACGAGGTGGTTCCACGAGACGGTCAGGTTTGTGGTGTCCTTGCGGCTGTCGATGAGGCCGTCGTTCATCCGCGTGAGGCGGTTGTGGTCGATCCAGATGCGGTTCGCGGTGTCCATCTGGATCGCGTCGTAGTCGTACGCGTCGTCGCCCGGGTCGTCATCGGTCATCTGGGTGTCGCGGATCGTCAGGTTCCGGATGATCACGTTACTGACACCCACGCCGAGGAAGAACCCGCCGCCCACGATGTGCCCGCTGGTGCCGACGCCGATGATGGTCTTGTTGGAGGCCACCCGCAGCTCGGTCCCCTTGGGACTGATGTTGATCGTCCCGGCGACCCGGATCACGTACGCGCCGCTCGCCGTCACGTACTGGTTGAGCTGCGACTGGTTGGTGACCGTCACGGTCTGCCCGCCGGCGCCGCCGGTGACGCCCTGCGCGAAGCCGTCTGGCACGTTCGAGTACGGCACGCCAGCCGACGGCGGCGGCGTGGTCGGGTTGGGGCTGCCGCCGACCTGGTTGAACGTCCACTGCATCCGCGCGGCGTCGCCGCAGGTCTCCTGGACGACCGGGTTGTTGCCCGCCGTCGAGCCGTCCCGGTTGCTCACGCACAGCGCGCTCGCCGCGCTCGTGACGATGTACTTGCCGGCGGCCGCGCTCGACGGGGAGAAACCCCACCGCTGGTTGAGCTTCGTGCCGTCACCGCAGCCCCACTGCTGCAGCTGCACGCCGGACGACGACGAGCTGGAGGGTACGTCCGCGCAGCGGGTGCTGCCCGCGTTCACCAGGTTGAAGCCTCCGGCCGAGGACGACTGGACCCGCCAGTGCTGCCGGGTCGCACCCGAGGAGCAGGAGGCCTGCTGGAGCAGCGCACCGTTGTCGGCGGAGCCGCCGGCGACCTCCAGGCACTTGCCGGAGGAGGCGGAAACCACCGTGTAGACGCCGCCGTTGGCCGGCACCGCGGCGTTGGCCGGCAGCACCGAGACCGCGACGATCGCGGCCGGCACGGTCAGGCCGATCACGGCGAGGCCGATCAGTTTCCGTTTCATCGTGTTCCTTCCGTGGGAGAGCGGGTTCACATCGGGTTCCAGCCGTCGGAGCCGGCGAGGTAGCGCTGCGGCGTGTAGTTGGCGGCCTGGGAGTCGGACAGCTGCGGGCGGTTGCTGTTTGTGCCCGCGCCCGAGCCGGTGTTGCGGTACTCGAGGAAGCGCGCGTTCTGCCAGAGGTTGCCGGACATGTCGGTCCACGGCTGCGCGGTGCGGACGGTGGCACTGAGCGTCGACTCGCGGTACAGCACCTGGGCATCCGGACGCCACGGGCGGCCGAGCTGGGTGACGTTGTTCGCCGCGCCGGTGATGTTCGAGCGGTAGAAGAGGAACCCGTACGTCTTGGTGGCAGCGGTGCTGGCCGCGGTGATCGGCCCGCCGGTCGAACGCTTCTCGTAGATGTTGCAGTTGTTGAAGACGATCGTGCCGCCGCCGAAGATGAAGTCGACGGTGCCCTCCACATAGGAGTTGACCATGTAGGCGCGGGTGGCGTCGTTCACCAGGAAGGTGTCCTGCGCCCCGAGGAGCCGCACGTTGTTGAAGACCGCGCGGTCCGCGTTGAGGTTGAGCGCGACGGCCTGGCTGCCCTCGCCGTAGTCGTTGGACATCGTCAGGTTGGTGGCGATGAAGTTGGCGCCGTTGACGAAGACGGTGGCGCTGCCCGACGTGCCCCAGCCGCCGGCGGAGCTGTGGTTGTTGACGATGACCGTGTTGCTGGCGGACGAGCCCAGCCCCTGCAGCGTGATGTGCGGCTTGTTCGAGGGGACCGTGACGATCTCCCGGTACGTGCCGGCCTTGATAGTGATGACCCGGCGGGAGGTGTTGTTCGCCGGCACCGCGTCGACCGCCGCCTGCACCGTGCGGTACGTGCCGGTGCCGTCCGCGGCCACCGTCGGCGTGCCGGTCGGCGGCGGCGTGGTCGGGTTGGGACTGCCGCCGACCTGGTTGAAGAGCCACTGCATCCGGGCGACGTCGGAGCAGGTCTCCTGGACGATCGGGTTGTTGCCCGCGGTCGAGCCGTCGCGGTCGCTCACGCACAGCCCGCTCGCCGCGCTGGTGACCGTGTATTTCCCGGGCGCCGCGCCCGACGCCGCGAAGGACCACCGCTGGTTGACCTTCGTACCGTCGCCGCAGCCCCACTGCTGCAACTGCACACCCGACGTCGTCGAACTCGACGGGACGTCGGCGCAGCGGGTGCTGTTCACGTTAACCAACGTGAACCCGCCGGCGGACGACGACGTCACCCGCCAGTGCTGCCGCGTCGCGCTGGCACTGCACGACGCCTGCTGGAGAAGCGCACCGTTGTCGGCGGAGCCACCCGCGACCTCGAGGCACTTGCCCGAAGCCGCGACGGCGAGCGTGTAGACGCCGCCATTCGCCGGGGTCGCGGCGTTGGCCGGCAGCACGGATACGGCGACTATCGCGGCCGGTACCGCCAGAGCCACGGCGCCGACCAGCGTGAGTCGTTTGAACATTCGCATCCCTTCTTCGCGCGGGTACGGCCGACCGCACACGGATAGGGATGGCGTCGGCCGTCATGGAGTGGCTGCGTGTGTTCGCCGCGAGCCCGGACAGGCGACGAGACTGTGGACGGCGGTTGCCCAGCCACCGATCCCAGTCGATGCGTAGTTGAGGCTATGCCACGCCAGAGTGTTATGTCAATCGATGAAACAAACCCCGCTGGCTGCGGTTTCTTCCGGAGATTTACCGGACGGTCGGCTGGTGGAGCAGCCACGTGGCGGGACGCTGGCGGATCTGGTCGATCGAAGTGAGAGCCGCACCGATGACCGCCGCGTCGGGGCCGAGGATCGCCGGGCGCACGGTGACCGGCGCCCAGTCCGTGGTGAGCACCCGCTGGTTGATCTCGGCCCGCGCGTTGGCGGTGAGCCAGGACGTGAGGAGCGCGTAGCTGCCGCCGAGCAGCACGGTGTCGATGTCGAGGATGTTCAGCACGTCGGACAGGGCGATGCCGAGCGTGGTGCTGGCCGTGTCGAGCGCGGCCAGCGTGGCCGGCTCGCCCGCGTCGGCACGGGTCAGGATCGCGGCGTCCGGCGTGACGCCGGCCGGTGCCGGGTCGTCGCCGAGGATCGCCTCCAGGCTCGCGTACGTGTGCAGGCACCCGCGCGCACCGCAGGGGCAGGGCTTGCCGTCCGGGTACACGGTGACGTGTCCCAGCTCGCCGCTCCAGCCGCGCATGCCGCGCAGCAGCTGTCCATCTAGGACAATGCCGGCGCCGATGCCGAGCCCGCCGGAGACGTACACGAAGCCGGCGCCGGCATCCCCACCGGCGTACAGCTCGGCCAGGGCGGCGAGGTTGGCCTCGTTTTCCACGGTCACCGGGAGGTTGAGGTGGCTTGTCGCGTTGCGCAGCAGGGCGCCGGCGTCCACGTCGCGCCAGCCCAGCGCGGGCGCCGAGCGGACGATGCCGGCGTCCACCGGCCCGGGTACCGCCAATGTCGCCGTCACGACGGTGAGGCTCTCCGCGGCGATGGCCTCGATCGCGGCGTCGGCCATGCGTGCCAGGTCGGCCAGCACCGCGTCGGCCGTCCGCCCCGCGTACGGCGACGGCGCGAAGGCCAGGTGGCGGACGTTGCCGGTCAGGTCGACGGCGCAGGCGGCCAGGCCGTCCGCGCGGATGTCGAGGCCGAGCCCGGCCGGTCCCCGGTCGGAGAGCGTGAGACCCACACGGGGCCGCCCGGCGCGCCCGTCGTGTGCGATGCCGGTCTCGGTGATGAGCTGGCCGGCGAGGAGGTCTTCGACGATCCGCGTGATGGTCGGCCGGGTCAGGCCGGTCGCGGCCGCCAGCTCGGTGCGGGAGATCGGGTGGGTCGCGGCGAGGATGTGCCGGAACACAAGCTCGAGGTTGATGGTGCGCAGGCTCTCCTGCCGGACCGGCTCTTCGCGTCGTCGTGAGCTGCTCGGCCGGATCGGAGTCGTCATGTCGCCTGCCGGGCGAGAGCGGCGGCCGCGGCCGGCGTCAGCGGCCCGTCCACGACGACGGTGACGAGGCTGCGCTCGATCGTCTCGTCCGGACCGAGGACGAGCGGCTCGTCCCAGGCCAGCGAGGAGCCGACCCCGAGGTAGTCGCGGGCACGGACGAACCAGCGGTCGCGGGCGGTGGTCTCGTCTCCGGGTACGAAGAGGACGGTCCAGGTGTCCCCCGACGTGACGCCGGTGACGGCGAGCCAGGCCGCGGTGCCGCCGTGCACCGAGCGCACGTCGCTGCCGGCCGGGCTGAGCACCTGCGCGGTGTCCGCCGCGGCGCCACGCCAGAAGAAGCCGCCGTACCCCGCGCCGGGGCGCCCCTGCGCGGCCGGGCTGCGGATCGGCAGCGGCGCGCCGGTGAGGTTGGTGAGCCGGGTGTGCATGGCCAGCGCCCAGGCTATGTCGGTCAGCGGGCGGCACGCGATCGTCCGCTGCTCGCGCAGCAGCGCCGCTCCGTGCGCGTCCGCCCAGCGCAGCGCGTGCGCGAGCTCGTCGCCGCCGTGCCGCAGCCACCGCTCGTGGTGCTGGACGCCGTGGTTGTCGAGCCACGCCGGTCCGTGGCCGGCGACGAACGTCCGCCCGCCCCAGAAGTTGTGCCCGCCCACGTCCGGCGCCGCGATGCTGATGCCGAACTGGTGGCGGTGCGAGTCCGGGGCCGCGTCGGTGACCGTGACGCCGGCGAGCGTGCGCACGGGATGCAGGTACGGGCGCGGCGACATGGCGAGAGGCAGGTCGGGCTGCCACACGTACCGCGCGACGTCGTGTCCCCGCACGCGCAGGGTGGCGGTGCCGTGCGGCTGGCCATCCAGCGCCTGCGGGTGCACGCCGGGACCCGCCATGGTCACCTCGCCGTCTCTCGTCGCCAGACCTGTGCCGTGTCCCGGCCGGCGCGCCGGGTGGCCGGGCCAGATGGCTGGGACGGACCGGCGGCTGGTGGTCACGGTGGCCGCTCGTCGTCGAGCGCCGCAACCTCACCGGCGATGTCGGCGACCTCGCGCGAGCGGAGCCGGCCGTCGGCCACGACGGTGATGATACGGCGACTGAGCGAGGTGCCCGAGCCCACGACGAGAGGCTGGTCCCAGGCGAGCGAGGAGCCGACGCCGGCGTAGTCGCGGCTGCGGACGAACCACAGGTCCGCCGGCTGGGCCGGGTCGCCCGCCACGAAGATCAGGGTCCACGGGTCGCTGCCCGCGCCGGTCAGCGCGAGCCACGCGGTGCGCTGGCCGTGCAGGCGCCGCTCACCGGTCCGGTCCGGGCCGAGCACGTGTATCCGGCGGTCCCCGCGGCGGGCCCGCCAGAAGAAGCCGCCGTACCCGGCGCCGGGGCGCCCGTTTGTCGCCGGGCTCGCGAAGGCGAGCGGCTCGCCGGTCACGTTGGTGAGCTCGAACCGGAAGTCGAGCGCCCACGCGCGGTCGTTGACGGGGACCGCGGCGATGTGGCGGCGCTCGCGCACGAGGTCGGTGCCGGCCGGGCCGATCCACCGCAGCTCGTGGCGGACGCTGGCGGCCTCGCGCGTGGTCCAGCGGTGGTGGCGCTGGGTGCCGTGGTTGGGCAGGTACACCGGCCCGCGCCCGGGCACGAACGTGCGGCCGCCCCAGAAGTTGGCCCCACCAACGTCCGCGACCGCGACGCTCACGCCGAGGTGGTGCTGGTGGTCGGCGGGCATCGACTCGGTGACCTCGGTACCCGCGAGCGTGCGCACCGGATGCAGGAACGGGCGCGGCGACACGGTCTCGGGCAGCCGCGGCTGCCAGGCGTAGTCGGCGACCCGGCGGTCGCCGATCCGGAGGCTGATCGGCTCCGTCAACATGCCGTCACACCCAGCGCGGCGAACTCCGCGGCGCCGTCCTCTCCGGTGGCGAAAAGCCCAAGCGTGGCGCCGACCCATTGGCCGGCCGTCGCCACGAACGGCGGCCCGATCGGGCGGTCCCCGGCCAGAAACTGGCAACGCGCGTCCGGTGCCACCTCGACACCGACCGCGACCGGCGAACCTCCGAGGGCCGCCGGCGGCGCGGCGTCCCGCTCGGGTTCGCCCGGTGCGGCCGCGCGCTGGACCAGCACGGGGCCGTCCCTGGTGTGCTCGATCCCGATCCAGGCGTAGCCGCGGCCGACGATCGCGAGGCCGGCCCGCGCGCCGGGAGCGGTGCCGGTCAGGCGGAGCGCCGCCGTGGCGCGGAAGCGGTCGGCGGGCAGCCGCTGGCCGAGCACATTCGGCAGCTGTCGCAGGTCGCCTTCCCCGGGCACGCAGGCGAGCCGCAGCCCGCCGCCCGGCGGGAAGCTCGCCCACCCGTCTCGCGGGTTGCCCGCCCAGGACCACTGCGCGCCGAGGTCCGGCCCGGCGAAGTCGTCGCCCGCGGCGGGCGCGGTGGGCACACCGGCCCCGGCCGGCTTGGCGAAGGACGGCACCGGCTGGCCCGGTGGTGCACCGATCGACGGCCAGCCGTCCACCCACCGCATGGGCTGCAGGTGTACGACCCGGCCGAACGCGCCCTTGTCCTGGAAGTGCAGGAACCAGTCCGCGCCGTCCACTGTGGTCACCCAGGCGCCCTGGTGCGGGCCGTTGACCTGAGTGTCGCCCTGTGCCAGCACGATCCTGTCCTCGTACGGGCCGAAGACGTGCCGCGACCGGAACGCCGACTGCCAGCCCTCCGGCACGCCGCCGGCCGGGGCGAAGACCCAGTACCAGCCGTCCCGGCGGTAGACCTTCGGCCCTTCGAGCGTGCGGTATCCCGGCAGCGCGTCGCCGTCGACGATGTGCCGCCCGGCGTCGAGGAGCACCGTGGCGTCCGGGCTCATGCGGTGGCAGGTGAGCTTGTTGTTGAAGCCGGCGCGGCTCTTGGCCCAGGCGTGCACCAGGTACGCCGAGCCGTCGTCATCCCACAGTGGACACGGGTCGATCAGGCCCCGCCCGCCCTTGAGCAGGTGGGGCCGGCTCCACGGCCCGGCGGGATCGGTGGCGGTGATGACGAAGATGCCCCGGTCGGGGTCGGGGTAGACGATCCAGAAGCGGCCGTCGTGGTGGCGGATGGCCGGCGCCCATACGCCGCACCCGTGCTGCGGAGTGTCGAACTCCGGCCCGAGGCTCGGCAGGCCGTGGCCGATGATCGACCAGTTGACGAGGTCACGGCTGTGCAGGATCGGCAGGCCGGGCACGCGGTGAAAGCTCGACGCGACGAGGTAGAAGTCTTCGCCGACGCGGATCACGTCCGGATCGGACCAGTCCGCGTGCAGCACCGGATTGCGGTACGTACCGTCGCCGTTGTCGGCCACCCATGGCATGGTCATCGCGCGCCGAGCTCCTCGACGCGCACGGCCTGTCCGGTGCGCAGCGACTCGTTGCCGGCGATGCCCACCAGCACGCTTGCCGCGCCGTCGGCGAAGCCGGCAGCCCGGCGAAGCGGATCGTCACCCGGCCCGTGGAAGACGTCGTCGAGCAGCATCCCGTCGCCGCCGCCGTGCTCGCCCCGCCCCACCGGGATGGGCACCTCCTGCGCGGCCTCCCAGTGGCGCTGCAGCAGCAGCCGCGACCCGCGCGGCCGCCCGCGCTCCACGACGTCCAGCTCGATCCGCCCGCCAGTGCCGTTGACCGCCACCCGGTAGCCCTCCCACGGGCTGTGCGCGTGCAGCGTGTACGACATCGCGGCCCCGGACCGGTAGCCGACCACCACGTTGAGGTTGTCTTCGATGGTGATTCCGGCCGAGAACACATCCCGGTCCCGGATGTACCCGTCGAGGTGCTCGCCGTCCTTGTAGAGCTCGCGCAGCTCGGTCGTCAGCTCCAGGCCGAACCGGTCGCCCGCCGGGTCACGGTGCCGGGCGTTGCCGGCGCCGTAGAAGCGCAGGCCGCCACGGGCGAAGGCAACCTCCGGCCGGTCGGCGAGCCACCAGTTGACGAGGTCGAAGTGGTGGGTCGCCTTGTGCACCAGCAGCCCGCCGGAGTTGGCCTTGTCGCGGTGCCACCGGCGGAAGTAGTCGGCGCCGTGCACGGTGTCCAGGCACCACTCGAACGCGACCGAGGTGACCTCCCCGATCGCGCCCTCCGCGATGAGCTGCCGCACGAGGGCGTTGCGCGGCGAATAGCGGTAGTTGAACGTGACCGTGAGCTGCCGGCCGCTCTCCGCGAGCGCGTCGCGAATCTCGCCGAGCCCCGCCGCGTCGGTGGTCATCGGCTTTTCGACCACCGCATCCGCGCCGTGCCGCAGCGCCGCGGCGACGTAGCGGGCGTGGGTGGCGTCCGGCGAGGTCACGACCACCACGTCGGGCTTTTCCCGCGCCAGCAGCGTGTCGAAGTCGGCCGCCGCGTAGTGCGGCACCGACAGTTCCGGGCGGGCCTTTCGCACGATCCGGTCGTGATACGCCATCCGCACCTCGTTGGTGTCGCAGAAGGCGACCGGCTCGCCGGCGGCCGCGTGCGTGTCGAGCAGCGCGCCGAGGTACATGCGCGCCCTTGAGCCGGTGCCGACGAACGCGTACCGCCTCATTTGAGTCCCGTCGTCGCGATGCCCTTGACCAGGTACTTCTGTCCGGCGATGAAGAAGCCGATGACCGGCGCCAGCGACAGGAACGACATGGCGAACATCTGTCCCCACTGCGACTGCCCCTCCGAGTCGATGAACTGCCGCAACGCCAGCGGCACGGTGTAGAGCTCCGAGTCGGTCAGGTAGATGAGCGGGCCGAAGAACTCGTTCCAGACCGAGATGAACGTGAAGATCGCGGTGGTCGCGAACGCCGGCAGGCACAGCGGCATGATCACGCTCCAGAACGTGCGGAACGGCCCGCAGCCGTCGATCCGCGCGGCGTCGTCGAGCTCGCGCGGCAGCGAGCGCATGAACTGGACCATCAGGAAGATGTAGAACGCGTTGGTGGCGAGGAAGTTCGGCACCAGCAGCGGGTAGTACGTGTTGATCCAGTCGAGCTTGGCGAACACGATGTACTGCGGCACCAGCAGCACGTGGCCGGGGAGCATCATCGTGCCGAGCATCAGCGCGAAGAAGAGCTTGCGTCCGGTGAAGTTGAGGCGGGCGAAGCCGTACGCCGCGAGCGAGCACGAGACAAGGTTGCCGATGATGCTGAGCACCACGATGACGAACGAGTTGACGAAGTAGAGGCTGAACGGGTGCTCCAGCGCCGTCCAGCCGCCCGGATAGTTGCTCAGGTCCCATTCCGACGGCCACAGCGCCAGGTCGGTGAAGATCGTCTTGCTGGGCTTGAGCGAGCTGGAGACCATCCACAGCAGCGGGTACATCATGACCGCACCGGCGAGGCAGAGCAGCACGTGCCGGGCGAAGCGCCTTCTAGTTGTCATAGAACACCCAATACTTCGCGGCCAGGAAGTTGAGCGCGGTGAACGCGGCGATGATGACCAGCAGCATCCAGGCCATGGCCGAGGCGTAGCCCATGTTGAACTGCGAGAAGCCCTGCTGGTACAGGTAAAGGTTGTAGAACATCGTGGAGTCGGCCGGGCCACCCGTGCCGCCGCTCATGATGAAGCCCTGGGTAAACGTCTGAAACGACGAGATCAGCGACTGGATCAGGTTGAAGAAGATGATCGGGCTGAGCAGCGGCAGCGTGATCGAGCGAAACTGGTGCCACTTCGAGGCGCCGTCGACGGCCGCCGCCTCGTAGTACATCGTGGGGATCTGCCGCAGCCCGGCCAGGAAAATCACCATCGGCGAGCCGAACGTCCAGATGTGCAGCACGATCAGCGTGGTCAGCGCGTAGTCGGGATCCGATGTCCACCCTGGACCGTCGATGCCGAACCAGCCGAGGAAGGCGTTGACGATGCCGTTGAGGCCGAAGATGTACCGCCACAGCAGCACGACCGCGACGCTGCCGCCGAGCAGTGACGGCAGATAGAAGATCGCCCGGTACACCGGCAGACCGCGCACGCCCCGGTTGAGCAGCATCGCCACGCCCAGCGCCACCACCAGCGACAGCGGCACGGACACGAACGTGTAGACGAACGTGACCTTCAGGGACTGCCGCAGCAGCGGGTCGTCGAGCATCTCCCGGAAGTTGCCCAGGCCGATCCACTGTGGAGCGTTCAGCAGGTTGTAGTCGGTGAAGGCCAGGTAGAGCGAGGCGAAGAACGGGATGACCGTGAAGAGCATCCCGATGAACCAGGGCAGCAGGAATAGGTACCCGGCCCGGTCCTTGCGCGGCCTGACCCGGCGTGGCGGTGGCGCGGGCGACGTCGCCGGGCCCGCGGGCAGCGCGACCCTCGTCGTGGTGGTCACTTGCCGAGGGCTTTCCGTCCCGCGTCAAGGAACGCCTTCGCGGCCTGCTGCGGGGTCTGCCGCTTGAACTCCACCTCGGCGGCGATGCTGAGCAGGCTCGACGCGATCTTGGAGGAGCCCGGCGGGTAGGTGAACGAGCGCGGCAGCGTCTCCTTCTGCAGCCCGCCGAGGTACTCCGTCGCCACCTGGTCGTCCGGGCTGAGCGTCGGCTTGATCTCGTCGGCGACCTTGCTGCTCGGCGGCACGCCCCGCGTCGTCCCGGTGGCCTTGGACGCCTCGACGTCGTTGACCAGGAAGTTGAGCAGCTTGAGCGCCTCGTCTTTGTGCTTGGACTGCGCGGCGACCGACCACAGGTGCGGGCAGTCGACTGACTGGCCCCGCCGCACGCCCTGCGTCTCGCCCGGGATCCGCAGCAGCGCCAGGTTGCCACCGGCTGCCGCGTTGTACGACAGGAAGTTGTTGGTCGGGATGATCTGCGAGGCGATCGAGCCCTTGGCCAGGTAGGACTGGTCGGCCGACGCGCCCACGTTTTCGATGAAGCCGGGCGGCGGGAAGCCGCGCTCGGCCCGCATCTTGTTGACCATCTCGAACCAGCTGACGACCGTGGCCTCGCTGATCCCGAGCGCGCCGTCCTCGGTGTAGAAGTCCTCGCCGCGCTGCCGCGTGTACACGATGATGTTGGCCAGTGTCGCCGGCTCGAACGCCGTGCCGTAGATCTTCCCCCCGCTGGCCTTGGTGAAGTCGCGGGCGAACTTCGCCAGGTCGTCCCAGCTCCACGTGTTGCCGTCCGGGATCGCCACGCCGTACTTCTCGGTCACGGTCTTGTTGATCACGAAGCCGATCGCGTTGAGCCCGGCCGGCACCCCGTAGGTCTTGTCGGAGACCGCGGCCAGCGCCTTCGCGTTTTCGCTCAGGCCGGACAGGTCCACGGCGCCGGCGTGCTGGCCGAGGTCGAGCAGGGCGCCGCGGTCCGCGTACTCCCGGAGGCTGTCCATGCGCATGGCCATCACGTCCGGCGGGTCACCCGCCGCGAAGCGGGTCGCCAGCTTGTCCTTGTACGGCGTGCTGTCCTGATATTCGATCTTGACGGTGATGCCCGAGTTCTTCCGCTGGAAGATGTCCAGCGCGGCCTGCGTCTTCTCGGCGCGCTTGGCGTCGCCCCACCACACCATGTTGAGCTGCACGGCACCGCCGGCCGGCTCGTCGTCACCGCCGCCGAAGCCCCGGCCGCACGCGGCGAGGCCCATCCCGAGGCCGGCGAGCCCGGCCATCCTCAGCACGTGCCGCCGGTCGAAGGCGTTTCTTACCGGCTCATCGGTCATGGGCGTGTCCCTTCACAAGGCATGGCGATCCCTTCACAAGGCATGGCGAACCGGGCGCCGCGGGGAGGCGGTGTTCAGGTCGGACGTGGGGCCGCGCGTCATTGGCCCCGCACCGGGCCGGGCAGACGCCCCGGTTGGGGAAGACAGGGAGTTAAACCGCTCGATGTACGGTACGGTCGAGCCTCAGGTTACGTCAACCCATGAAACAAACTGGCGCACCAGCGCGTCCGGCTGATCGAGGTGCACGTCGTGCCCAGCCGCGCGAATCCTCACGTGCCGCACGTCGGGCCGGCGGGCGAGCGCTCGCCGGCCCGAGCAGCGTCGGGCAGCGCGCTACAACGCGGCGGTGATGGCGGCGGCCAGGTCGGCGGGCGCCTCGACCGGCACGAAGTGGCCCACCCCGTCGAGGCGACGCAGCCGCAGGTCGCTGAAGAAGAGGTCGAGCCGGTCGGACCACTCGCGCGGGAAGAGCGGATCGTGCTCGGGCCAGAGCACGGTCGTCGGGGTGGCGACACGGTCCGCCCGGTCCGGTGTCCGCTCGGCGAGGGAGCGGGCGACCGCGCCGGCGCCGGCCCGGTACCACCCGATCGAGGTGACGAACGCACCATGCGGTGAGTAGACGGCGACGAGGTGGTCCAGGTGCTCCTCGGCGAGCACGAAGCCGGGACCGGACCAGTGGGTCCAGAAGTGCCGCAGGTAGGCGCGCACCGCGTCGGGGCGCCCGTCGATGAGCTGCTCGGCGAGCGGGAGCTGGTGAAACGGCTGGTACCAGAACTCGCGCTGCGCGTCGGCGGCCAGGATGCGCTCGCCGGTCCCGGGCAGTGGCGGCGACACCACCACCGCCCGCACCAGGTCCGGCCGGACCGCGGCGACCCGCTGCGCGATGCGGCTGCCGATGTCGTACCCGGCGAGCACCGGCCGCTCCAGCCCCAGCTCCTCGATCAGCCCCACGACGCTGCGGGCCTGCGCGTCCGCGCTGTACTGCTCGGCCGGGTCGGCCGGGTGCTTGTCCGATCCGCCGAATCCCCGCAGGTCCGGCACCACCACCTCGGCCGACGCCGTGAGCAGGGGCGTGACGAGCCGGTAGTCGGTGCGGTCGCCCGGCCACCCGTGCAGCAACAGGACGGCGGGACCGCTGCCGGTCCGCTCGTACGCCAGGCGGAACCCGTCCACCGGTGCGCTCTGATCGGCCACCAACCGAGGGTAAGCCGGACATCGCGGCTACGGGTCGAGGAGCGCCATCCCGGAGCGCGCCGGCACGACCACGGTGGTGACCGGCTCGTCCTCGCCAGGCGGGACCAGCGCCTCGGCGAGCGTGGCCTTCTGCGGTGTGCCGGTCCAGTTGACCGCGACGATCACGCGCCGCCCGTCCGGTCGTACCCGGGCGCGGCTGTAGCGGCCCGGCCCCGGGTCGGCCCACACAAGCTCGCGAGCCGGCGCCCCGATCAGCTCGACCAGTGCCGCCCGCGAGGGGGCGTCCGGCCGGGCGGCGTACGCCAGCGACGGATACGTGGCGATGAGGACGGCTGTCCCGCGGCGGGTGACCGCCGGTGTGCCGTCGGGGAAGGCCTCCACGCACTCCGCGCCGTCGAGCTTGAGCGTCTCGCGCTGCCAGCGGCCGGACAGCCCGGACGGCAGCGTCACCGTGTCGACGATGTCGGCGTCGACCTGGCGCACACCGAAGAGCGCGTCCAACCCGGCACCCGGCACCGACGGGCGGCGAGCGCCGTGCTCGTCGTACTCCCCCGGCGCCGCCTCGGCGACCAGCCTCCCGCCGCGCGCCACGAAGCCCGCGAGGGCAGCCGCGAGCGCGCCGATGGACGTTGCCGGCATCGGCCAGTACAGCGCCTCGATGTGCGCGGGCACCCCGCGCTCCGCGACAAGCTCGTCGTGCAGCACCTCGACCGGCAGGTCGGTGTCGACAAGCGCGCGGTACGCGCCGAGCACGGCATCGCGGTAGAGGGCCATGTCGCGGTCGGTGGCAAACGCGTGCAACGCGCTCCGCCGCGATACCAGCAGGCCAACGCTGCCGGGCGACGGTGCGCTCGCGGCCACCGCCGGGTGGCGTGCGACGGTGGCCAGCGCGGTCACGGCGTCCACCCGTGCGGTGGTGGTGCCGTCGGGGGCGCAGAGGCCGTACCCGGGACTCTCCGGGCCGAGCAGCTCCGGCCGCCACTGCCAGAAGACGATGCCGGTGGCGCCGGCGGCCAGCGCGTTCCACATCCACAGGCCGACCGTGTCCGGCGCGGGGTGCGGCGTGCTCAGCCCGGCGTTGCGGCGGCCCCGCCCACCCTGGAGCTCCGCCTGCCAGAAGGGCTTGCCGGCCGCGGCGCCGCGCGCGGTGTCCAGGTTGAACAGGTGCTCGACCGGATCGTCGGCCATGAGCCAGGTCGGGAAGCTCGACGTGCCGAACGCGTCGACCGGGCCGGTGAGCGTGTACTCGTCGAGCGTGTGCGTGGCGAGCTGTCCGGTGAAGCCGCTCAGCGCGACGTGCGTCATCACCACATGTCCCGGATCGGCCTCCCGCACCACCGCCACGCGGCGGTCGAGCCAGCCGGCAAGGTTGTCAAACCAGAACTCCCGCCAGTCGAGCATGTCCGGCACCGCCTCGAAGACGCGCGGCGGTCCCACCTGTGCCCAGTCCGAGTACCGGCGGCGCCAAGCCGCGTTGAGCGCGTCCACAGTGGAGTAGCGTGCGGTCAGCCAGGCGCGGAAGCGCTCCAGCGAGGCCGGGCAGTAGCAGTAGACGCGGTCCGGGAAGTACGACGCGGGCTCAAGGTGCGGCTCGTTCCACACGTCCCACACGCGCAGCGCCGGGTGGTCGCGGTACCGGCCGGCGACCGTGCCGAGGAACGACGCGGCGGCGGCCCACACCTCCGGGTCGTCGTTGCACAGGCCCGGCCAACCGCCGCCCGGGGTGTTCATCGCAGCGGTCAGCCGCACCGGCCGGTCCTCTTGGTCGAGGTAGTGCGCGTCCGGTCGCCGCTGCTCCAGCCAGTACGGCGCGTTTTCGAGGATCGTGTTGACGACCACGCCGAGCCGGTGCTTGGCGGCCAGGTCCATCAGCTCGTCGAGGTCGGCGAAGTCGACCGCGTCCGGGGTCGGCTGCATCCAGCTCCAGCACGCCCAGAGCTTGACCGTGTCGAGCCCGGCGGCCCGCATGCGGCCCAGGTCGCGGTCCCAGTCTTCGCGGGGTGGGTTGGGCGGGCGGTAGTACTGCGCGCCAACGACAATCACGGCTATCCCTTCACGGCGCCAAACGTCAGGCCACGGACCAGGAAGCGCTGCGCGGCGAGGCCGAGCACGAACACCGGCACCATCGCGAGCACGGCCGCGGCGGAGCTGCCGCCCCAGTCGACCGAGACGGTCCCGATGAACGAGGCCACCCCGATCGGCACGGTCTGCGTGCCGCGCCCGGAGAGGACCAGCGCGAAGAGGAACTCGTTCCAGGAGAAGAGCAGGCACAGCACCGACGTCGCGGCGAGCCCCGGCGCGGTCAGCGGCACCGCCACCCGCAGGAACGCGCCGAGCCGGCCGGCGCCGTCGACAAGTGCCGCCTCCTCCAGGTCGGGCGGCAGCTCCTCGAAGAACGAGCGCATCATCCACACGACGATCGGCAGGTTGAACGTCGTGTGCGCGGCGATGAGCGCCGTGTACGAGCCGAGCAACTCAAGCCGCTGGAAGATCACGTACATCGGCACGACAAGCGCGACCGCCGGCACCATGCGGGTGAAGAGGATCGCGCCGGCCCACAGCTCGCGCCCGCGGATCGGCAGGCGGGCCAGCGCGTACGCCGCCGGCACACCGACCACGATGGACAGCACGGTGCTGCCGGCCGCCACCAGGGCGCTGTTGACGAGGAAGTCCTGAAACTGCAGCTGCCCGAGCACCTTGCTGTAGTTGTCCAGCGTGGGCGTGAAGGCGAGCTTCAGGCCGGACGAGAAGATGTCGTTCGGCCGCTTGAACGAGTTCAGCACGACCGCCGCGATCGGTACGAGCACGCCGACGAGAAACGCGCCGACGACGGCGTAGCTGGCGATGGACCAGCCCCGGCTTGTCTTCACAGCACCTCCCGGCGGCGCAACAGGCGGACGTACACGGCGGAGATGAACACGACGGTCACGAGGATGAAGATGCTCAACGCCATCGCGTAGCCCATGTCGAAGTACGAGAAGCCGGTCCGGTACGTGTAGAGGCCGATCGTCTCGGTCGCCGTCCCCGGACCGCCCTTGGTGAGCACGAAGACGGTGTCGAAGATGCGGTAGGTGTCCATCGTCCGGAAGAGCAGCACGAGCAGGATCTGCGGCACGATGGCGGGCAACACGATGCGCTGCAGGATGCGCAGGTGCACAGCCCCGTCGACCCGCGCCGCCTCGAACTGCTCTTCGCCGATCGAGAGCATCCCGGCGTGCAGGATCAGCACGACGAAGGGCGTCCACTGCCAGATGTCCACCATCATGAGCGCGGGCAGGGCGAGGCTTGAGTCGCCGAACCAGCCGACGCCGCTCGGCAGCCCCACCGCGCCGCTGACCTGCGAGACGAGCCCGAACTGCGGGTCCAGCAGGTACCGCCAGAGCAGCGCGGTGATGACCGGCGCGATGATCATCGGGAGCAGGATCAGCGCGTTGGCCAGCTTGCGTCCCTTCGTCATCTCGAAGAGCGCGGCGGCCACGATGAAGCCGAGCACGAGCTCGGCGCCGACCGAGCCGATGACGTACACGATCGTGTTGCGCAGCGCGACCCGCACCATGGGGTCCTCGAAGAGCCGCGTGTAGTTGTCCAACCCCACGAACGGCTTGGGCAGCCCGATGTCGGTGAGCTTCCACTCGTACGCGGAAAGCACGCCGGAGTAGACCAGCGGGCCGATGATGAGCGCGGCCAGTACCACCATGGCCGGCGCCAGCATGCCGTACCCGAGGCCGCGCCCCCGTGCCGCGCGTCTGCCGCTCATCCGTCCTCCGTGGTGGTGGCCCCGGGCCGGCGCGGGTGCCGCGCGCCGGCCCGGGTCTGTGGTGGTGGCACTAGCCAAGGGCATCGGTGACTGCCTGTCCCATGGCGTCGGCCGCCTGGTCCGGCGTCTTCTTGCCCTCGATCGCCTCCTGCACCGCCAGCTCGATCTGGTCCTGCGCCTTGGGCCAGGTGGCGAGGCTGGGCTGCGGGTTGGAGGTGGTGAGGGCCTGGTTCATCGCGGAGAGGAACGGCAGCTTCGCCGCCACCTCGGTGTTCGTGTAGAAGTCCTTGGTGGCGCCTGCGGTGGCGGCCGCGACGGCCACCTTCGCCTGCTGCGGCCCGTTCGTGTACCACTGCAGGAACGAGTAGGCGGCGTCCTTGTTCGTGGACTTCTCGGCGATGCACCAGTTCCAGTAGATGAGCTCGCCGGCCGGCTTGTCCGCGGTGAACGCGAGCGGCACGTAGCCCCACTTGCCCGCGGTCGTCGACTTCGCCGGGTCCTCCAGCGCCTGCAGCGACGGCGTGGTACTGATGATCATGGCGGCCTTGCCCTGCGCCGCCGCGGTCGCCGCCTCGTCGACGTGGAAGTTGAGCACACCGCTCGGCGCGGTCTTGGCCACCTTGGCGTAGAAGTCGACCGCCTTGGCCGCCGCCGCCTTGTCCAGCGTGGACTTGCCCTGCGCGTCGTACCACCAGTTGCCCTGCGCGGTGAGCAGCGAGCCCATGATGTCCGCGACCGCGCCGCCCCGCTTGCCCGGTATCGACATGCCGGCGAGGCCGTTCTTGCCGTTCAGCTGGGCCGCGGCCGCCGCGACCTCGTCGAGCGTCTTCGGCTCGGGGATGCCGTTGGCCTCGAACACGTCCTTGCGGTACGCGAGCACGGTCGTGGAGACGAAGTCGGGCAGGCAGTACTGCTTGCCGTCGTACTTGCCCTGCGCGAGCACGTTCGGCAGGTACGAGTCGGCCGAGAAGCCCGACGGGTTGCGGTTGGCGTCGCCGAGGTAGTCGTCGATCGGCGCCAGGTAGCCGGCCTTGGCGAACTCGCCGAACCAGCTCGGGTGGACGTAGATGATGTCGTACCCGCCCGCGCCGGTGAGGGTGAGCGCCTGCTTGTCGTGCAGGTTCTCGTACGGGACGGCGTCGATGTCGAGCGCGCCGCCGGTCGCGGTGGCCCACTCGCCGGCGGCCGTCTTCTGGCCGCTGGTCCACGGGTCGCCCGCCCACCGGGAGAGCACGAGTTTGGCTCCGGGGAAGCGGCCCATCGGACCGCCCGCGGTGGCCGGTGCGGCGTTCGGGTCACCGGACCCGCTGCCGCCACCGTCGTCGGAGCCGCACGCGACGAGTCCCGCCGCGGCCAGAAGCGCGACCGCCGCTACGGACCATCGCCTATGTACAGCCATTGCGCATCTCCTTCCAGGAATGAGAACGCGAAGATCGGCCAGACCGGTACGCCTACGCGCCGGCCGGCAAGGGGTCGCGGTCGACGGCTACCGCGCCGCCGCCCGCCGCGGCCGAGGCGTACCCCGCCGCGATGACCGAAAGGCAGGCGAGCCCGTCCTCGAGCGTCGGGCCGAACGGCCGCTGGCCGGTCAGCACCCGGTGCACGTAGGAGGCGACCTCGCGCTTGTAGTGATGCGTGTGCGGCGGCCAGGACCCGTAGTCGTGGGGCTCGGCCGCGTCGGGTTCGATGTGTGGTGTGGTCCAGCCGCGGTAGAGCGGGTCGTCGCCCCCGCGGTAGACCTCGACGCGGGGAAACGGGTCGGTGGCCCGCATCGAAAGGGTGCCGTCGGTGCCGTATATCTCCAGCAGGTTTCGCATGCCGATGTCGGCGTTCATGCTCCAAACCGTGCCGATTTCGCCGAGCCCGCCGCTCGCGTAGCGCAGGATGGCGGCGGCGAGGTCTTCGCCGTCGAAGCCGGGTTTGGCCCGGTTGGCCGTGAACGCGGACACCTCGGTGATGTCGCCGACCAGCCAGCGCAGCAGGTCGATGCCGTGCGAGCCTTCGTCGATCCAGGCGCCCCACCGCCCAGCGCCGGGTCCTGCATCCACGCCGTCATGTCCGGCGGGCAGCCGATCTCGGCGATGCCGGCGAGGCCGATGAAGCTCCGCGTCATCAGCACCTGGCCGAGCACTCCACTGTCGACGATCCGCTTGGCCCGGTCGGCTTCCTTGCTGAAGCGGCTCACGAACGCGGCGGTGCCGTCGACGCCGGCCGCGCGGACCGCGTCGACCATCGCGCGGGCGTCGGCGACCGTGGTGGCGACAGGCTTCTCGCAGAAGACGTGCTTGCCCGCCTCGGCGGCGGCGATGACCTGCTCGGCGTGGCGGGAGTTTTCCGAGTGCACCATCACGACGTCGACGTCGTCACGGGTGACCAGGTGCCGCCAGTCCGGTACGAAGTCGGCAACGCCGAAGCGCTCGGCCGCCGCCCGGCCACGCGCGGCGTCGTCGTCGGCGATGGCGACCACGCGGGCGCCGGGGATCTCGGCGAGCGCCTTGGCGCGGAACTCGGCGTGCACGTGCGCCCAGCTCACCATGCCGATACGGACCTCGTTCACGGTGTGACGTCCTCTCTACGGCCGCTCGCCACCGAGCGGAGTGCGGCGTCGACCACGGCGAGCACGTCGCGGCCCACCTGCCCGTCGGACAGCGAAGGGCCGCCGTCGCGGATGCGGTCGATGAAGTGGGTGAGCATGTCGAGGTGGCCGTCGGCCAGGAGTCCGGGCACGGGCAGCGGGTACGACCAGCCGGCGCGCTCGCTCACCGCCTGCAGCGGCTGGCGGTGGAGGTTGTCGACGAGGATGCGGCCCTCGGTGCCGAAGATCTCGAAGCGGGAGTCCATCGCGCCGGCGAGGCTCCAGCTGTCTTCGCACTGGCCGATGGCGCCGTTGGCGAAGCGGAGCGTGAGGACGGCGGTGTCCTCCGCGGGCGTGCGGTCGGCCCAGCGGAAGGTGCCGGCCTCGGCGTACACGGAGGCGACCGGCGCGCCGGCGAAGAACCGGCAGAACTCGATGCTGTGTACCGCCATGTCGAGGATCGCGCCGCCGCCGCTGCGGGCCGGGTCGAAAAACCAGGGCGAGTGCGGCTCGCCGATGCCCTCGCACGCCTTGACCCGGAAGACGTCGCCGATCTGGCCGCTGTCGACGAGCTTGCGCGCCTCCTGGAGCGCCGGGATGAAGGGCACGTTTTCGGCGTAGAAGAGGCGGGTGCCGGCCGCGGCGACGGCGGCGAGCATCTCGTCGGCCTCCGCGAGTGTACGGCCGAGCGGCTTGATGCAGATCGCGTGCCGGCCGTGCCGGGCGGCGGCGAGCACCGCCGGCAGGTGCACGTCGGGCGGGGCCACGACATCGACCACGTCCACCTCGGGGTCGGACACGGCCGCCTCGAGGTCGGTGAACGCGCGGGCGCCGTACGGGCCGGCCGCCGCCTTGGCCGACTCCTCGCTGGTCGCGACCACGCTAATGATCTTGGCACCGGGAATCCTGGCGAGCGCCGGCAGGTGCATCTCCCGCGCCCAGAACCCCGCCCCGACGACACATACCCCGCTCACAGGACCACCGCCCGGCGCTGGTCCAGCGCCTGCTGGGCGGCGAGCACCAGCGCGAGCGCGTCGCGGGCCTGCGCCGGCGTGGCCGCCCGATCGCCCGGCTCCCGGCCGGCGACCCGGTCCACGAAGTACTGCTGCTCGCCCTGGTAGCCGTAGTCCCACAACATGTCCGGGTAGCCCCAGCCGGAGCCACCGCGGTCGAAGGTGCGCATGACCTGCGAACGCACGAGGTCGACCGCCGCGCTGCCGTCGCTGCCGTACACCTCGAAGGTGAAGTTGCCGTGCCCGGCGGTCCACGTGACGTACATGCTGGTCACCACGCCGGATACGTGCCGGACGGTGACGGTCGCGTTGTCCGGGCTGTTGTGGCGCTTGGCGCCTTCCAGCACGTACGCGCCGCCCTCGGTGTGCACGCTCGCCGCCGGGCCGAAGAGCCACAGCACCAGGTCCGCGAAGTGCACGAGCGTGTCGAGGATGACGCCGCCGCCCTGCGCCGGGTCGTAGAACCAGTCGTTTGTCGGCTCCCACCCGAAGACCGCGGCTCGCGATGCGATCATCTCGCCGAGCTCACCGCCGGCCACCCGGTCGCGCAGCTGCGGCAGCGGCGGGGTGAAGCGCAGCATGAACCCGTGCTGGAGTACCCGATCTGTGCCCTCCGCCGCGGCCACGACGCGGTCGGCGTCGGCGAGCGTGAGCGCGATCGGCTTCTGGCAGAAGACGTGCTTGCCGGCGGCGAGCGCGGCGACCGTCTGGTCCGCGTGCACGGCGTTGGGCGAGGCGATCAGCAGCGCGTCCACGCTCTCGTCGGCCAGCAGCGCGTCGAAGTCGGGCGCCACCTTGAGGTCGAAGTCGCGGGCGAGGGCGGCGGCCGCCTCCGCGTGCGGGTCGGTGCAGGCGACGAGCCCGCCCCGGCTCACGTGGCGGTACGCGTTCGCGTGCACCCGGGCGATCCGGCCGGCGCCGACGAGCGCGACGTTGACCCCACTCATCGCGCGCCCTCCGCCAGCGGGAAGGTGACCCGGGTGCCGGTGCGGTCCGCCTCGTACGCGGCGAGGATCATCTCCAGCGCCTTGAGCCCGTCCTCGGCCGTGGGCAGGCCGTCCGGCTCTGCGCCGCCCACCCAGTCGCGGAAGGCCAGGAGCAGGTCGCGATAGCAGGCCTCGTACCGCTCCTCCCCCACGAGGTCGACGTAACGCCGGCCGGTCCACGGCTCGTCGACGCCCTGGATCTCGGTCTGCGGGCTCTTCTGGTAGTGCAGCTCGATCTCTCCGCGCGTGCCGCTCAGCGAGGCGTGGTCAGGGCTTGTGAGCGGGCCGAAGTAGTCGGCGGCGTGCCACGTGCTCTCCACGGTCACGATCGCGCCAGTGTCCAATGTGTACGTGGCGATGCCGTAGTCCTCGACGCCCAGATGCTTGTAGGTGAGCGTGCCGATGCGCGCGCTCACGTCGACCGCCTCCGCGCCGAAGAACCATCGGAAGAAGTCGGTGAAGTGCACGCCGTGGTCGAGGAAGCCGCCACCGCCGCCGCGCACCGGGTCGGCGTACCACCCCTGCTCGGACGTGAGCGGTGAGTCGGTGATCGCGCCGACCGGGAAGCGGATCGAGTAGAAGCCGGACGTCAGGTCACCGACCGCGCCGGCCCGTACCGCCTCCAGCGCCTGGCGGTAGACGGGCAGGTAGCGCAGCAGGTACGCCATCATGACCTTGACCCGCTCACCGGCCGCGGCGATCCGGCGGGCGTCGGCCATCGTCGTGGCGATCGGCTTGTCGAGCAGCACCGGCTTGCCCGCCTCAGCCGCCAGCTCAACATGGTCGGCGTGTGCCGAGGTGTACGACGTGATGATCACCGCGTCCACGTCGTCGCGGCGGATCAGCTCGGCGTAGTCGGCGGTCCAGGAGCCGTCGCAGTACGCGGCCGCGAACTCCTTCGCCAGGTCGGTCCGCTCGTCCGCGACACCCACCAGCCGCAGCCCCGGAAGCCCGCGGCGCAGATAGTCCGCGAACGGGTAGGCGTGGTAGTGGTTGTGCAGTCCCACGATGCCGATGCCCAGGTCAGCCATTCCTTCGCTCCCCCTCGGAGGTCATTGCGCAACCGGTTGCGTAAACCGGTTGCGTTAGCATGATCCCTGGCGCGGGTGGAGCACAAGAGGTTTCGCGGAAGTTTCCGGCTCTCGGGTCTCCGGGCCGCGTCGCCCGCTGATAGCGTCATCGCACGGAAAGGACAACCGGTTGCGTAACGGACGGAGAGGGACGCACGTGGACGGGCCCAGGAAGCTGACGATCCGCGACATCGCGGCGATCGCCGGTGTCTCCGCGGGCACCGTGTCCCGTGCGATGAACGGTCAGGCCGGCGTCGGCGAGGAGACCCGCCAGCGCATCGCGCGCATCATCGACGAGCACGGCTTCAAGGTCGACCCCACCGCGCGCCAGCTGTCGACCGGCCGCAGCGACACGATCGCGGTCGTCTTTCCCCTGCACGCGTCCGAGGTCGTCATGCACCCCGTCTACCCGGCGCTCCTCGGCGCGCTCGGTGACGCGGCCGAGCACGCGGGCTTCGACCTGCTGCTGCTGACGAGCTCGACGCAGAAGGTCGCCCACGTGCTCGACACGGTCAAGCGCCGGCGGGTCGACGGCGTCGTGCTACCGGCCGCGGGTGCGCACGACCCTCTCATCAAGCGCCTGACCGGCATCGGCGCTCCGACCGTCCTCATCGGACACCGCAGCTCGCTCAGCGGCGTCGGCTGGGTCGACTGCACGCACGACGTGGCCGCGCGCGACCTGACCCGCGGCATGCTCGCCGCCGGGCGCACAGACCTCGTGCTGCTCAACGGGCCGCCCCGGGTGTCCGCGTGCAAGCTGCGCTCGGCCGGCTTCTGGGCCGCGGTCAAGGAGGCGGGCGACGCGGTGGGCTCGGCCCGCGAGGTGTCGGTCCCGTTCGACACGGCCGCCGCGGCGGCGGCAGCGGACGAGGTGCTGGCCGGTGACATCCCGCCCACCGGCGTCGTCTGCTCCTCCGACACGATCGCGGCCGGCGTGCTCGACTCAGCCCGGCGCGCCGGTCTGAAGGTGCCCGACGACCTCGCGGTCAGCGGCTTCGATGACCGCTCGTTCGCCACGCACACGTCACCGCCGCTGACGACCGTGCGCATGCCGCTGCACGACACCGGCCAGGCCGCGGCGACGATGCTCTTCGCGATGATCGGCGGTGAGCCCTTGCCGAGCCGCCGCGTCATCCTCCCCACGGAGATCGTCCCGCGCGGTTCCACCCCGGCCGGCATGCTCTAGCGCCGCGGCGGCCCCGCCGCTGCATTACGACCGCCGCGTGCCAGGGCCCGTCATCAGGTAGCTCAACGCGGCGGACGCCGAGCCGATCGCGGCCGCGTTCGAGGCGCTGGGCTGGCCGGCCGCCACCGCCGCGCCCGGCGCTGAGGTGCGCGTCGACGACGACCTGGCGCTCATGATGACCCGAAAGCTCCGCTAGGCACCTGGCCCGGGTGCGAGACTTGGGCGTGCCCAGCTCGATCGTCCTGACCGGTGCGACGACCGGCATCGGCCGGGCCACCGCGCTCGCGCTCGCCGGCAAGGCCGGACACCTCATCCTGCACGGCCTGGAGCCGCAGTCGCAGGTCACGGACCTGCTCGCCGAGGTGCGGGCCGCGCTGCCGGCAGGTGCCACACTCTCGTACTTCGCGGCCGACTTCAGCGAGCTCGTCGCGGCGGAGCGGCTCGTCTCGCACGTCCGCGGCGTGACGGAGCGGGTCGACCTGCTCGTCAACAACGCCGCCCGCCCGGGTGCACCCACCCGCACGGTCACCGACACGGGGTACGAGCTCACGTTCCAGACGAACTACCTGGCGCCGGTCGTCCTCACCAGCGGGCTGCTCGACCTGATCGGCACCGGCCGGATCGTCAACGTCGCCTCGGCCACTCACCTCTCCGCGTCGCTCCACCTCGACGACCTCACGCTCGCCCGGCACGGCTACTCGCCGTCGGCGGCGTACGCGCACTCGAAGCTCGCGCTCGTCACGTACTCCTGCTGGCTGGCCTCCCACCGCCCCAGCCCGGCCATCGACGTCGTCAGCGTGCACCCGGGCGTCATCGCCACCGACCTGCTGCACGCGATGTTCGCCGTCGGCGGCGACCCGCCGGAGCACGCGGCGGCCAACCTCGAGTACGTCGCCTCGCTTCGTGGCGACAACGGCACCTACTACGACGAGCGCAGCCCGGCGCAGCCAAACCCGGAGGCCACCGACCCGGCGACGCAGGACCAGCTGCACGCCGCCACCGTCGACCTCCTCGCGTACTGAGGCGTCAGGCCGGCGGCTTCTGCCGGCACAGGCAGAAGGGATGGCCGACCGGGTCGGCGAAGACCCGGTGGGTCGCCGGGCTCGTCTGGTGACCCAGCTTGGTCCCGCCCAGCCGGAGCACCGCCTGCTCTGCCGCGTCCAGGTCGGCGACCCGGAAGTGCAGGTGCAGCTGCATGGACGAGGCGGGATCGGGCCAGGTGGGCGGCTGGTAGCCGGGCGACCGCTGAAACGACAGGTGCAGGTCGGCGTCGCGGCTCTCGCCCACCGAGCACCAGTCGGGGTCGGCGAAGACGATCGGCCAACCGGTGAGACCGCTGTAGAACTCGGCGAGCGCGGCGGGGTCCGGACACTCCAGCGCTATCCCGCTCAGGCTGCCCACGCCATCGGCCACGTCACGCCTCCTCGTCGAAGACCACGAGGACATCATGCACGGCCCGCCGGCGTGAGAGACGTCAGCGGATGCCGGCCTCGTGCGCCAGCACCGCCGTCGAGAGCGGCTCGATCCGCGCCCGCATGTCCGCGTACGCCGTTACGGTGAGCGGGTCGGTGAGCAGCCGGATCGCGCCGCTGAGCACGACGCTGACGCCGGAGCTGACCGCGGCGGCGGCGATGATCGCACCGGTGGAGGCGGTGGCCGGCGGTGCGGCCAGGGAAGCGATCAACCCGATGGCCCCGCCGGCGAGCGCCGCTCCGAAGACGATGCCGAGGATCGTGGCCGTCCGGGCCAGCGAGGCGCCGAAGTCGCCGTGGAAGAGCTTGAAACAGCGGCCGATGCCGTTGCCCCGCTCCAGCGCGATCACCGGGGAGAGCACGAGGAGGACGGCGGCGAAGTAGAGCCCGGGCACCACGCAGGCGCACAGCCCGGCGACGATGAGCAGGCCGGCGAGCAGGCCCCAGCCGAACATCGGCCCCACGCGGCCGACGGCGGCGGCAAGTGCCGCGCCGAGGTCCGGCTCCCGACCGGTCGCTGCTTCGACGACGATGCGTACGGCGGCGAGGGTGGCGAGCATCGACACGATCATCACGACCACCGTCCCGACGATCACCAGGCCGCTGCCGGCGAAGAGCGTGATGAGGGCCGGGTCATCGCCCGCCGCGGCGGCCTGGTCCATGTCACGGGTCGCGAATGACTGCCAGGCGGTGCTGACGGTCTCCACGGTGAACGTGAGCACCCCGACGATCGCCTGGAGCGCCAGGATCTGTCGCCAGCAGCGCTTGGCGATCGTAAAGCCGCGCTGCCACCAGCCGCCGAAGTCCGGACTGATCAGCGGATCGGGCGGGTAGCCGGGCGGCGGGCCCCACTGCCCACTCCACTGAGGACCCCACTGCGGGCTCTGCGGCGGCACCCAGGGCCCGGCGTAGGGCGCCGGCGAGGGCTGTCCCCCGGGTCCGGGTGGCACCGGCTGGCTCGGATACGGCGGCAGCTCGGACATGTGAGGCTCCGATGCGCTGGCGGGGGTCGGTGCGCCACACGGTACCGCCGGCGCGCCACGTCTGGAGTCCCGGGCAAGTCAGGAATAGATTGACATTTATCTATTCCTGCCGTTAACCTTCCGGAAGTGTTCCGATAACTATAGCGAACGTTCCATGGCCCACAGATGGCCGGGTGGTAAAGGCAACGTTGCCACAGACCGACCTGGGTACCCCCGGATGTCGCGCGGCCGCCGGACGTCGGAAACACGGACATCCAGGAGGTCACCAGGTCATGGCCCAGCTCATCCTGTTCGCAGCCGACATCGTCGCGGTGAGTTTGCTCGTATTCGGGCTCTACTTCCCGCGGCACCGCCGGCGTGACCTCGTGGTCGCGTACCTCGGTGTCAACGTCGGCGTCTTGGCCGTCGCCAGCGCGCTGAGCGTCAGCACCGTCGGCACCGGTCTAGGGCTCGGCATGGCGTTGTTCGGCGTGCTCTCGATCATTCGTTTGCGCTCCACCGAGCTCGACCAGCACGAGGTGGCGTACTACTTCTCGGCCCTCGCGCTCGGCCTGCTCGGCGCGCTCGACACCAAACCGCTCTGGCGCAACGCCGTGCTGATGGCGCTGATCCTGATCGTGATCTACGCCGGAGACCACCCGCGCCTCTTCCGCGGCTACCGCCACCAGGTCGTGGTCCTGGACTCCGCGATCACCGACCACGTCGCCCTCACCGCCCACCTCGAACAGCTCCTCGGCGCGCGGGTGCACTCCGCCAGCGTCCAGCGCATCGACCTCGTCGAGGACACCACAGTGGTCGACGTCCGGTACATGCCCGGCATGCGGGCCGCCGGCACCGGACAGAGCACCACCACGCAGCTGGTCGGGCACCGGTGAGCGCGGCGCTCTCCGCACTCAGCCCGATCGGCCTCGACGACCTGCTCGACCGCGCGGCACTGCAGACGCGCGTCGACCGCAAGTACGTCGTGCCGCGGGCGGCTGTCGACCACCTGCTGGCGGAGCTCGACAGCGACGCCGAGGTGCTGGAGATCGGCGGGCTGCGGACCTTCACGTACGAGACGCTCTACTTCGACACACCCGAGCTGACCAGCTACCGGCTCACCGCGTACCGGCGCCGCCGGCGGTTCAAGGTGCGCACGCGCACGTACGTCGACTCCGCCGAGTGCTGGCTGGAGGTCAAGCTTCCCGGCGCCCGCGGGAGCACTGTCAAGCACCGCGCGGCGTACGACCGCGAGCATCGGGCCACTCTGGACCCCGGCCGGAACTTCGTCGACGAAGTGCTCGGCGCCCAGGGCGCGGGGGACTTCCAGCCCACGCTCGTCAGCCGGTACCGGCGCAGCACGCTCTACCTGCCGTCCGCCACCAGCCGCGTCACCATCGACACCGACCTGGCCTGGTACGACGAGCACCACGCCCTGCACCTGCCAGACCTCGCCGTCGTCGAGACCAAGACCGGCGCTCGGGCGTCCAGTGTGGACCGCCGGCTCTGGCGGCTCGGCATCCGTCCCACCCGCATCTCGAAGTACGCGACCGCGCTGGCCGCCCTACGGACCGAGCTGCCCGCTCCATCCTGGCGGCGACTGCTCCGCCGCCATTTCCAACCCACCCAACGGTCACTCCCCGCGCCGGGAGCGGACCACCTCTGGCCCTGGAAGGAGCTTCCGTGCGCACTGCCGTCCGTTCGGTAGCCGTCCTGGCATCGGCGATCCTCGTCGCCGGCCTCACCCTGCCGGCCAGCGCCGGCACCACCCGTGCCGCGCCCGACCGACCACAAGCAGCACCCGCCGTTTCCGCGGCGGACACCGAGGCGCAGGCCGCGGCCCAGGCGGACCTCGCCGGCGACATCACCTTCTCGGCGCCGAGCGGCACCTTCCAGGGCGAGCTTTCCGTCTCGCTGAGCACCGCGGTCAGCGGCGCGCAGATCCGCTACACGACCAACGGCCAGCCGCCGAACGCGTCCTCCGCGCTCTACAGCGCTCCCCTGCGCCTGACCGCGACGACCCAGCTGCGCGCGCAGGCGTTCGTCTCCGGCGCCGCGTCCGGCGAGCCGGGCACGGCGCTCTACGTCGCCCGCTCCTTCAACGCCAACCACGACCTCCCGCTCGTCGTCGTCGACGCGTACGGCGCCGGCCGTCCCGGCCGGGAGTACGTGAACGCGGCCACGATGGTCTTCGGCGCGTCCGCCGGCGCCGCGACCTCGCTGTCCGCCGCACCGGCCGTGGCCACACGCTCCGGCATCAGGCTGCGCGGCAACTCGTCGGCCACTTTCGAGAAGACGCCGTACCGGCTCGAGTTCTGGGACAACCAGGACGACGACCTCGACTGGCCGGTGCTCGGCATGCCGGCCGACTCGGACTGGGTCCTGCGTGGACCGTTTACCGACAAGGCCCTGATCAGGGACGCGTTCGTCTACGGCCTCGGCCGCGACATGGGCATACACGCGCCGCGCGTCGCGTTCGTCGAGTTCTACCTCAACACGGACGCCAGCCCGCTCACCGCGAGCGACTACATGGGCGTCTACATGATCGTCGAAACGATCAAGAACTCGAAGGACCGCCTCGACCTGAAGCAGCTCGACGAAGAGGACACCACCCTTCCCAAGCTCACCGGTGGCTACATCTTCAAGTTCGAGTGGATGGCCGCCGAAGAGCCGATCCTGGAGTGCACCGGTGCCGCGGCGACCTGCTGGAACTACCTGGAGGTCGAAGACCCCGACCCCCTCGTGCCACAGCAGGAAGCGTGGCTCACCCAGCACCTGCAACAGTTTCACAACCTGATGCACACCACGGGGTACGCCGATCCACAGACCGGCTATCCCGCCTGGATCGACGTCGGCTCGTTCATCAACCAGCTCATCATCTACGAGCTGAGCCGCGAGATGGACGCGTACGTGCGCAGCGCCTACTTCCACAAGGACCGCGACGCCAAGATCGTGGCTGGACCGCTGTGGGACTACGACCTGAGCTTCGGCGTCGGCGGCTTCTTCAACAACACGCAGACCTCCGGGTGGCAGCACCAGCAGACCCGCCAGCCCGTGGCGAACGACTGGTTCCAGATCCTCCTGCGTGACCCGGCCTTCCTGAACCAGGTGCGGATCCGGTGGCAGCAGCTGCGCCAGGGCCTGCTCTCGCCGGCCTCGCTCAACGCCCGGATCGACTCGCTGGCCGCCCCGCTCACCAACGCGGCGCAGCGAAACTTCCAGCGCTGGCCCAACCTCACCTCGCCCACGGTCGGGTTCTTCCAGACCCCGACGGCCAACACCTGGCAGGGCCAGGTGCAGGTGATGCGGACCTGGCTGACCCAGCGGGCGTCCTGGTTGGACAGTACGAGCGGATGGGGTGGCGCCACGACCACGCCGCCGCCCACGACCCCACCGCCCTCCACGCCGCCGCCCAGCACCCCACCGCCCAGCACCCCGCCGCCGAGCACGCCCCCGCCGAGCACACCGCCGCCGGGCGGCCGGGCCTGCACGGCCACCTACAGCGTGACCAGCCAGTGGACTGGCGGCTTCCAGGGTGAGGTACGGGTCACCGCCGGCACCGCGCCCATCACGGGCTGGACGGTCACCTGGACCTACGCCAACGGGCAGAGCGTCAGCCAGGCGTGGAACGCCACGGTGTCCACGAGCGGTACGAGCGTGACCGCGCGCAACGTGGCGTACAACGGCTCGCTCGGCGCCGGCGCGAGCACCGCGTTCGGCTTCATCGGCTCGTGGAACGGCACCAACGCCGCACCGGCGGTGACCTGTACGGCGACCTGACCCGTGACATGCGGAAGGGGCCGTGCGGTGCCATTGGGCACGGCCCCTTCCGCTTTACCTGCCGCCGGTCACCAGGGGGATGGCGGCGCCGGCGGCACGACCGGTGGGCGGTCGTCGCAGGTGATGGTGTTGGGCAGCATCCACGGGGCGAGCCACGGGCCGGTGACCCCGCCGCCCTCGTTGCCGCCGAGGTCGGTCACCGCAAACTCGGAGCCGGCCGGTGTGAAGTGGAACGAGCCGCAGTTGTTGACGCCGACCGCGCCGACGTTGCGGGCGTCCACGTTTTCGAACGAGGCACCGCCGGCGACGCGGGCGCTCACCACGGAGGTACCCGTGCCGTCGACCCTGATGTCCTTGAACTTCACGCCCGTGATCGAGTAGAGGTCCTTCACGGGCCAGTCGCTGACCAGCATGACCGCGTTGTACGTGCTGTCGAGGTAGTGGTCGCCGGTGACCTGCACGTCGGCCGCGATGCTCTTGTCGAGCGCGTAGAACCAGATCGCGCCGAGGCCGATGTTCCAGTTCAGCTCGTACGTGCCGGCCCGTACCACCGTGTTGTTGGTGATCGAGAGCTTCCCGCCGAACGCCTCCGCGCCGAAGCGCGAGCCCGCGTGGATGCCGCTGCCCTCGCGGATCGGGTCGGCGACGAGGTTGTTCGACACGGTGTTGTCGGTACCGCCGTAGATCGCGATGCCGTTGGCCAGCGTCGGCGTCTGCACGGTGTTGTGGTCGAAGGTGTTGCCCGAGTTCGTCGTCTTCTCGGCCCACATGGCCAGGCCGTCGTCGCCGGTGTTGCGGATGAAGTTGTTGGAGACGACCGAGTTGGTGACGCCGGTGTGGAAGTTGAGCGCGTCGGCGATCTGGTCGACGATCACGTTGTTGGTGATCCGCGTGTTCGTCATCGGCCCGTCAAACCACATGCCGACCTTGGTGTGGCGGATGTAGAGGCCGTCGATCGTGGAGTTGCTCAGCGCGCCACCGATGCCGTTGACCTGGTCGGTGTCGATCCGCTCGCGGACGTCGCCCTCGATCGTAAAGCCGGACAGGTGGACGTTGCTGCTGCCACCGTCCTTGACGTACTTGCCGTAGAAGCCCACGCCCGTGTGCACCGACAGGTCCGGCGCCGGCTCGGGGAGCGCGACCTCCTTGCCCTTGATGATCGTGTACCAGCTGCCCGCGCCCTCGATCGTCACGTTGTCCACGATGATGTGGCGGTTGACCTGGTACGTGCCCGGCGGGATGTAAACCTTGAGCTTGGCCCGCTTGGCGAAGGCGATCGCCCGGTCGAACGCGTCGGACGACTCCCGGCGGCCCGTCGGGTCGGCGCCGAAGAGCAGCACGTTGGCCGCGACGAGCCGCACGTGCGGCGGCGCGACGAGCTGCGAGTCGAGCAGGTCGATGACCGTCCAGGCGGCGTTGGTGCCGGCCGGCGCGGTGAGCCGCACGCGATCGCCCGCCTTGTACGTCTTGCCGAGCAGGAGCCGCTGCTCGTCGTAGAAGTGCATCGGGCGGAACGGCTTGGTGATCGTGGGAGTCGGCGTGGTGGCCGCCGGCACGCACGCGCACTCGGTGATCCACCAGTCGGGGTGCAGCAGGTCCGCATTGGGATCGTTCGTGAACGGGTACTGGTTGTACAGCCACGCGTACTGCGACGTGAGCGTCATGGTCTGTCTTTGCCCGCCCCGACCCGTACCCTTGCCGTTGACCGTGACGTCGAGCGGCGCGGTGATGCCACCCCCGTTGGGCGCGTCGGGGATGCTGTAGCGCACGTTGATGGCGTTGGCCGCGGCCGGCAGCGTGAACTCCACGTACTGCCCGGGGCGGAGCCGCACCGCCTTGCGGCCGGACGCCTCCGCCGGCAGCGTGTAGGCCGTGCGGTCGGGGCCGATGATCGCGCCGTTGGTCACGGCGTTTTCGGCCTCCTGCTCCAGGAAGTCGACGCGGGCGCCGCGGCCGGCGACGAGCGCGGGATCGAGGGCGGCCCGGGTCACGACCGGAGCCGCGGTGGTCCGGGCACCAGCGCTCGCCGGTGCGGCCCAGGCGGCCGCGGAAAGTGTCAACACGAGGGCAGTGCCAGCATGCGTCTGTGGGTCATCAGCACGGGCTCGTTTCTGCGAGTTCGGGAGTGTTGCAGTGACGTTAAATCCCGACGCGGAAGGAGACAAGAGCCGATTGGATGACGAAAAAAGTCGTGCCGATGACGCAAGAACCGTACACCCGCTGTTGACGCACCTCCTCGCCGCAGCCGAAGGACGGTTTGCGCCGGTCGATGGCGGCTGCACCGTACTCCCTTCGCTGCCCGGCGGCCTGGCCTGCTCGGTCGCGTTCACCGGCCACGCGTTCGTGGCCAGCGCACACTCCGCGGAGGACGTGCTGGCCCGCGGCGCGGACGGGTTCGGCGGCTCGCTGGCACCGGACTTCCTGCGCTGGCTGGCCGGGCCGACCGGATGGATCGACGTCGTCGACGCGACGCTTGTCGCCCGCGGCACCGGCGGTCCCGGCCTGCCGGCCCGCACCGACGTCGAGGGGCACCCGCGCGTCCAGCACGCGAGGAGCCTGCGCCGCGACGTCCGGGTGTACGGCGACGAGCGCGGCCTCGTCACGCTCGCCTCCGGCCTGGCCGGCCGCACCGAGCTTGGCATCGAGGCGGCGCCGGAGGGCCAGGGCCGAGGCTGGGGACGGGCCCTGCTGCGCGACGCGCTCGGGCTGGTGCCGGCCGGCGAGCCGGTGTTCGCGGGGGTGGCGCCGGGCAACGCCCGCTCGCTGCGTGCGTTTCTCGCGGTCGGCTTCGTACCGCTCGGCAGCGAGGTCACGATCCGACCTGGACAGTGAACGGGCCGGGACCCGAAAGTCCCGGCCCGTCCGAAATAGCGTCCTTACGGAATCGGGTACTCCGCGATGTAAACGGGGACGCCGATCTTGGTGGTGTCGGCCGCCTCGCCGACGCCGTTCACGACGTGGTCGATCGTGCCGGCGCTCAGGTTGACCGTCATGATGTGGTGCAGCTTGACGCCCGGCCGCTCCGGCACCTCGAAGCCGTTCTCGGTGTGGATGGACGGGTTGTTCTGGTTGAAGACGTAGACACCCGCGCCGTACAGCGTGTGGGTCCGCACCTTGTCACCGACCTTGTAGCCGGCGTAGCCCTCGACCGCGCCGTTCATCCAGTCGGCCTGCGTCGGCGGGTCGTACGGCAGCTCGTTCTGGTAGAGGATCACCGTGCCCCGCTCGCCGTTCCACACGGTGTTGTACCGCTGGAAGTGCTCGACGAAGAGGCCGGTGGCCGTCACGTCGTCGCCGTTGATCACGGCTCCGTACCGCCCGGTGTTGGTGTTCCACCGCTCGGTGTCGGTGAAGCCCTCGACGCCGTGGTCGCCGCGCCACACCCAGGTGTGGTCGATGAGCACGTTGTCGCTGTTGACCTCCAGCGCGATGTTCGTCTTGCCGACGTGCGGGCCACCGACCCGGAAGTACACGTCGTTGAGGGTCGTCGGGTTGCTCGGCGAACTGAAGCCGAGGCCGTGCTTCCTGCCGACCCGAAGCAGCATCGGCGACTCCTTGAGCCCCGCGTCGATGGTCACGCCGGCGACGATCACACCGGGCACGTCCGCGACGTCCAGCGGGATCGAGCCGTTCACCGCGGTCAGCGTCGCGTGGCCGAGGCCGAGGACGACCGTGTTCGGGCGCCAGACCTCGATGCTGCGGGCGATGTCGTACACGCCCGGGGTCAGCAGCAGGTGCTTGCCGAGCGCCAGCGCCAGGTTGATCTTCAGGACCGAGTCACCCGGCTTCGCGACGTAGAAGTCGGAGAGCGGGATGGTGCGACCCGGGGTGAGGCCGTTGGCCCAACTGACGCCGCTCGTGTTGCGGTGCGCCGAGGGCACGCGGACCTGGTACTTGCCCTTCGCGTCGACGAACAGGTACGGCTTCTCCCGGCTCAGCGGGGTGGTCGTCAGCGTCGTGTATGGCGGGCTGGGGAACGCCGAGTCGTCCGGTGCACCGGTGACGCCCGCGAAGACCTGGTTCCACACGCCGTTCGACCAGCCGGCGATCTCGCTGTTGCGGGTCAGCCACTGCTGCTGCGACCCATTCGTGGTGGCCGGCAGGCGCGAGTCGGCGATGAAGCCGCCGCTGGCGTACTGCGGGCCGGCCGTGCAGTAGTCCATCAGCGACAGGTTGCCGCCGGTGATGTTCATGCGGCGCAGGGAGACCGCCTGCGAGACGGCCCAGAAGTTCGCCGACGCCCGGCAGCCGTCCTGCCCCAGCGCGTTGATGTTGAGGGAAAGGTTGGAGAGCGTGCGCCAGAAGTTGACCAGCGCGAGGCAGTTGCTCGTGCCGCCGTTTTCCAGGCAGCGGTTGTAGACCTCGACCTTGCCGTTGATGACGACGTCGGTGGGCGAGGCGCCGAGGCCGGCGATCTCGGTGTAGTAGCCGACCTTGATCTGCAGGGGCTGCTCGGCCGTGCCGTACGTGCCGGGCTTGAACAGGAACGTGTACCGGTTGGTGCCCATCTCGGCGTTGACCTGGGCTGCGTGGGTGGCGTCGAGCTTCGCCTGGATCTCGCTGACCGGCGTGCCGGGGTCGAAGACCGTGACGTTCGGTCCGAAGATCGACGCGGGGGTGGCGGGCGGTGGTCCGGCGACGGCGGCGGTGCCGCTCGCCGCGGTGACGGTGGCCAGCGTCAGGCCGATCGTCAGCGCCCGTTTCAGGAGCCTTGCCATGCGGTTCGTCCTCTCCGCGGCGGCCCAGTGAGAGCGCTCTCCCACCGGGCCACTTCGTTCACGTCGTGGAATAAGGGGACGCTTGTTTCTACCCCGTGAATCGACGCGGCGCCATGCCCGTACGGGTGCTGATTTCCGTACGGGCCGGCGAAGGAAAACCGTAAGGCGGGGTTCAGACCGTGATGACGACCTTCGCGCGCGCGTGCTCCGCCTCGAGGTACCGGATCGCCTCCGGCACCTGCGCGAGCGTGAACGTGCGGTCGATGGCCGGTGCGACCTTGCCCGACTCGATGAGCTCGCGCAGCGTCGCGAGGTGCTCCGCACCCGGCGTGACGCCAGACAGCGACGTCAGGCGGTGGCGGACGAAGCGCGCCGCGACCTGCGCCTTGATCTGCAGGCCCATGGGTCCGGTGACGTACGGGCGGCCGTTGCGCGATACGCCGCCGCCGGAGAGCAGGAGCAGGCCGGTGGGCGTCAGCACCCGCCGGAGGTCCGCCAGCGTGCGGTTGGCAACCAGATCGAAGACCATGTCGTAGCGCTGGCCGCCCTGGGCGAAGTCCTCCCTGGTGTAGTCGATGACGCGGTCCGCGCCGAGCGACCGCACGAGCTCGACGTTGCGCGTGCTGCACACCCCGGTCACCTCCGCGCCGAACGCCTTGGCGATCTGGACGGCGAAGGTTCCCACGCCGCCCGACGCGCCGTTGATCAGGATCCGCTGGCCCGCCGCGAGGCGACCGACGTCGCGCAGGCCGGCGAGCGCCGTGCAGCCCGCCATCGGCACTGCGGCCGCCTGCTCGAACGTCAGGTTGGCCGGCTTGTGCTCCAGCTGCCCCTCCGGCACGCACACGTACTCGGCGAACGCGCCGTCGAGGTCGCACACGTCCCCGTACACCTCGTCGCCCGGCTGGAACCGGGTCACCCCGCCGCCGACCGCCTCGACCCGGCCCGCCACGTCGCTGCCCCGGATCGGGTGCTTGGGCCCGCTGAAGCCGAACACGCTCGGCATGGCCAGGCGGGCGAGGTAGGGGTCGCCGCGCATGACGTGCCAGTCGCGTGCGTTGATCGCCGCCGCGTGCACACGGACGAGTACCTGGCCGGCGGCGGGCGCTGGTTTGTCCACCTCGCGGAGCGCGAGGTCGCTGGGTGAGCCGTACCGCTCCTGGACGATCGCCTTCATGACATCGATGGTGGCGGCCGGGGAGCGCCACTTCATCGGTACATGGGCCGCGGCTTGCACGGCTGATGGTCGGGGCCGCCGACCGTACTAAAGGACGAGTCTATTGATGCCCGTGCCAACAGTTAATAAAGTTGTCTAATTAGGCCCCTCGCCCCGGAGGCCCAGCATGAGATCTCGGGTCGTAACAGCCGCCGTCGCGACGATCGTGGGCGCCTCGGCCGCCCTGGTCGTCACCATCACCTCCGCCACCCCGGCCGCCGCGGCGGCCCTCTCGGACGTCGTGCCCGCGCCGGCCAGCGTCCAGCCGACCTCCGGCGTGACGCACACGATCCCGTCCTCGGCGACCATCCACGCGGCGCCCGGCGCCACCGAGGTCGCGAGCTACCTCGCCGCGCTGCTGCGCCGGTCCACCGGGTACGCGCTGCCCGTCGCGACCGCCGGCACGGCCCCGCCGGGCAGCGGCATCTCGCTGCTGCTGTCCGGCGCCGACGCCGCCGTGGGCACGGAGGGCTACCAGCTCGACGTGACCTCGGCCGCCGTCGTCATCCGCGCGCAGACCGCGGCCGGCCTCTTCCATGGGGTACAGACGCTGCGCCAGCTCCTGCCCGCGTCTGTGGAGAGCGTGAGCGTGCAGCCGGGCCCGTGGACGCTGCCCGGTGGCCGCATCGTCGACCACCCGAGGTTCGCCTACCGCGGCGCGATGCTCGACGTGGCCCGGCACTTCCACCCGGTCGCCACGGTCAAGCAGTACCTCGACCAGATCGCGCTCTACAAGATCAATTATCTGCACCTGCACCTCTCCGACGACCAGGGCTGGCGGATCGCCATCGACAGCTGGCCGCGACTCGCCACGCACGGCGGCAGCACCCAGGTGGGCGGCGGGCCCGGCGGCTACTACATGAAGGCGCAGTTTCAGGAGATCGTGGCGCACGCGGCCAGCAGGTACATCACAGTCGTGCCGGAGATCGACATGCCGGGCCACACGAACGCCGCGCTCGCCTCGTACGCCGAACTGAACTGCAACGGCGTCGCCCCGCCGCTCTACACCGGCACCGAGGTGGGCTTCAGCTCGCTGTGCACGACCAAGGAGATCACGTACACCTTCGTCGACCAGGTGCTGGGCGAGCTCGCGGCGCTGACACCGGGGCCGTTCCTGCACATCGGCGGCGACGAGGCGAACGTGACGCCTGCCGCCCAGTACGCGGCGTTCGTCAACCGGGTACAGCCGATGGTCCCCGCGCGCGGGAAGGCGGTGATGGGCTGGCACCAGATCGGCGCGAGCGCGGTGCAGCACTCCGCCAACCGGGTGGTGCAGTACTGGGGACTCAACACCTCGGACGCCCTGGTCAGCACGGCCGTGTCGCGCGGCGCCCGGGTGGTCATGTCCCCGGCCAACCGCGCGTACCTCGACATGAAGTACAACTCGTCGACGCCGATCGGCCTCTCCTGGGCCGGCTTCGTGGAGGTGCAGACCGCGTACGGCTGGGATCCCGGCGCGTACCTCTCCGGCGTCCCCGCGTCCGCCGTACTGGGCGTCGAGGCGCCTATGTGGACGGAGACGATCGTCACGGCCGACCACATCGAGTTCATGGCGTTTCCGCGCCTGCCAGCCATCGCGGAACTGGGCTGGTCGCCCTGGTCCACGCACAGCTGGGACAGCTTCCGGCTGCGGCTGGGCGCGCAGGGTCCACGGTGGACGGCGATGGGCATCGACTTCTACCGCTCAACACAGGTGCCCTGGGCGACGGCCTCGCCCACCACCGCCCCGCCGACGACGCCGAGCACGCCGCCGACCAGCTCCCCACCCAGCGGTGGAGTGGTCAACGGCGGGTTCGAGAGCGGCTCGCTGATCCCGTGGACCGGTACCCGCTGCTCGATCGTGACCTCACCCGTGCGCTCCGGCTCGCGGGCTCTGGCCGGCGCCGTCACCGCCTCCGACAACGCCCGCTGCCAGCAGGTTGTCGCCGTCCGTCCGAACACGACATACCGGCTGCAGGCCCACGTGCGGGGGTCCTATGTGTACCTCGGCGCCGCCGGTACCGGCACATCCGACGTGAGCGCATGGACGCCGAACACGGGCGGCGCATTCTCGCCATTGACTGTGACGTTTACCACTGGGCCGTCAACCACCTCGACCACCGTCTACTTGCATGGCTGGTACGGCCAAGGCAATTACCACGCCGACGACGTGAGCCTATCCTGAGTGGACGTTTGCCGCTTTTCCAAAATGACGAAAGATCCATCTGTTGACGTCAATGGCTCCGTGGCGCGCAAGGTTCTTCCGCTATCGTCCCTCTTTCGTACTGCTTGGGCTTGTGGTTCGGCGGCGGGGAGGGCAACCGGATGCAGCCTTGCGGGACAAAGGGAGGGGTCTGCCTATGACCCTGAAACGTGCGGCGGTCGTGGCGGCGACCGTCGCGGTCACCCAGTGCCTAACTGTCAACATCCTCGTCGGAGCGCTCACCAGCGGCGAGGTCCCCATCATCGTCAACCTGCTCACCGTCGCGGCCGCGTCGGTGGCAACCGTCATCGCAGTGCAGGCCGAATTTCACAACCGCACTCAAGACCGGCTGATCGCACTGTCCGACTTCCTCGTCACCCGGCTCGCCGAAATCGACGAACGGAGCAACGACCACCACGCCGGATTCGTGGAAGGTTACCTGCTCAGCCACGGACGCGAGAGCGCCGTGCGGCCGTTGGCATCGCCAGGCAACGGACGTCGTACCGACTGAAAAACCCCACCCCGCCGCCGAGCTCCTACGGCTGCGCGGTGTCAGGGCCGCCGGGCCGCGGCTCTGGCACCGCTCGGGAGTACCTTCGGCTGATGCCTTCACCGCCCGTCACCGCCGCGGCCGCCGGGACCTGGAAGCTCGCCGACCGCACCGTCCACCGGATGGGCTTCGGCTCGATGCGGATCACCGCCAACCCCGACCGCGAGCTGGCCCTCACCGTGCTGCGGCGGGCGGTCGAGCTCGGCGTCAACCACATCGACACGGCCGCCTTCTACTTCTCGCCCGGCGGTACGCTCCGCGTGGGCAGCGGCCCGACCCGCTACGCGACGGAGCTGATCCGCGAGGCGCTCTGGCCGTACCCGGAGGATCTGGTCATCGCGACCAAGGTGGGACCCGGCTACGACCCCGTGACCGGCGCGTTCATGCAGGCGCTCACGCCGGCGGCGCTGCGCGCCCAGGTGGAGGAAAACCTGCGTCGCCTCGGCCGCGACCACCTGGACGTGGTCAACCTACGGATCCTGAAGAAGCCCGGCCACGACTCGGTGGCGGAGCGCTTCGGTGTGCTCGCCGAGCTGCGCGACGCCGGCCTGATCCGCCACCTGGGCCTGTCCAACATCCGGGCCGACCACCTCGACGAGGCGGCGGCCATCGCGCCGGTGGTGTGCGTGCAGAACAGCTACGGGCTCGACAACAACCGGCAGGACGACGCGCTGCTGCGGATCTGCGGCGAGCGGGGCATCGCGTTCGTACCCTTCTTCGCGATCGCCGGCGCCCGGCGCGAGGACGGCGCCGGCAGCGACCACGACGCCGCGCTGTGGGACGTCGCCCACGCCCACGGGGTGACGCCGCACCAGGTGCGCCTGGCGTGGACGCTGCACCAGGGCCCGCACGTGCTCGCGATCCCGGGCACCGGCGACCCCGACCACCTCGTGGACAACATCGCCGCGGGCGCGCTGCGCCTCTCTCCCGCCGAGGTGGCGCGGCTAGACAGTCTCGTCGTTGAGGACGCTGCTGCACCGGCGGATGGTCGCCAGGTAGATCCGGCCCATCGGGCGCGCACCGAGTAGGCGGCCGCCGGCCCGGGCGAGCGCCGAGGGCGGGCGGTTGGTCACCTCGCTCGCCGCGAGCCGGGAGATGCGCCGCACCCGCCGGGCACGCAGGCGCTCGTAGCGGCGCAGCGCGTCCGCCACCGGGCCGGACCCGTCCAGTGCGCGGCGCAGCAGCCACGCGTCTTCGAGCGCCTGGTTGGCCCCCTGCGCCTGCGAGGGCGGGAAGGCGTGCGCCGCGTCGCCGAGCAACGTGGCCGGCCCGCGCCCCCACTCGTTCCGCACCTCGTGCAGGACGTGCGGAAACTCCTGCACGTCCGCGCTGTTCAGGCCGGCGAGCAGCTGGTCGACCGGCTCGGCGTAGCCGGTGAACCGGGCACGTAGCCAGTCGACGACCGGCCGGCCGGCGGGCGCGGGCTCCGGCACGTCGAACCACCACTGGAGCAGCCCGTCGCCGGCGGGCATGAGCCCGCAGAGCCCTTCCGGGCCGACGAGGCAGCGGGCGTGTGCGCTCTCCGCGATCTCCGGCACGGAGCGGGTCAGCCCTTGCCAGCTCACCCACCCGTTGCGGGCGGCCGGCGCCGGGTCGAGCACCGCCCGGCGCACAGCGCTGCGGTAGCCGTCGGCGCCGACCACGACGTCGGCGGCGTGCCCGACACCCTCGCCGTCCACGATGGACACGCCGTCCGGCCGCAGGGTGACGGACGTGACCTCCCGCCCATACGTGATCGTGCCGGGCGGGAGCGCGCCGGCGAAGCGGGCGAGGATCGCGGCGCGCGGCACGGTCGCCACGCCGAAGCCGGTGCGGGCGCGCATCACCTCGAGGTCGGTACGGACGAACGCCCGCCCGTCCGACAGGCAGAAGGTGAGCGTCTCGATGCGGCCGCCGAGCCCGTCAAGCGGCACCCCGAGACCCGCCGCGGCCGCCGCACCATTGCTGAAGATCGTCACAGCCGCGCCGTCGGTGCGGGGTGCCGGCGCCCGCTCGAACACCCGCACCCGGTGCCCGCTCGCCACGAGGCCGCTGGCCAGCGCGAGCCCGCCGACGCCCGCTCCCACGATCACCACGTCCACTGCCCACCTCCTTATTCACTACGGGCGTTGTACTACGCATACTGTCATAGGATGAGGAAGTGCCACCACCCAACCAGCGCCGCCGGGCCCAGCTCGCCGACGCCGCCATCGCGCTGCTGGCCCGCACCGGCGTGCACGGCGTCACGCACCGCTCGGTCGAGCGCGAGGCGGGGCTGCCGGCCGGGACCGCGTCCAACTACTTCCGCAGCCGGGAGGCGCTGCTGGTCGCCGTGGCCGAGCGCATCGGCGAGCTGCACTACGCGGACATGGACGCGGCCGGCGCGGCGTTCGAGCCACCCGCCGGGTCGAGCACGCGGGCCCGTGCCACCGACCTGATCGCCGCCTCGCTGCTGGCCGCCGCCACCGTGCATCGCGAGCGCTACCTGGCGATCTTCGAGCTCCGCCTGGAGAGCCTGCGCCGACCCGCACTCGTCGAGGCGCTCGCCGCCCTCATGCGCAACTCGGTGGCGTTCACCGCCGGACACCACGCGGCGCTCGGGCTGGAGATCCCGCCGGAGGCTGTGCCGACGCTGGTGACGCTCTACGGCGGGGCGCTCTTCACCCTGGTCAGCAGCCCGCCCGAGGAGATCACCCCGGAGCTGGCCCACCAACTGGCCGCGGGCATCGTCCGCGCCGCGCTCGGCTAGGCGGCCGAACCGACAAGCTCCTTGGCCGGGGTGACCTCGATGTCCTCGCTCGGCTCGTCGCCGGCCGGCTTGATGTCCAGTGGGTGTGCCAGCTCGTCCTTCGGCATCTTGGCCAGCACGATCGCGAGGACAGCGATGCCGGTCGGCACCAGGCCGGCGACCGCGAACGTCGCGCCAAGGCCGATGCCGCTGCTGACCGGGCCGGCAAGCGCCATCGACACCGGCATGAAGACCAGCGAGACGAAGAAGTCGAGGCTGGAGACGCGGCCGAGCATGTGCGGCGGCACCCGGCGCTGCAGCAGCGTGCCCCAGATGACCATCGGCGCCGAGAAGCAGATGCCGACCACGAAGACGGCCGCGGCGATGACCCACACGTTGGCGGACAGGCCGATCAGCACCAGCGGGAGGCAGCCGGCGCCCCAGAAGAGGTTCATGACGGTGAGGTAGCGGCGGGGCATCTTGAACATCGCCATGCCGAGCGAACCGATCGCGCCGCCGACGCCGAACGCCGCCATGACGATCGCGTGGTCGCCGGGCCCGCCGCCGGCGCGGTCCTTGATGACGAACGGGATCAGCACCTCGACCGGACCCATGATCAACAGGATCAGCGCCGAGGCGAAGAGCAGCGTGGCGAGCAGCCAGGGCGTGCGCACCATGTACACGAAGCCGGCCTTGAGATCGACCACCGCGGAGCGGACCGGATGGGCCGGCTCGGCGACCTTGTCGCGGCGCAGCGGCACCTGGCGCACGAGCAGCAGGAACGCGACCCCGATCGCCTCCAGCACCGCCACCACGGCGATCGCCGCGCCCGGCGAGGAGGCCGCGATCAGCGCGCTGGCCAGCGCGGGTCCCGCGGCCTGCATGATGGTCGGCCGCAGCATGCCCTCGACGCCGTTGGCCGCCATCAGGTCTTCGGCCGGCAGGATCGAGGGGAGCATCGCCGAATACGCCGGGTAGGTGAACCCATTGCCGAGGCCGATCACGCCGGCGGCCACGATCAGATGCCACAGGTGCAGCACGTCACCAACCGCGAGCGCGGCGACCGCGGCGATCGCCACCGTGCGCGCGCCGGCGACGGCGAGCAGGATCCGGCGCTGCGGCACCCGGTCGGCCAGCACGCCGCCGAGCAGCGTGGTGGCCACCATGCCGCCCGCCGCCGCGGCCGACACGAGCGAGAGCTCCGTGGGCCCGCCCCCGAGCGCGATGACCTGCCAGACCAGCGCGATCAGCCAGACACCCGCGGCGAACAGGGACATCGTGACCGAGCCGGCGAGCAGCCGGTACTGCCCCAGCGGAACGGGCGCAGCGGCCCCCGCATCCATCGCGACCCGCTTGTGGCGGTGACCTCGCTCATCGTCCTGCCCCTCGTGTGGTGTGCGTACACCTTCTGAGGACTATGACGACTGGCACCGACAAAACTCATCGGCGTTTGCGCTACTGCGCAGGTCGGGTGCCGGTGGCGGGCATGCGGTGGGCCCGCCACCGGTCACCCTGGTCGCTTTCTCAGGGAGGAGGAGCCCGCGGCGAAGGAGGGGGCCTCCGGCGCGGGCGTACCACGAGAAGAGCGACCGCGCCCGCCGGGCCCGCACCAGCCATACCGGAGGCCGGACCGCGTGACGTGGCGAGCGCGCCCGAGCCGGAGACGGTGGGCGTTGGGGGGCGCGCCACCGCCTCCGGCCGGACGGCTGGGGCATGGGTCGAACGCCGTGGTGGGCACGCTGCCGAGGGCGGCGCCGGCCGTCGTGCCGGCCGGGCGGGCGCCACCGCTCCGACCGCGGCCGACAGCCGCCCCGGCCAATGTGCCCCCATTGTGGATTCCTCCTACGTGCCCACCAGGCGCTTCCGGAAGTCGATGCCAACAGACCCGGTACAAGCGGCGCGACCGGTCGATCGGGCCGAGGCCGTGGGCAAACAGGTAACGGGTGCCGACGTCTGGGCACATTTCGCGTCCGGGGCCGTTTCCCGGTAACGCGATGCGGGACACCTTGCGCGTGCCGGACTCAACAATGCGCCCACCGACGGTAGCCACGGTCCCCCGCGACAGGTGTAACGTGCTGGCTCGGCGGGGTTCGACGGGGGGCGGACGAAACGGACCAGCGCGACAGGAATCGAGGCTTTGGACGACGAGGAACTCGCGGGCGCCCTCGCCGATGCGGCACGAGGAGACTCCGTGGCCTTCGCCGCCCTGTGGCGGGCGCAGCAGCCAGCACTGCTGCGCTACCTGCGGGTGATCGTAGGCGATACGGCCGAGGACGTGGCATCCGAGACGTGGCTTCAGACGGCAAAGGCCCTGCGCGACTTCAGCGGGACGCCGGCCGGCTTCCGGGTGTGGCTGTTCACGATCGCCCGCAACCGCGCGATCGACGAGCGGCGGCGGGTCCGGCGCCGGCCCGAGGAGCCTCGCGACCTGGTCGAGCGTGAGCTGCCCGGCGCGCATCCCGACGTGGCCAACGAGGTGATCCAGCGGTCCGAGACCGACTGGGCACTGAGCGTGATCGCCACGCTGCCCAAGGACCAGGCCGAGGCGGTGACGCTGCGGGTCGTGGCGGGGCTCGACGTCGCGCAGACCGCCCAGGTGCTGGGCAAGCGCCCAGGGGCGGTGCGGATCGCCGCGATGCGGGGCCTGCGCCGCCTCGCCGAGCACGCCGAGGTCAAGACCCGTCGCGCCGACTCGCGGCCGCCGCTGGACCTGCAGTCACCGCGCACCGAGGGGGTGTAACGCCGTGCCACTTTGGGACGCTTTTTCCAATGTCATGCGTATCTCGCGAAGGCGCCGTGTGCGGCGGGACGAGGCCGAGCGCCTCCTCACCGGCGGCCACGACGCTGCCCACCCTGAGCTGAGCCGCCTGCTCGCCGCGGCCGCCGCGCCGCCGCAGCCGCACGAGCTGACCGGGCTGGACGCGGCCCTGGCCGCCTTCGAGCAGGCGGGCCGGGTCGAGCAGCGGGTTTCCGCGCCCCGGCGACGGCGGGTGCTCCGGCCGCTGGCCGCCGTCGCAGCGGTGTCCGGCCTGCTCGTGGGCGGCGTCGCCGTGGCGGCCGAGACCGGGTACCTGCCCGGCACCGATCCGCCGCCGTCGCGGCAGAGCCTCGACAGCCGCGAAGCGCCGCCCGCCTCGACCCGGACAAGCCCCGGCCGCGGGAGCGGCCCGGTCGGTACGCCCGCCCCCTCCGCGACCTCTCCGCCGGCGGCGACCCGCGACATGGCCAAGCTCTGCAAGAGCTGGGAGCAGGCGCGGGAAAAGGGCAAGAAGCCGATGAAGCCGGAAGACCTGCGCGAGCTGGCCAGCGCGGCCGGCGGCGAGGACAGGATTCCCGGCTTCTGTGCCCCGCTGCTCCAGCCGCCCGGCAGGCGGTCGGCGACTCCCACTCCCTCGCGGACGCATCCTTCGCCGAGCCATCCAAATCCACCGGGAGCGTCCGACCGCCCCGGCAACGACAGGGGCAACCAAAGGGACGGTGGCCCGGCCGGTTAGGCCAGGCCACCGTCATCGAGGGCGGGCTAGCCGCCGGTGATCTGGAACTGTGAGCCCGGCTCGACCACGATGTTTCCGGTCGCCGAGTTCGTGATGGTGACGTTGGTCAGCGTCGCGCTGCCGCGGGCGCTGCCCTGCGCCAGGATGCCGGCGCCGTTGTTCGACTTGTCGATGCGCACGTTCGTGATGACGACGCCCGGTATGTTGCCGCCGCCGCCCTTGAACTGGATGCCGTCGTACGTGGAATCGATGATGTCGCTGTCGCGGATGACGACACCGGGGATGTCCCGCCCGGGGGCAAATATCGTGATGGCGCCAAACTTCTGCTGCTCGCCCCAGAAGACGCCGCCGCACCGGTAGAGCCCGTTGTTGGCGAGCAATGTGGTGCCGGAGAAGGGCTGCGGGCTGTGATCGGTCGCCAGCATGATGCCCGGGTAGTTCATCGTGTCGTAGATGAGGTTGTTCTCGGCCGTGTTTCCGTACCCGCCGTAGATGGCGATGCCATTCGCCCGCCACGGCAGCTGGATCGTGTTGTTGGTGAAGTGGTTGTCGTGCCCGATGTCGGTGGCCTGGTCCTTGACGTAGGTGCTCGACCAGACCGCCAGAGAGTCGTCACCGGTCGTACGGAACGAGGAGTTGAAGACCCGCGAGTTTCGCGTGCTGTTGGCGAAGTTGATGCCGTCGGCGTACGTGTTGCGGATCCGCATCCCGGAGAAGTCGAGGCCGTCGCCCGGGTTCCAGTACGCGGGGGTGTCCGAGTAGTCGCGGCCGACCCAGGCTCCGACGTTGACGTGCTCGATCCACACATTGCTGATTCGGGTGTTCTTGCCGAGCCGCCCGTTGATCCCGTGACCTCGGTTGGCGCGGTTGGTGGTCATACCGAAGATGGCCAGGTCCGAAATCTGGGTGTTGTCGTCGATGTCGAAGCCGACGTTGCCCTCGTGCGGGTGGTTGATGTTGCCCTGCACGTTCTGCGGCTCGGTGTTCGTGTAGAGCTTGGTGTGCCACGTGCCCGCGCCGCGGATCACGGCGTTGCGGATGCCCTTCTGGTTGTACTGGCCACGGGTCGGATCCGGCGACAGGATCTTCTGCTCCTGGCGCCACTCACCGGCCGGGATCCAGACGCAGCTGATGACGCCGTTTTCATCGTCGGTCACGGCCCGCTGGATGGCCGCGCTGTCGTCGACGCCGTCGCCCGCCACCGCGCCGTACTGCGTGATCGAGGTGCACCCGGCGGGCTGGGACAGCGCCGGAGCCACCTGCTCCAGGTCGACGAGATCGATGATGTAGAACTGCGCGCCGTCGTTCGCGTCCCGCTGGAGCCGGAACTTGGTGCCTGGCGGGTAGCTCTGCCCGAGCAGCGCGTTCGACTCGTCGAAGAGCCGGCGGGCGTTCGCCTGCGGCGAGTTCGAGAGCCCCTCGGTGTCGTCGGTCGTGCCGTACAGCCAGCTGTTGCGCGACGACAGCGTGATCTTCCGGGAGAACGTGCCGTTGATGTAGAGGCTGATGGTGGCCTCGATGCCACCGCCGCCGGCCGAGTCCGGAATCGAGTTGCGCACCACGATCGAGTTCGCCTGGTTGGTCGAGGTGAACTCGACGTACTGACCCGTGCTGTTCAGCCGCACCGACTGGCGCCCCGAGGACTCGGTGGCGAAGTTGGTGTGCCCGAACGTGCGCAGCGGGTCGGCCACCAGCAGCGTGCCCTGGTAGTCGGCGGCCTCGGCCTCGTACTCGGTGTACGGCACCGCGGCGCCCCGCCCGACCACGATCGAACGGGCGAGCGAGTTGTTGTTCTCGTTCGTCTCGGTGACCGCGTTTGTCGCGTCGGCGGTGGCCGTGATGGTGGCGCCACCGCTTGTCGCGGTCCAGCTGCCGCTGATTGCCACATTGACGGTCGCGCCGGCCGCGATGGAGGCGGTGTTGGTGTTCAGCGTCGTACCGCCCACGACGACCCGGGTCACCGTCGTCGCGCCGCTCGCGGTGGTGCCGCGGTTGTTGACCGCCACCGTGAACGTGACGGACGCACCGACCGCCGGGTTCGGCGGGTTCGAGGTGATGTTGGTGACCTGCAGGTCCGGCCCCGGCGCCTGGGCCACGACCAGCGGCGACGGCGCGGTGAAGCTGTTGTTCGCGTCGTCCTGCTCGACGATCTGGTTGGCCGGGTCGACCGTGGCCGTGTAGCTGTAGCTGCCCATCGGGCGGGTACCGGCGTTGAACGTGACGGTCGCCGAGGCGCCGGCGGCGAGGCCCGCCACCGGGGCGCTGCCGACCAGCCCGCCACCGAGGTTGAAGTTGACCGAGGTCGCCCCGGCGGCTGCCGAGCCGGCGTTGCGGACGGTGGCCGAGAGGTTGATTGGACTCGCCTCGTTCGGCGCGGCCGGCGTCCAGGTGGCCGCGGACACGACCAGGTCGGGGTTGGGCGCCATGGTGCCGATGACCTGCACCTCGGCGACCTGCCCACCGGGTGCGCCGCTGTTGGCCGTGAACCGCAGCTGCACGTCGGCGGTACGACCGGTGACCGGGATCGTCACCGAGTTCTGGTTGACCGACGGGCTGAAGCTGTACGTTCCCGCCGCTCGCAGCGACGTGTACCCGGTGGCACCCTGGTCCCGGCCGAGGACCTCGATGTTCTGCGTGCGCGCGCCCCACGCGGAGTCGGGGTTGAGCTTGACCGTCACCGAGCTGATGTCGGCGTTCGCGCCCAGCTTGACGGTCAGCGTCGCGGGGAAGCCCGCCGACTCCCAGTACGTGGCGAGGTTGCCGTCGTTGGCGTTGGTCGCCACGAACGTGTGGATGTGGGAGGACTCCTCCATCGGCTTGCCGGCGGCGAGGTTGGTGCCACCCGGCGGGTTTTCACCGACCCGCGTGACGTGGTTGCTGTCGGCGGAGACGTTGTTGGCGGCGTCGCGGGCCCGCACGAAGTACTCCACGGTCGCGGTCGACGGCTGGGTGTCGGTGTACGTGAGCACGTTGCCCGCCACGCTCGCCCGCTCGGCGCCGTTGGCGAAGATCGTGTACCCGGTGACGCCCACGTTGTCGGTCGACGCGTTCCACGTCAGCCTGATCTGGCCGGCGGCCGGCTGGGTGAACGCGAGCCCACCCGGCGCGCTGGGCGCCTGGCTGTCGCCGCCACTGCCGGTGCGGGTGACGTGGTTGCTGTCCGCGGACTCGTTGCCGGCCGCGTCCCGGGCCCGCACGAAGTACTCGACGGTCACGTTCGTCGGCTGGTTCTCGGTGTACGAGAGCACGTTGCCGGCGAGCGTCGCGATCGGGGTGTTGTCGCGGTAGACCGCGTACCCGGTCACGCCGACGTTGTCGGTGGAGGCGGTCCAGGCGAGCCGGATCTGGCCCGTGGCCGGCTGGGTCAGCACCAGGTTGCCCGGCGCCGAGGGCGGCTGGGTGTCCCCACTTGTCGTGCCGTACACCTCGAACTCGCTGAGCTGACCGGCTGGCCAGCCGGTGTTCGCGGTGATGTTGACCCGCACGTACCGTGCCGAGGTGGCGGTGAAGTCGATCGTGACGGTGTTGGCCGACGCCGGGTCGAACGCCCGCGCGGCCGACGCGGAGAGCGTGCTGAACGTGCTCCCGTTCGCGCTGCCCTGCACGGACAGCGTCTGCGTGCGCGCACCCCAGCCGGTCGGCAGCTTGAGCACGACCCGGCTCACGTTCGCCGCCGCGCCGAGATCCACCTGGATCCACTGTGGAAACGCGTTGTTCGCACTCTCCCAGTAGCTGCCCTGGTTGCCGTCGTTGGCGAGGTTGGCACCGAGGCCGCCCTGCGCACTGCTCGCCGAGAGCACCTTGCCGGTGGCGAGGTTGCCGCTACCACCGCTGGCGCCGTAGATCTCCAGCTCGGAGAGCTGCGCGGCCGGCCAGCCGGTGTTGGCGGTGACGTTCACCCGGACGTACCGCGCGCTCGCGGCGGTGAAGTTGACGGTGACCGCGTTGCCGCTGGCCGGGTTGAAGACGCGGCCGGCGGACGCGGAGAGAGTGCTGAAGTTTGTGCCGTTGGTGCTGCCCTGCACGCTCAGCGTCTGGGTGCGGGTCTCCCAGTTGCTCGGGAGCTTGAGCACGACCTGGTCGATGCTCACACTGCTGCCGAGGTCGACCTGCACCCACTGGGGCAGTGAGTTGTTGGGGCTCTCCCAGTAGGAGGCCGCGTTGCCGTCGTTGACGTTGCCCGCGCCGTACGGCCCGGTGGACCCGCTGGCCGACGCGGTGCGCCCGGCGGCCAGGTTGGGTCCGCCGGCCGCCGACGCGGGTGCCGGTGCGAGCCCGGCGTAGACGAGACCGGCGGCGAGGAAGCCGCTGATCAGCCGCCAGCTGAGCTGTTTCCGTCTCATGGTGTCCCCTTGTGCTGGTGAACGACAGAGGTGGAGCGCCGCTGGTCCGGGACAGCCGTGCGGCATGGCGGTGTTGTTTAGTGCGAGCTTCTGCTAGCTTCTTGCGCGCAAGCATCGAATTCTTGCGGGCTAGGCGTCTAAGGTTTCAGATATGTCACTGGTTCGTCAACAGCTCACGCACATCGATCGTCACGCCGGTCGATCCCTCGGAAAGCTCCCAGAGGCGGCGCTGCGCGGTGACGTCGTACGACTGCGGCGATGACTCGATCTTGGCCGGATGCCCGGTGAACTGGGTCCGGCCGGGCGGACCGAAGAAGTCGCCGCCGCGCGCGTCCGGGTCGACCGCGGCGCGCAGCGTGGCGAGGGCGCCGACCCTCGGGTCCTGCAGCAGCCACCAGGTGAGCGGCCGCAGCCAGCGGCTCATCACCGCCCGGGAGGCCGGGTCGAGCTCCCGACCGAACTCGGTCCGCGCGTTGCCCGGGTGGGCCGCCACCGCGATCGTGTGCGCGCCGGCCGCCGCGAACCGCCGCTGCAACTCGTACGTGAACAGCAGGTTGGCGAGCTTCGACTGGAAGTAGGCGGCGCGGTCGCGGGCGCTGTAGACCCAGCCGCGGGTGAAGTGCGGGTCGTCGAAGTTGAACCCGCCGGACCCGAACCGGTGGCCAATGCTGCTCACGGTGACGACGCGCGAGCCTGGCACCGGCAGCAGGCGGTCGAGGACGAGCCCGGTGAAGGCGAACGGGCCGAGGTGGTTGGTAGCGAGTGTCCGCTCGAAACCGTCCACCGTGGTCTCTCGGCGCGGCCACAGGCCGCCGGCATTGTTGACCAGCAGGTCGAGCCGCGGGTGGGCGGCGCGCAGCTCGGCCGCGGCACGCCGCACGGACTCCTGCGAAGCCAGGTCGAGCAGGAGCGTCTCGACGGCCGCGCCCGGCGACTCGGCCCTGATCCGCTCCGCGGCGGCCGCCGCCCGCTCGGGTGAGCGGCAGGCCAGCACCACCGTCGCGCCACGCGCGGCGAGCACCCGCGCGGTCGCGAAGCCCAACCCTGTGTTACCACCGGTGACCACCGCGACGCGGCCGCTTTGATCCGACACTTCTGCCTCGGTCCATCGCCGTGCCATCGCGCACCTCCTGGGATAGAATCCGGGACGAGCGTCCCGCTTCTCTCGGGACTATACGGGACGGGCATCCCGCTTAGCAACGGAGGAGTGTGCGTGGCAAGAGAGCTCCGTGCCGACGCCCGGCGCAACCGGGCCCGGGTGCTGGCCATCGCCGCCGAGGTCTTCGCCGCCGAAGGGCTGGGTGTGCCGATCCACGAGATCGCGCGCCGGGCGGGCGTGGGCACCGGCACGGTCAGCCGGCACTTCCCCACGAAGGAGGCGCTGTTCGCGGCGATCCTCCTGGAGCGCATGGAGCGGCTCACCGCCGAGGCCGACGCGCTCGCCGCGAGCGAAAAGCCGGGCGAGGCGTTCTTCAGGTTCTTCGGCACGCTGGTGCACGAGGGCGCAAACAACCGCGGGCTCGCCGAGGCGCTGGCCGGCGCGGGCTACGACCTGGACGCGGCGGGCGTCGAGGCGGGCTACGACGTCTCGGGCCGGCTCCGCACGCTGCTCGCGATGGCACAGCAGGCCGGCGCGGTCCGGTCCGATGTGGAGTACGCCGACGTCAAGGCGCTGATGGTGGGCTGCCAGGCCCACCCGGGCGGCAGCACCGACAAGGCCGCCCTCGACCGCATCGTCACGGTCGTCTGCGCCGGCCTACGCGCCCCGTAACCGGCCCGAGCTGTCTCAGTCCGGCGGAGTGCGGGCGTAGCGCTTCTGCCACGGTGTCTCGACGGCATGCCGGTCGTAGTGGGCGCGGATCCAGGCGACGGCCTCCGCCGGTGGTACGCCGTCGAGCACGGCGATGCGGGCAAGAGCCGTGCCGGTGCGGCCGCGCCCGCCGCCGCAGGCCACCTCGACCCGCTCGCCGGCGGCCCGCTCCCATGCCTCGTGCAGCGCGGCGCGCGCGTCGTCACGGTCGCTGGGCAGCCAGAAGTCCGGCCACCGGATCCACCGGCTGGCCCAGTCCACTGTGGGCGGCGGCTTTCCCAGTAGGTAGAGGCCAAAGGTCGGCGCCGGTCCAGGCGGCAACGGCCGCCGCAGCCCCGCCCACGCACGAGCCGCCCGGACGGCAGCTGAACCACTCCCGGCGTCCCGACCTCCCACATCCGCCCACTCTATCCGCGCCGTTGATCAGGGACTTGGTGTAGCGACGCGCCGGACGACACGCCCACCGAGTCCCTGATCAACGGGAGAGGGGTCAGCTGTTCCAGACCTGGAAGGAGGAGATCTGGCCCGCCGGCCAGCCGGTGTTCGCGGTGATGTTGACCCGGAAGTAGCGCTGGGTCGTTGCCGGGAAGGTGATCGTGACCGTTGGCGCGAAGTTGTACGTCGCCGAGGCGGCCACCGTCGTCCAGGTGCTGCCGTTGGTGCTGCCCTGGATGGAGAGCGTCTGGTTGCGCGCTCCCCACGAGGCGGGAAGCTGGAGCACCACGCGGCTGGCGCTCTGCGCCGTACCGAGGTCCACCTGCACCCACTGCGGGAAGGCGTTGTTGGCGCTCTCCCAGTACGTGTTCTGGTCGGTGTCGGTCACGTTGCCGGCCGCGTAGTTCTGCTGCTGGCTGGAGGCGCTTGCCGGCCGGCCCGCGGCCAAGTTGACGCTCGTCGTGCCGCCGCCCGTGCCGGACAGCGCGACCGTGGTCGGGCTGTTGGTCGCGCTGCTGTTGACCGTCAGCGTGCCGGTGCGGTTGCCGGTCGCGGTGGGCCGGAAGGTCACGTTGACAGTGCAGGACGCGCCTGCCGCGAGCGAGGTACCGCAGTTGTTGGTCTGCGTGAAGTCGCCCGTGACCGAGACGCCCGTGATCGTGGCCGCCGCGCCGCCGGTGTTGGAGACCGTCACCGCCTGCGCGGAGCTGGCCCCACCGACCGGTACCGAGCCGAAGCTCAGCGCGGACGTACCCGCCGACAGCGTGGCACCACCGGGCGTGCCGCTGCCTGGGTAGACCTCAAGCTCGGAGGCCTGGCCCGCGGACCACCCCGTGTTGGCGGTGATGTTGACCCGGACGTACCGCGCGCTGGTCCCCGACGGCAGCCCGATGCTCACCGTGTTGCCGGTCGCCGGGTTGAACGTGTACCCGGACGACGGCACGACCGTCGTGAAGGTGGAGCCGTTGGCGCTGGTCTGCACCGACAGCGTCTGCGTACGGGTGGCCCAGGCCGCGTCCGGCGGGAGCTTCAGCGCGATCCGCCCGACGTTCGTCGCCGCGCCGAGGTCCACCTGCACCCACTGCGGGAACGAGCCGTTGGTGCTCTCCCAGTACGTGGCGGCGTTGCCGTCCGTCACGTTGCCGGGTACCAGCGATCCGTTCGCCTGGCTGCTCGCGGACGCCGGCTTGCCCGCGGCGATGTTGGTGTTCGAGCCGATGCCGCTGCCGGAGAGGCCGACCGTCGTCGGGCTGTTGTTGGCGTTGCTGGTGACCGTGACCGAGCCGGTGCGGCTGCCCTCAGCCGTCGGGCGGAAGGTGACGTTGACCGTGCAGGAGGCGCCGACCGCGAGCGTGCCGCAGTTGTTTGTCTGTGCGAAGTCACCGGACGCCGAGACGCCCGAGACCGTCGCGCTGGCCGTACCGCTGTTGGTGACCGTCACGCTCTGCGCGGCCGTGGTCGAGCCGACCGTCGTCGCGCCGAACGAGAGCGAGCCGGGGTTGGCGGAAAGGACCGGGCCGGGTGCCACGCCGACACCGGAGAGGCTGGCCGTGGCCGGCGCGGCCGAGTTGGCGACGGTGAGCGTGCCGCTGCGGTTGCCGGCGGCGGTCGGCCGGAACGTCACGCTGACCGTGCAGGAGGCGCCGGCCGCGAGCGAGGTACCGCAGTTGTTTGTCTGCGCGAAGTCGCCGGTGACCGAGACGCCGCTCAGCGAGACGGCGGACGACCCGTTGTTGCTGACCGACACCGTGCGGGCGGCGCTGGTGGTACCGGTGCCCTGCGCACCGAAGTCCAGCGCGCTGGGCGCCACGGTCAGCCCGGCCGAGTCGGGCCAGATGACCGGCTGGGGCCACTGGCCGCACTGCGCGTACGTGGGTCCGTTGATCCACGGGCCGTTGCCGCCGGCGTCGACGATCTGGAAGCCGCCGCCCATGCAGTTGTAGATCGGCGCGTTGGCCTGGCCGATCCGGGTCGCCTGCACGTTGGCGAACGACACCGAGCCACCGACCTGCGCCTGCAGCACGAACGTGCCGACACCGTCGATCGTCGCGTTGCGGATGCTGACGTTCGTGATGCTGGAGCCGGAGACGAAGTGGATCGCCTCGTAAGGCGCGTTGCGGATCACCAGGTCGTCGACCACCACGGCACCGGTCATCGCGCCGTCCCGCGCGTCGAACCAGAGCGCGCCGACGCCGAACTGCCAGTTGGGGTCGAGGCTGCCGGACCGGATGATCGTGTTGCGCAGGACGTTTGTGGTGCCGGCCAGCGGTGTCGAGGCGAAGCGGTTGGCCACGTGCATGCCGCCGCCCTGCGAGATGCCCGAGTCGATCACGACGTTGTCGGTCATGCTGTTGTTGCGACCGCCGTAGATCACCATGCCGTTCGCCCACTGGGTCTGCTCGACCGTGTTGTGGTGGAACGTGTTGCCGGCGTTCTCGACCTGGTCGGACCACATCGCCATCGCGTCGTCGCCGGTGTTGCGGAAGTGGCTGTTGGAGACGACGGAGTTTGTCACTCCCTTGTGGAAGTTCATGCCGTCGGCGGTCTGGTTGCGCACCCGCATGCGGTCGAAGGTCAGGTTGGTCATCGGACCGTCCATCCACATGCCGACCTTGGTGTGCTCGATCCAGATGTTGTTGATGTTCGAGTTGGAGATCGCGCCGCCGATGCCGTTGACCTGGCAGGAGTCGCAGCGCTCGATGACCTCGCCGCGAATCTGGAAGTTCGACATGTTGACGGCCGTGCTTCCGCCCTGGTCGATCCACCGGCCGTAGAAGCCGATGCCCTCACCACCCACAATGGAGTGCCACATGCCGGCACCCCGGATGTTGATGTTGTTGAGCACGAGGTGGCCGGTGACCAGGAAGCGGCCGGCCGGGATCCACACCGTTCCACCCGGTCCCGCGGCGGCGATCGCCGCGTTGAAGGCGTTCGTGGAGTTGGCCGCGCCGGTCGGGTCGGCGCCGTGGCTGGTGACCGAGACCGAGCCGGCCGGCTGCGACAGCGCGCCCGCCACCTGCTCGAACTCCATGAAGTCCACCGTGTACGACGACGCCGAGCTGTTCGAGTCCTTCTGGATGCGCACCTTCGCGCCCGCGCTCATCTGGGGCAGCAGCCGCTGGTACTCGTCGTAGAACCAGTGGTGGTTGCCCTGCGGTGTGTTGGAGAACTGGTAGCCGCCGTAGAGGTGGCTGTACTTGTTCGTCGTCGTGATGTCGGCCTGGCGCGTGCCGTTGAGGTAGAGCGAGAGGGGCGCGGTGTAGACCGAGCCGGTCGCGGTGTCCGGGATGCTGACGCGCACGACCATGGAGTTGGCCGACGACGGGACGGTGAACTCGACGTACTCACCGGTGGCGTCGAGCGTGACCGCGCGGCGGCCGGACGCCTCCGCTTCAAGCGTGTTGTACGTGTAGTTGGGGCCGATCACGGTGCCGTTCGTCGCCGAAGCCTCGGCCTCGACGTGCACGTACGGCAATGGGGCGCCGGCGCCGCCGGCGGCGGAGGCGGGAGTGGCGAGGATGGCGCTCGCCGCGGCGGCGACAAGCACGCCGGTGGCGGCGGCGCCGGCCAGAGTTCGGGGGCGGGGAAGCATGCGCTGCTCACTTTCGACTGGGGGCGGTAGAAAGTGGGGGGACAGGGGCAAGCCGGGTTACCCGGGACCGTAACGCCCCTGACACACGAGCGCAATATCTAGATTAATCTCTGCAATTTTCAGGCTGTCCGACGAAAGAGCGGAGCGGCCTACCGGCGGCGTGGCCAGAGCCAGAGCACGACAACGACCGCTACCAGCGCCAACACCCCTGCGATCTTCACCGAGCCGGCCACGCCAGCGGCGTACGCATCGTGGTACGCGGCCATGACCGCCTGCCGCTCGCCCTGCGGCAACTGGCCGAGCACCGCCGCAGCGGCGTCCGACCCGCTCAGCGCGTTCGAGAGCTTGTCGATGTCATCCTCGGTGAGCCCGGCGGCGAGCGCGTCCTTGCGGGCCTGGCCGGAGCCGATCCCCTTCGCCACGGCGGCGCACAGCGCGACGCCGATCGCGCCGCCGAGCATGCTGCTCATCTTGAACAGGCCGGACGCGGTGCCGGCGAGCTCGGGCGGCGGGCCGGCCACGGCCGTGTTGGAGACCGGGACGGAGAGCAGGCCAAGGCCGGCGCCGAGCACGAGCAGGCCGACCAGCAGCAGCCAGTATGGCGAGTCGGTGCTCACCAGGCCGGCCAGCACCGTGCCGAGGCCGAGCAGCACCAGGCCCCACGCCACCGGGGTACGCGAGCCGAGCCGAGCCGCCATCCGCGACCCGACCGGGTTGAACGCCAGGATCGTCAGCGTCGACGGGAAGAGCAGGAGGCCGGCCTCGAGCGCGCTGTATCCACGCACCGTCTCCAGGTAGAGCGCGAGCAGGAAGCTCATGCCGGCGAAGACGATGTTCATGACGAGGTTGGCGGTCAGCGCGCCGTCGAAGTCGCGGGCGCGGAAGAGGCGAAGGTCGACAAGTGGCTCGCGGACGCGCCGCTCGACGAGTACGAACGCCACGCCGAGCACCACAGCGGCAACCAGCAGCCCGATGATCAGCGGGTCGGCGAAGCCCGTCGTCTGTCCTTCGGTGAACGCGTATAGCAGGCAGAACGCCGCCGCCGCGCTGGCCAGCAGGCCGATCACGTCGACGCCGCCGGACGCGTTTTCGTCCCGCGACTCGGGCGTGAACCGGAGGATCACCAGGAACGCCGCGGCGGACAGCGGCGCGGCGATCCAGAAGAGCGACCGCCAGCCCAGAGCGCTGGTGAGCGAGCCGCCGACGGCCGGTCCGGCGGCCTGCCCGACCCAGGCGACAGCCATCCAGGCGCCGAACGCCTTGGGCTGCTCCTCCTTGGGAAACATCGGCGGGATCAGGGCCAGTGTCGCCGGCAGGATCATCGCGGCGCCGACGCCCATCAGCGCGCGGCCGGCGACCAGGCCGGCGAGGCCGGAAAGAAAAGCGGTCAGCAGCGAAAAGCCGCCGAACATCGCGACGCCGACGAGCAGGACCCGGCGCCGGCCGTACAGGTCGCTGCAGCGCCCGGCGGCGAGCACGAGCGCACCGCAGGCGAGGCTGAACGCATTGATCGTCCACTGCAGATCAGTGACGCCGATGGCCAGCTCGGTGGAGATCGTCGGCAGCGAGACCCCGAGGTCCGCGAAGGCCAGCCAGACCAGCCCGGCGGCCGCGCAGAGGCCGGTCAGCGCGATCCATCGATGACTGGCCACCTTGGCAGTGGCGGAAACGGCCATTGACCCCTCCCGACTTCCAGATTTTCCCAGCATGCCCCGATATAGGCAATTAGTCTCACGTTTCGGGGTGTGGAGCATCTAACCGACGGGAGGCGCCACATGACCGCCATGGATCTGCCCGGATCGAGCCGAAGAATTCCGACAAGCTCGACCGCCAAGGCCTCCCCCGCCACCCCAGCGGTGGCGACCAAGGCGAAGGCGCCCGCCGTCGCTTACATCTCCTGGATCGCGCTGGCCCTGATGACCACAAGCTCGGTCGCCAGCCTCCGGGCCGCGCCCACGATGGCTGTGTACGGCCTCGCCGCGGTCTTCCTCTACCTGCTTCCGGCGGTCGTCTTCCTGCTGCCGACCTCGCTTGTCTCCGCCGAGCTCGCCTCGGGCTGGAACGGCGGCGTCTACCGCTGGGTCAGCGAGGGCATCTCCGCGCCGATGGGCTTCCTGGCCGTGTGGTGCCAGTTCGCCATGACGATCTTCTACTACCCGAGCCTTCTCGGGTTCGTCGCCAGCACGCTCGCGTACGTGATCAACCCGGCGCTGGCGTCGAGCGGCCTCTGGACCGCCGCGGTCATCATGGTCTGCTTCTGGGCCGGCGTGTACATCTCCTCGCAGGGCACCAAGTCGATCGCCGGCCTTTCCAGCATGGGCCTGATCATCGGCACCCTGATCCCCGGTGTACTGCTGGTCGTGCTCGGCGTGGTCTTCCTCGGCCAGGGCAACCCGTCGGCCGCGCCGATGGACGCCAGCCACATCCTCCCGGCCTGGGCCGGGCTCGCGAGCCTGGTGCTGATCGTCAACAACTTCCTGTCGTACTCCGGCATGGAGATGAACGCCGTGCACGTCTCCTCGCTGCGCAAACCGGGACGCGAGTTCCCGCGGGCGATGTTCCTGGCGATGGGGCTGGTGCTGCTCATCTTCGTGCTGCCGGCGCTGGCCATCTCCTGGATCGTCCCGGCCCAGCAGATCAGCCTCACCTCCGGCGTGATGCAGGCGTTCGACGCGGTGTTCGGGCAGTTCGGCGTCAACTGGCTGACCCCGATCCTCGGCGTCATGCTTGTCGTCGCCTCGCTCGGCGGCATGCTCACCTGGCTCGCCGGCCCGTCGAAGGGCCTGCTGCTGGTCTCGCGCCAGTACGGCTACCTGCCGCCGTTCCTGCAGCGGCTCAACAAGCACGGCGTGCAGCAGAACATCCTGGTCACCCAGGGTGTGATCACCACGGCCATCGCGCTGATGTACGCGTTCATCCCGGACGTGTCCAGCACGTACTGGATCCTCTCGGTGATCACGACCCAGGTGTACCTCGTCGTGTACCTGCTGATGTTCGTCGCCGCGGTCCGGCTGCGGCGCAACCAGCCGGACCACCCGCGGGGCTTCAAGGCACCCGCGCTGATGGCGCTCTGCATCGTGGGCTTCCTGGCCTCGATCGCCGCGCTGCTGATCGGCTTCGTGCCGTCGTCGCAGTTCGGCGGCGGCAGCGTCGCCCTCTACGTGTCCATCGTCGGCGGCGGCCTGGTGCTCATCGGCCTGCTCGTGCCGTTCCTGTTCTACAAGCTGCGCAAGCCGCACTGGAAGACCGCCGACCCGGCGGTCACGACGGCGATCGAGTAAGTGGGGGCGTGCGATGACTACGACGGCACCGAGTGAGCCGACCACTTTTCACGACCCGCACAAGCACCGGCGGATCACGTACATCATCGTCGCCGCCGTCGCCGTGGTGCTGGTGATCCTGGGCCTCGCGATGTACAACCGCGCCGAACGCAACCAGGCGGCCGAGGACAAGGCCGACCAGCTGATCGCGCTGTTCCAGGCGCAGGACCTGCCGGTGCCCGACCGCGACCAGATCATCCGGGTGTTCGGCGACGACGGCGGTGCCATGTGCGACGACCCCGGCAACGCGCTGAAGAAGGCGGTCCGCGACGGCCTCGGCTCGAACGGGGCGGCGGGTCCGGGCCAGCGCCCGGTCTTCATCGCCCAGCGCACGATCGAGGGCGAGAAGCTCGCTCTGAGCGTCTACTGCCCGGACCAGCTGCCCGCGTTCCAGACGTACGTGAACGGCCTGGATCTCAGCGATGTCGTCAAGGGGTGACGCTATGGACGGGACCAAAGCCAAGGACGGGAATGGCTTGCGGGGGCGGGTGCACGACCTGATGGACCGGGCCCGCACCGACCTGACCGAGCTCGTCTCGTACCGGTCGGTCGCGGACCCGCGGCAGTACCCGCCGGAGGAGTGCACGAAGGCGGCCAAGTGGGTGCTCGACGCGTTCGGCGAGGTCGGCTTCACGGGCATGCGCCTGGAGGAGACGCCGGACGGTTCGCGCGCGGTGTACGGCGAGCGCAAAGGTCTGGCCGGCGCGCCCACGGTGCTGCTCTACGCCCACTACGACGTGCAGCCGCCGCTCGACGAGGCGGCCTGGCGCACCCCGCCCTTCCAGCTCACCGAGCACAATGGACGGTGGTACGGGCGGGGCACCGCCGACTGCAAAGGCAACATCCTCATGCACCTGACCGCCCTGCGCGCGCTCGGCGACGACGTACCGGTCAACCTCAAGCTGATCGTCGAGGGCTCCGAGGAGCAGGGCACCGGTGGGCTGGAGGAGTTCGTACCCGGCCACGCCGACCTGCTCGCCGCCGACGTGATCCTCGTCTGCGACACGGGCAACGCGGCGGTCGGCGCGCCAGCCGCGACGATCAGCCTGCGCGGCCTCGCCAACGTCATCGTGACCGTGGAGGCGCTGGGCTCGGAGATGCACTCGGGCATGTTTGGCGGCGCCGCGCCGGACGCGCTGGCCGCGCTCATCCACATGCTCTCGACGCTCCGCGACGAGAAGGGCAACACGACGGTCAAAGGGCTGGACAACACGCAGACGTGGAATGGCGAGGTGTACGACCCGCAGCAGTTCCGCACCGACGCGAACGTGCTCGACGGCGTCAGCCTCCTCGGCGACGGCACGGTCTCGGACATGCTCTGGGCCCGGCCGGCGGTGACCGTGCTCGGCATCGACTGTCCACCGGTCGTCGGGTCGGCCGCCGCGATCCAGCCGCACGCGCGGGCCCGGATCAACCTGCGCGTACCGCCGGGCATGGACCCGAAGGTCGCGCAGGACGCGCTGATCGCGCACCTGGAGGCGGTGGCGCCGTGGGGCGTCAAGGTAAAGACCGAGCGCGAGGCGTCCGGCGCGCCGTTCCGCGCGGCGACCGGCGGTCCCGCGTACGACGCGCTCGCCGCCGCGATGCGGGAGTCGTACGGAAGGAACCTCACCACGCTCGGGCAGGGTGGCTCGATCCCGCTGTGCAACGTCTTCGCGGACACGTACCCGAACGCGGAGATCATCCTGATGGGCGTGGAGGAGCCGCTGACGCTCATGCACGCACCCAACGAGAGCGTCGACCCGGACGAGATCGAGCGCATGGCCTTCGCCGAGGCGCTTTTCCTCAAGCGGTACGCGACCGCTGGGCGGGCGTCATGACCGGGTTCACGGCCGGGGACTACGCGGCACGCATGGAACGCGCCGCCCGGGCGGCCGCCGACGCCGGCCTGTCCGGGGTGCTTGTCGCGCCCGGGCCGGACCTGGCATGGCTCACCGGCTACCAGCCGACCGCGATCACCGAACGGCTCACGCTGCTGGTGCTGGCGCCCGGCCGCGATCCGGCGCTGGTCGTACCCACGTTGGAGAAGCCGGACGCCCAGGCCGCGCCGGGGGCATCCGCCCTCGCGCTCACCGACTGGACCGACGGCACCGACCCGTACGGCGTGGCCGCCCGGCTGCTGCTGGCGGAAGGGCACTACGGGATCAGCGACTCGGCGTGGGCGATGCACCTGCTCGGGCTCCAGCGGACGCTGCCGGCGAGCCGGTACACCGCGCTGACCGACAGCCTGCCGATGCTCCGCGCGGTCAAGGACGCGCACGAGCTCGAACGGCTCGCCGCGGCGGGTGCGGCGGCGGACGCCACGTACGAGGAGATCCTCGGGGTCAGCTTCGCCGGCCGGCGGGAGACCGATGTGGCCGCCGACCTCGCGGGCCTGCTCCGCAAGCACGGTCACGAGCAGGTCGACTTCACCGTGGTGGGCAGCGGGCCCAACGGCGCCAACCCGCACCACGAGGCCGGCGACCGGCTCATCCAGCAGGGCGACACGGTGGTGCTCGACTTCGGCGGGCTGATGGGTGGCTACGGGTCGGACACCACCCGCACCGTCCACGTCGGAGGGTCACCCACCGACGAGGTCAAGGCCGTGCACGATGTGGTACGCCGCGCGCAGCAGTCCGCCTTCGAGGCGGTGCGGCCGGGCGTCACCTGCCAGGACATCGACCGGGTGGCGCGGCGTGTGATCACCGAGGCGGGGTACGGCGAGTACTTCATCCACCGCACCGGCCACGGCATCGGGGTCACCACACACGAGCCGCCGTACATAGTGGAGGGTGAGGAGCGCCCGCTCGTGCCGGGCATGTGCTTCTCCATCGAGCCCGGCGTCTACCTGCCCGGCCGCTTCGGGGTACGGATCGAGGACATCGTCACGGTCACCGAGGACGGCGGGCGGCGGCTCAACGGCACCGACCACGCACTCGGCACCGTCGCGTAGTGCGGCCGGGCGTGCAGCGACCCAGCGGCGGCACGTACCTGCGGCTGGTCGGGCTCGGCGCGGCGGTCGGGGTGCCGGCGGCGCTGGTGGCGGCGGCGTTCCTGTCGCTTGTGCACCAGCTCCAGCACTGGCTGTGGCACGACCTGCCGGACGCGCTCGGCGGCGACGCTCCACAGTGGTACCTCGTGCTGCTTCTGCCGGTGTGCGGCGCGCTCATCGTGCTCGGCGCGCGCCTGCTGCTGCCCGGCGACGGCGGCCATCTGCCGCTTGACGGCCTGAGCACCAAGCCGACGCCACCCCGTCACGTACCCGGCGTCGCGCTCGCCGCACTCGGCACGCTGGGCTTCGGCGCGGTGCTGGGGCCGGAGGCTCCGGTCATCGCGCTCGGTTCGGCCGTCGGCGTGGCGGTGAGCCGCCTGTACCGCTCGGCCGGCGAGCAGGGCACGGCGATCCTCTCCAACGCCGGCTCGTTCTCGGCGATCTCCGCGCTCTTCGGCGGGCCGATCGTCGCCGGCATGCTCCTTGTCGAAGGCGGTGTGGGCATCGGTGCGGCGCTGCTGCCCGCGCTCCTGCCCGGCCTTGTCGCCGCCGCGATCGGCTACCTCATCTTCATCGGACTCGACCACTGGCCCGGGCTCGGCGCGCCCGGCCTCGCGGTGCCCGACCTGCCCAGGTACGAGGGCACCCACATCTACGACCTGCTGATCGCGATCGCCGTCGGCGCCACCGCCGCCGTGGTCGTGGCCGCCGTGCACCGACTCGGCGGCCGGGTCGCGCGGATCGGCGCCCGGCCACTCGTCCTGGCCGGTGGCGCCGCGGTCGGCGCGCTCGCGCTGGTCGGCGACGCGCTCGGCGCCGACCCGCAGGACGTGCTCTTCTCCGGCCAGAACTCGATCGCGACGGTGGTGGAGACCGACTCCACGCAACTGGTGCTCGTGCTGCTCGCCACCAAGTTCCTCGCGTACGGCATCAGCCTCGGCTGCGGCTTCCGGGGCGGCCCGATCTTCCCGGCCATCTTCCTCGGCGTTGCCCTCGCGGCGCTGGCGGTCGTCTGGTTCGACACGTCACCGACGCTCGCGATAGCGGTCGGCGCGTCCGCCGCCATGGCCGCGCAGACCCGGCTCCTCTTCTCGCCGCTCATCTTCGCGGCGCTGCTCGTCGGCACGGCGGGGACGGACGCGGTGCCGGCCGCGGCGCTCGCCTCAGCCACCGCGTGGCTGGCGATCAGTCGCCTGCAGCCGGCACCCGCGCCGGACCAGCCCGCGCCTACTCGTTCCGCGCCGTCTCCGGACCGGTGATCCGCCGCAGCAGCGGGAGGGTCGACGCGATGATCGCGAACGAGGCGAGCAGGCCGGCCGCGACCGCCAGGTAGTACGCCAAGCCGGGCGCGTGCAGCGTGTAGTCCAGCTGCGAGGTGAGGAAGAGCTGGGCGGCCACGAAGCCCATGCCGATCGCCAGCAGGGCCACGAAAACCAGCGGCACGGCGCTCTCCAGCGTCACCACCCGGCGCAGCATCCCGATGGGCACGCCGGTGAGCCGGAGCAGGCTGAACGGCCGCTTGCGCTCGGTGATGCCGCCGGCCACGCCGACCGCCAGGCTGCACCCCGCGATCGCGAGGCTCGCGACGATCACCACGTTGGCCAGCTGCTGCCACTGCACGAGCGTGCGCCGGAAGTCGCTCTCGTAGTCGGCGACCGTTGCGGGTGAGCGGTTGACCTCCGGGAAGGCGGCTTCCAGCACCGTGCGCGATCGTTCAACGGCCGTCGCCGACCCGTCCGTGGCCACCACGACCGAGAGCAACGGCAGCTTTTCGACGCTCGCCGCGTCGACGGGCGCCGGCGCCCAGACCGGTGGCTCGTTGGAGGCGCGGCGCGGGCCGAGCAGGTCGTGCCACACGTACGCGACCTCGGCACCGGGCGCGCACCGGCCGAGCTCCGGCGAGCGGGCGAGGTCGGCGCACGGCACCAGGCCGGGCAGCCAGTCCGGTCGGCTCGGCTCGTGCTCCGGGTTTGCGTAGACCGGGTGGACGGCACCGACCCCGGGTATCGACGCCAGCTCGGCGGGGATCCGCGCCTTGCTCCCACCGGCGCCGCCCTTCGTGTCGAAGGACTGGACGAGCGCGCTGCTCAGCACCGAACCAGTACGCGGCTCGCCCCGCTCCGCCACGATCGTGGTCATCACGCCCGTGGCGACGCTGGTGACGAACAGGGCCACGGCGAGCCCGCTGACCGCGCGGAAGCCGGCGTGCGGGTTGTCCGCCAGCCGCCGCCCGGCGATCAGCGCCGCACCGCGGCGGGCCCGCGCGGCCAGCAGCCGCGACCCGACCAGGGTCAGCCACGGACCGGCCACCACCAGCCCGACCATGATCATCACGAAGCCGGACATGTACGCGATGAGCTGCCCATTCGTCGAGCTCGGCTGCCGGCCGACGAAGTAGAGAAGCTCCGCGACCCCGGCCGCGAGCAGGACAAGGCGCCAGGCCCGCGGCGGGCTGGGCGTGACGCGCCGGGTAACGCCCAGCGGTGAGATCTGCACCCGGCGCAGCGCGAGCCGCGCCACCACCGCCGCGGCCAGCGGGACGCCGACCACGACCGGCACGATGTCGAGCAGGCCGAGCGAGAGGTCGCCGCCAAAGAAGCGCTCGCCGGTGAACGGGATCTGCGCGATCGCCGGCCGGAACGCGAAGAACAACGCGATGCCGGCGAGGGTGCCCGCCACCGCGGCGACGGTCGACTCCACCGCGGAGATCACCGAGACCTGCCGGGGTGTCGCACCGACCAGGCGCATCGCGGCGAAGCGCTGCTCCCGCCGGGCAGCGGCAAGTCGGGTCGCCGTGCCGATCAGGATCAGCACCGGCACGATCAGGGCTCCCGCCACGATCGACAGCACCAGGCTCATGCCGTCGGCACCGATGCCGATCACACAGCGGTCGCAGTCGCTCGGGTCGGTGGTCATGATGCTGGCCACGCGGTCGGCGCTCGACATCCCCGAGAGCTCGTCGGGCGTGCGGCCCACCACGATCAGCAGCGAGTCGGGCGAGGGCAGCGCGCTGTCGCCGATCTTGCCGACGCGGCTGCCCGGGTATCGATCGGCCAGCTCGGACGGCGGGTGTGACCGCAGCAGGTCGCCGAGTGCGGGCGACACGTAGTACTCCCCGGGGCGGGCAGCCGCGGAATGCCGGGCGGCACCGGCGAGTCGGGCCCGGTGGCCGCGATGTCGAGCCGGGCGATCCGCTGCGCCGCGAAGTAGTCGTCGCGCAGCACCCACCAGCTTGGGTTGGCCGCCTTCGGCCCGGCAGTCTCTCCGACCAGGCCGCTGTTGAGCCACGCGTACCGCTGGTTTTGCGCGCCGACCGCGTTGATGCCCGCGAGCGCGGTGAGCAGCAGGCCCACCCCGAGCGCCACCGCCGCCGAGATGATGGCCAGCCGGACGATCGCCTCCCGGCCTGTGGCCAGGGCGAGGCGCAGGCCGAACCGGATCATGACAGCACCCGCTCCGGCGCGAGGGCGGCGACCTTGCCGTCGCGGACCATCACGTGGCGGTCCGCATACGCCGCGACGCGTGCCTCGTGGGTGACCAGCACGACCGTGGTGCCGTGCTCGCGCGCGGCGCCGACCATCTGGTCCATCACTTGCTCGCCGGTGAGCGAGTCGAGCGAGCCGGTCGGCTCGTCGGCAAACAACACCTTCGGGCTGGTCACCAGCCCACGGGCCAGAGCCACCCGCTGCGCCTGCCCACCGGAGAGCTCTCCGGAGCGCCGGCGCTCGAGCCCGTCGAGCCCCAGCCGGCCGAACCACGGGCGGGCCTGGCGAAGCGCCGCCTCCCGCCGCACGCCGCCGAGCAGCAGCGGGAGAGCGACGTTTTCCTCCGCGGTCAGCTCTGGCACGAGCTGACCGAACTGGAAGACGAAGCCGAAGCTGTCCCGGCGCAGCGCGCTGCGGCCCGCCTCGTCCAGCGTGTCCACCCGGCGGCCGTCGAAGTGGATCTCGCCCTCGTCGGGCACGAGGATGCCGGCCAGGCAGTGCAGCAGCGTCGACTTTCCGGAGCCGCTCGGGCCCATGATGGCCAGGATCTCGCCCGGCGCGACCGCCACGGTGGCTCCCCGCAGCGCCGGCGTCTGGCCGAACGACCGCATGACGTCGCGGGCCTCGATCATCACGTCGGACATCACTTCACCACCTCGGCGGCAAGGGCGTCGAGCCGGGCGACGGTCGTGTCGATCCAGCGGAGGTCGGCCTCCAGGTGAAAGAGGCCGTGATCGGCGAGCAGCCCGTCGACGAGGCTGCCGCTGCGCCGGATCTCGGTCAGCTGGCGCATCCGCTCGAGGTGGGCGCCGCGCTGAATGTCGAGGTATTCACTAGCGGGGCGCCCGAGCATCAGCGCGAGCACCACCTTGCTGAAGAGCACCGACTGGAGGTGGGGCTCCGCCTCCAGCGGCTGGACAAGCCACGCGTCGAACTCTGTCGCCCCCGCCTCGGTGATCACGTAGCGCTTGCGCTCGGGGCCGACGCCCGGCTGCACCTCGCTGATCACCACTTTGCCGTCCCGCGCGAGGCGCCCGAGAGTGGCATACACCTGGCCGAAGGGCAGCGGGCGCCCACGGCCGAAATAGGCGTCGTAGTCGCGCTTGAGGTCGTATCCGTGGCTGGGCTCGCGCTCCAGCAGGCCGAGGAGGGTCAAGGGAACGCTCATGCCAGGAAGCGTACCCTGAGCGTATACCTCGCGTATATACCCCGGCGTACATGCGGGGAACTGGGCTTCAGCCTATGAACTCCGCCGCGAACCGCTCGATCTGCTCCACGCTCGTCCCGTCCTCGAACCCGATGATCAGCTCCTGCACGCCCGCTGCCGCGAAGGCCGCGATCCGCTCGCGGACGGTTTCGACGGTGCCGACAAGGCCGTACGAGGCGACGTCGCCCGGGTAGGCGAACTCGATGCCCGGCGGCACCAGCGCCCGCGCCTCGTCGTCGCTGTCGCGGATTATGCAGAGCGTCGTGGCGGTACGGCGGATGCTGTCGTAGTCGCGCCCGAGCTCGTCACAGTGCCGGCGCAGGATCGCGTACTTGCGAGCGAGGCCGTCCGGCGACTCCATCATGTTGCAGGCGTCGGCGTACTCGGCGACCAGCCGCAGCGTCACCTTCTCGCCCCCGCCCGCGATCATCAGCGGGATGTGCGGCGCCTGCACGCCCTTGGGCTGGTTGATCGCTCCCCGCACCCGGTAGTAACGCCCCTCGAAGGTGGCCTCCTTCTCGCTCCACAGCTGCTGGATCACCTGTACCGCCTCGCCGAGCTTGCGCAGCCGGTCGCCCGCGGTACCGAAGTCGTAGCCGTACCCGACGTAGTCCGGTTCGTACCAGCCGGCACCGATCCCGAAGCTGAACCGGCCGTGCGAGATCACGTCGACGGTCGACGCGAGCTTCGCCTGTAGCGCGGGATTCCGGTACCCGTTGCCGGTGACCAGCTGCCCGAGCCGGACCTGGGAGGTCTCCCGGGCCAGCGCGGTGATCACCGACCACGCCTCGAAGACGAAGTCCTGCGAAGGCGGGATCGTCACGAGGTGGTCCGGCGCCCACAGCGTGTGATAGCCGAGCGGATCGGCTGCCTGAGCCACCCGGACCACCGACTCGAACGCCTCGACCGGGTCCGTCACCTGCGCGAACTCGTGTCCGAACCCGGTGGGGAGAAAGATGCTGAACGAGACCGACACCATGATCGTCCTTTCTGGGCGTGGCCGGCGGGAGCGCCGTACGGTTCAGGAGTGGTGACCCGGCCGCGGCCGCAAAGGAGTCGCTCCGATTCCTCCGGCGCGAAAGGGTGGTCAGAACCAGCGACGAGGAAGGGACGGCAATGGGCCTCACGATCGGCTACAAGGCGTCGGCGGAGCAGTTCGGGCCACGGCAGCTCGTCGAGTACGCCGTGCGCGCCGAGGAGGTCGGCCTGGACAGCGTCCTTGTGTCGGACCACTTCCTGCCCTGGCGGCACGAGGGCGGGCACGCGCCGTTCGCGCTGTCGTGGATGGCGGCGGTCGGCGAGCGGACCCGCCGGGTGCGGATCGGCACGAGCGTGCTCACGCCGACGTTCCGGTACAACCCCGCGGTGATCGCCCAGGCGTTCGCGACGATGGCGCTGCTCTACGAAAACCGGATCATGCTTGGCGTGGGCACCGGCGAGGCGCTGAACGAGATCGCGGTGTCCGGCCTGCAGTGGCCGGAGTTCAAGGAGCGCTTCGCGCGGCTGCGGGAGGCGGTGCGGCTGATCCGCGAGCTGTGGACCAAGGACGAGGTCAACTTCGACGGCGACTACTACAAGCTGGTCAACGCGGTGATCTACGACCGCCCCGAGCGGCCGGCGCCCATCTACGTCGCAGCTGGCGGCCCGCTTGTCGCGAAGTACGCCGGCCGCTCCGGCGACGGGTTCATCTGCACCTCCGGCAAGGGCATGGACCTGTACACCGAGAAGCTGATGCCCGCGGTGGCCGAGGGCGCGGCGGCGGCTGGCCGCGACGCGGCGCAGATCGACAAGATGATCGAGATCAAGCTGTCGTACGACCGCGACCACGACGCCGCGCTCGAAAACACCCGCTTCTGGGCGCCGCTGTCGCTGACCGCCGAGCAGAAGCACACGGTCGACACCGCTCTGGAGATGGAGCGCCTCGCCGACGAGCTGCCGATCGAGCAGGTCGCCAAGCGGTGGATCGTCGCGTCCGACCCGGACGAGGCGCTCGCACAGATCAAGCCGTACGTGGACGCCGGCCTCAACCACCTGGTCTTCCACGGACCCGGGCATGACCAGGAGCGCTTCCTGACCCAGTTCGGCGAGGATCTCCTGCCTCGGCTGCGCGCCCTAGGCTGAGCGCGTGGAGATCGATCTGACCCTCCCCGGCGGTGGCCGGCTGCACGCGTACGACACCGGGGGCGACGGCCGGCTCGCGATCCTCTGGCACCACGGCACGCCCAACATCGGCGCGCCGCCCAAGCCACTCTTCGCCGCCGCCGACCGGCTCGGCATCCGCTGGATCTCGTACGACCGCCCCGGCTACGGCGGTTCGCCACGCATTCCGGGTCGCACCGTGGGTGACGCCGCGACCTGGGCCGCCGCGATCGCCGACGCGCTCGGCATCGAACGCTTCGCGGTGATGGGCCACTCGGGCGGTGGCACACACGCCCTGGCCACCGGCGCGCTGCTGCCCGACCGCGTTGTCGCCGTGGTGAGCGCGGCCGGCCTGGCCCCACCCGATGCCGAAGGGCTCGACTGGTGGGCGGGCATGGGCGACTCCGGCATCGCCGCACTCTCCGCGGCCAAGGAGGGCCTGGTCGCCAAGGAGGCTTTCGAGACCTCCGGCACCGAGTACGACCACCAGTTCACGCCCGCCGACTTCGCCGCCTTCGAAAGCGGGTGGTCATGGTTCAGCGAGGTGGTCGGCCCGGCCGAGGCGGGCGGCCCGGGTGGGCACGTGGACGACGACATCGCGTACGTCACGCCGTGGGGCTGCGACCCTGCCCAGATCACCGCGCCCGTGCTCCTCATCCACGGTGGGCTCGACAAGGTGGTGCCCAGCACTCACGCGGAGTGGCTGGCCAAGCGGTGCCCGCGTGCCGAGCTGCGGCTCGTACCCGACGGGGCGCACATATCGGTCATGACCTCGGGCGAGGCCGCGCTGGAGTGGATCCGGACAGCAGCTTCGTGAGCGAGGCGGTGAGGGCCGGCAGGTCGAGCGGCTCGTCCCGGACCAGCGCGTGCACGAGTACCCCGTCGAGAAAGACCGCCACCGCCCGCCCGGCCGCCGGATCGGCGTGGGCGGCGAGGATCCGGGCCAGGCCGTCGCCCCACGCCCTGGCCAGCGGCCGCAGCTCCGCCCGCCGCGCGGCGGCCACGTAGAGCTCGGTCTCCAGCAGCGCCCGCCCCCGGTCGGCCAGGTAGTCGGCCATCAGACGGGCGAGCGTCGCCGGCACGTCGGCGCCGGCGTCGAGGGCCGCAGCCCACCCGTCCAGCTCAGCGGTCGTCTCGTCGGCGAGGTGCCGCAGCGCCGCGGCGGACAGGTCGTCGAGGCTGGTGAAGTAGTAGGTGGTCGCGCCCAACGGCACCTCGGCCCGCGCGGCGACCAGCCGGTGGGTCAGCCCGGTCACCCCCACCTCCGCGATGAGCTGCCCCGCCGCCTCGACGATCTTCCGCCGCCGGCCCTCAGGGTCGCGCTTGCTCAATGGACACCGCCGAGGTTCAACACGACGACGCCCGCGATCACCAGGGCCACCCCGACCACCTTGACGAGCGTGACCGGCTCGCTGAGGAAGAGCGCGCCGATGATGACGATCAGCGTGGTGCCGAGGCCGGACCAGATCGCGTACCCGACGCCGACCTGCAGCCCTTTCTGAATGGCGATGGCGAGCGCGAAGAACGAGACCGCGTAGGCCGTCAGGCTCGCGACGGTCGGCCAGAGCCTGCTGAACCCGTCCGTGCTCTTCAGCAGGCTCGTCCCGAGCACCTCGGCCCCGATCGCCAGCCCGAGCAACAGGTACGCCATGATCGCCTCCATCTAGTACGCCCGTACATGTACAAGCGTACAGATATGTCGGTTGAAGGTCTCGGAGAAGTGAGCGCGCCTGGGCAGTCTGCGGCCGTAACCCAGTCGTCAGGGTCACTCGCCAAAGGCGGCACCCGGGTATGGATAGCCGGACTGGTCTGCTACCAGCCCGGCCACCGCAGCCGCCTGATCTACCGCACCCTCGCCTACCAAGACCGCAAAGGCTTCCGCGAACGCGAACTGGTCAACCTCCTCGACACCAGCTACCAACACGTAGTTGCCGCTGTGCCGCGGTTGCTGCTCACCCTCTGCGGTCGCCCAGCTCAACCCTGGAGCCGGCTCCGGCAGATCTTGGCAAGTTAGCGTCGAAATGGCGGTTTCAATCGGTGGTTGCGACACTCTTTGATGATCTTGGTGGGTGGTGTGGTGGCGGCGCGGTTGAGTTTTTGCTGAGCGTGAGCAGATTGCGTTGGGTCGGGCTGGTGGTGAGTCGATCGGGTCGATCGCGCGGCGGTTGGGGCGGCATCGTTCGACGGTGTCGCGGGAGGTTCGTGCGGATGAGCAGTACGGTCAGCGGTATCGAGCCAGCGTGGCTGATTACCGGTGTTATCTGCGGTCGCGGCGGCCGAAGCGGGCCAGGCTGGTCGGGTCGGGTCGGTTGCGGGAGGTGGTGCTGGGGTGGTTGCGGCGGCGTTGGTCACCGCAGCAGATCGCGGCCCGGTTACGGGTGGAGTTCCCGGACGAGCCGGAGATGTGGGTGTCGCACGAGACGATCTACCAGGCGATCTATCTGCAGGCGCGGGGGAACCTACGCGGGGAGTTGGCTCGGCAGGTGGCGTTACGGTCCGGGCGGGCCCGGCGTCGGGCTCGGCCGGTCGATGGTGGGCCGGTCCGCTCGCAGCGGCCCTGGCTGGGGTTGAATATCTCCGCCCGTCCGGCCGAGGCCGGTGATCGGGCGGTGCCCGGGCATTGGGAAGGTGATCTGCTCGAAGGCGGCCGCGGTGCCGGCGGTTCAGCGATCGCGACGCTGGTGGAGCGGCATACCCGGTTCGTGATCCTGGTCGGGTTACCCGACGGCAAGGTCTCCGAGCATGTCATCGCCCAGTTGGCCACCGCGATGAGCTGGCTACCCGAGCGGCTGCGGGCCTCACTGACCTGGGACCAAGGCACGGAGATGGCCCGCCACCTGCAATTCACGACGGCTACCGGCTGCCCGGTCTACTTCTGCGACCCCCGATCACCGTGGCAACGCGGCAGCAACGAGAACACCAACGGCCTACTACGCCAATACTTCCCCAAAGGCCGTACCGACTTCACCACCATCAGCCAAACCGACCTGGACACCGTCGCCGACGAACTCAACAGCCGCCCCCGCCAAACCTTGGCCTGGGCCACCCCCAGTGAGAAGATGGCCCAGCTCCTAGGCGTTGCAACCACCGGTTGACCCCGCCAATAGCGCGCCAACTCACCAAGATCTCGAAGCTCACGCCGCCGGCACCTGATCGGCAGTCACCGACGGCGAGATCAGGCAGGTGGATCTTGCGCCTTCCTGGTCAAATGCCTGACCCCGTAAGCCGGCCACCGCGGAGGGTGAGGCCGCGGGAGCAACGGTCCGGACCACGGCGGACATCGCGGTAGCCCCGAAAGTGGTTAGGAGGGGTCGGTGACGTCGGCGTACGTGGCGTCGAGGGCGGCGAGCGCCTCCTCGGCGTCCAAGGCCACCGCCACGCCGTGCTCACCGGCGCCGAGGGTGATCTCGCGGCCACGCACGCGTTCGTCGGCGATGACCGGCCAGGTGGTGGTCGAGCCGAACGGGGTGATGGTGCCGCGCTCGTAGCCGGTCGCCTCCTTGGCCGACGCGGCGTCCGGCATGGACAGTCGGCTCACGCCCAGCAGCGTGCGCAGCTTGGGCCAGGAGATGACGCGGTCGCCGGGCACGAGGACGAAGAGGAAGTCGCCGTCGCCGCGGCGCACCACTATGGTCTTGACCACATCGGGCACCTCGACGCCCCGGGCCGCGGCGGCTTCGCCCAGGCTGCGCACCGGGCCGTGCCGGATGATCCGATACGCGACACCGGATTTGTCTAGCGCTTGCAGCGCGGCACCTGCCATGCGCAGCAGACTATCCGCATGGCTGTCCGAAGCTCAGGCGAAGCGCGCCAAGCCCTCCAGCAGCTCATCGGCACGGAGCGCGTGCCCTACGTGACGTTGCTGCACGACGGTGACCTGCCCGGTGGCCTCAGCGTCCCCGATCCCGCCGCCGGCCGGCAGTGGCTGTGGTCGGTGCCGCCGCCCGGCACCGTCGGCGGATACGGCAACCCGGAGACGTACACGCTTCCGGACGCGCCACCGCAGGTGTGGGAGCCACCACACACAGTGGACGGCGCCGACGAGGAGACCTGCCGGTCGTACATGCGACACAGCGTCGACCTCACGATGCGGGGCGGCACGACGTCGGGTGTGGTGTACCCGCTGGCGGTCTGCGAGGTGGCCAGCCGCTTCCGGGTGCGCAACGTCGGCGGCGCCTCGGCCGGTGCGATCGCGGCCGCGGTGACCGCTGCGGCAGAGGTGGGGCGGAGCAGCCGGCTCCCCGCGGAGCGGTACGCGCCACTGTCCGAAGAGGAGCGCGAGGCGGGCCACGTGCGCCCCGGCTTCGTCGGCATGTCCGACACGATTGCGTGGCTGGCCCAGGTGTCGCCGGACGACCTGGGCGGCGAGCGCGACGCGTACCGGCTGGCCCAGCTCTTCCGCCCCGGCCCGCGCGACCGGCGGCTCTACGCGCTCGTCACCGCGTTCATGCGCAAGCAGGTGTGGGCGGGCGCGCTGGCGCTGCTGTTCGCGTTCGGAAAGTGGTCCAAGCTGCTGGTGGCGGTGCTGGCCGCCGCCGGCCTCTACCTCGCGGTCTGGGTGGGCGCGCGCCTGCCCTCGTGGCCCGCTGTCGACCGGCCGGGCGGCGAGCACGGCTGGTGGCGGTACGGGTGGGCCGCCCTCGACCTGTACCTCTTCTTCGCCAGCGTCGGCGCGCTGCTGGTGCTAGTGCCGCCGCTCGTCAGCCGCTCGGCCAGATCCTCACCACCGCGCTGGCTGACGCTCCTCACCAGCGTCTCCAGCCGGCACCGCACCGAAAAGCGGCTGCTCTCGTACTCTCTGTGGCGACCGCTGACGGCCGCGGTCGTCCTGCTGGTCACCGCGGTCCTCACCTGGCTGCGCTGGTGGGACTGGGTCGCCGGCGCGCTGGCCGGTGCGGCGCTCAGCCTGGCGATGGGTGCCGTGGTGGCGACCAGCGGCTGGCGGTACATCGTGACGGTCGGCCGCCGCCACTTCGGCCTGCTCGCCGGCTCGGCGCCGCAGACGCCGCGGCGCCCCTCGGAGTTTCTCGCCGGTGCGGCTCGCCCGACCGTCTCCCGCGCGGTGATCCCGTGGCTGAACGGCTGCCTCAGCGAGGTCGCCGCGCTGGACGGGGGCGAGGTGCTGCGCTTCGGCCACCTGTGGCAGGGGCGGTCCTTCACGCCGCTGGCGCAGGCGACACCCGAGATCCTCGCGCTCGCGAGAAACCCGGAGCGGCGGCTGGTCAACCTGGAGCTGATCACCACCGACCTGTCGCGGCAGCGGCCGTACCGCTTTCCGCTGAACACCACCGAGCCCGACGACCCGGATGCCGAGGCGCTGTACTTCCGGATGGAGGACCTCGCCGACGGCGACAACGCGGTCTTCCCGCCGGACGTGATCGAGGCGCTGCGCGACCCGTCACCGCAGACCGTGCCGCAGACCGACCCCAGCGCGGAGGCGGTGACGCTGCACCGGCTGCCCGAGCCGTGGAACCTGCCGGTCATCTTCGCGGTACGGCTGAGCCTCGCGCTCCCCGGCCTTTTCAAGGCCATCCGCCTGTACCGGCTGGTGCCCGCGACGGAGATCGGTGACGAGTTCGGTCGGGGCATCCTCGACCACGCGCGCAACCGTCTCATGTGGCCGGAGGATGGCCGGCGGCGGGCGCAGGAGCTGTGGTTTTCGGACGGCGGCATCACGTCGAACTTCCCGGTGCACCTCTTCGACTCGCCGCTGCCGCGGTGGCCGACGTTCGGGCTCAACCTGGGCCCGCACCCGTACCAGTTTCCACACCAGGACGTGTGGCTGCCGCAGGACTGGGAGCAGGCCGTGGTGCCGGCGACCGACCTCGGCGCGGCGGGCACGCGGTTCGTGGGGTCCATCTTGGACACCGCGCGATCGTGGCGGGACTCGATGCAGACTTCCATGCCCGGCTACCGAGGGCGCGTGGCCTGGGTGCGCCAGCGCTCGGACGAGGGCGGCACCAACCTCTACATGCCCCGCGAGATCATCGCCTCGATGGCGCTGCGGGGTGCGCTCGCCGGTGCCCGCCTGAGCCGCCGCTTCGGGCACCAGACACAGTGGGACCGCCACCGGTGGCTGCGCCTGCGCTCGGCACTTGACAACCTGGACGAGCTGCGCGGCGCGGTACGGGACAGCCTGCCCTACTACTCCGACATCCTGAAGGGGCGCGAGGAGTTTCTGCGGCGGGCGGGCGTCGACTACCCGTACGACCCGCCGGGTGCGGTGGAGGCCGCGTGGTTCGAGCCGGAGGACGCGACGTTCTGGCCGGCCGCCGCCGAACTGCTGGACCACCTCGCCAAGGGCAACGCCGGCGAGGTCCTCACGCGGGGGACGCCACGCCCGCAGCCGCATCTCCGCCAGGTGCCGCCGGAGTAGCCGGCTGCACCACGACCTTGAGGCCGCGGCGGGCGACCGCGGTCTCGAAGGCGTCCGCCGCCTCGTCCAGCCCGTAGCGGGCACTGACCACAGTGGATACGTCGACGAGGCCGCGGCGGACGAGGTCGATGGCGCGGGGATAGGTGTCCTTCATCCGCCGCACCATCGCGATCGTGAGCCCTTTGCGGCGTGCGACCGAGGCGGGAAACGTGGTGCTGTCGCCGTCCGGGATGCCCACGAGCACGACGCGCGCGCCAGGCCCGGCGGCCACCATCGCCGTCTCGACGGCCGGGTCGGTGCCGGCCACCTCGAACGCCACGTCGACGTCGAGTCCCGCCGGATCGTCCACAACCGACGCTCCGTACGCCTCGGCCGCCTGCCGGCGGTGTGGCAGCGGCTCGGTGGCGTACACCGCCCGCGCGCCCATGAGCTGGGCGAGCTGCACGAGCAGCAGGCCGATCGGCCCGCAGCCGAAGACGCCGACCGTCATGCCCAGCCGCAGGTGGGCGAGGTCGAGGGAGTGCAGGGCGACGCCGAGCGGCTCCAGCATCGCGCCGTCGGCGTCGGTCAGCGTGTCGGGGAGCGGATGGAGGCGCTCGGTGGGCCACGCCATGTACTCGCGCAGGCCGCCGTCGAGCACACCGTGGCCGGCGAAGCGTACCGTCGGGCAGAGGTTGGGGTGGCCGCGCAGGCACATGTCGCACCGCCCGCACGGGATCGCCGGGTCGATCGCCACCCGCTCGCCGTGCCGCGGTCCGCCTTCGATCATGCCGGCCATCTCGTGCCCGACCACCAGCGGGTTGCTGAGGCGGGCGTCGCCGATGCCGGCCTCGGTGTACCAGTGCAGGTCCGAGCCGCAGAGCCCGACCGCGGTCACCCGGACGAGGCTCTCGCCCGGCCCGGGGGTCGGGGTGGGCTCCTCGGATACCCGGATGTCCTGGACACCGTGGAGTCGCGCTACGCGCATCACAGGCCCAGCATCTGCCGGATATCGCGCTGCACGGTGTCCGGGTCAGGCCGGGCGTCGACAGTGACCACGTACTCCTTGCGGCGGAAGATGTCGAGCACCGGCTTGGTCTTGCTGTGGTACTCCCGCAGCCGCGCGTCCAGCGCCTCGGGCGTGTCGTCCGGGCGGGTGACGAGCTCGCCACCGCACACGTCGCACCTGCCCTCCACCTCGGGCCGGTCGGCGATGAGGTTGTAGTCCATGCCGCAGCGGGAGCAGAGCCGCCGGTTGAGCACGCGGCGGTGCACCTCCTCGTCGGGCAGGTCGAGGTGGATCACGCCGTCGATGTCGTAGCCCTCCAGGAAGAACTCCGCCTGCCTCCCGTTGCGCGGAAAACCGTCGATGACGAAGCCGTAGTTCCAGTCGTGCTGGTGGAGGCGTTCCCTGACTACCTTTTCCACCTGGTCGTCGCCGATCAGCTCACCGGCCGCCATCGTGCGCCGCACCTGGGCACCGAGCTTGGTGTGGTGCTGCACGTGCCACCGGAAGATGTCGCCGACGCTGATGTGCACGAGGTCGTACTCCCTGCAGAGCAGCTGGGCCTGGGTGCCCTTGCCACTGCCCTGCACGCCCATCACGACGTACTTGCGCATGAGGTGCACGATCGCACACCCTGGGGCGATGCGACTGCGGTACCCCAGTCTGCTCCTCACCACGCTCCTCGCGGCCGCCGCGTGCACGGACTCGCCGGACGAGCCTCGTACCACCGAATCTGCCCCCGGATCCCCGGCGCCGAGCGTGACCGCGGCCCTGACCTGGCAGCGCCTCGCCGCCGCACCCTCGGCCCGCACCGAGGTCGCGGCCGCGACCACCGGGTCCCAGGTCTACGTGGTGGGTGGCTACCGCGCCGACGGCGGCACGGTCGCGACCGTCGAGGTCTTCGACACCGCTACCGGCAAGTGGACGGCGGGGCCGGACCTGCCGGTGGCCGTCAACCACGCGATGGCGGCGACCGTCGACAACGAGGTGTACGTCTTCGGCGGCTTCCTGGCCAACGGCGACCCGGGCAAGGACGCGTTCAAGCTGGAGGGTGGGGCGTGGCGGCCGATCGCGCCGCTGCCCAGGAGCGGGCGGCGGGCACGGCCGTGGCGCAGAGCGGCAAGGTGTACGTGGCGGGTGGGCTCAACGCGGGCGGGCTGGCACGCCAGATGCTCGTGTACGAGCCGGCGACCAACCTGTGGACCAACGCGCCCGGCCCACCCACGCCCCGGGAGCACCTGGGCGGCGCCGGGTTCGGCGGCAAGGTCTACACGGTCGGCGGGCGCGCCGGCGGGCAGGGCAACTTCACCGCGTTCGAGTCGTTCGACCCCACCACCAACCAGTGGACGGTGCTGCCCGACCTGCCGACCCGCCGCGGTGGGCTGGCCGCGGCCGCGACCTGCTCAGGGCAGGTGGTGGCGGTCGGCGGCGAGGCGGAGGCGACGTTTGAGGAGGCCGAAGCCTTCGACGTCAAGGCCGGGACGTGGTCCTCGCTTCCGCCGATGCTCACGCCCCGCCACGGCCTTGGGGTGATCGCGATGGGCACGACGCTGTACACGTTCGCCGGCGGCCCGAAGCCCGGCCTGCACGTCGCCGATTCGGCCGAATCGATGGATTTGGCGCCACTGGGATCCTGCTAGAACGTGACATAAATCACTTGATAGATCATCCTTGATTAACAGAGGGGGTCTACTCAAGGAGGCCTCATGGCTGAGGTGACAGATGTTCGCACCTATCAACTCGGGGTCAGCCGCCCGCCGCTGGCCGTTACCGACCTGCCGGAGCCCGAGGAGGTCTTCGGCGTCCGACGTCTCGGACCGCGCGAACTGATCAAGTACGCCATCGGCCCCAGCCTCATCGCGCTGGGCATCTCCATCGGCAGCGGCGAGTGGCTGCTGGGCCCGCAGGCTGTCGGTCAGTACGGCTTCGTCGGCGTCGGCTGGGTGATCCTGGTGTCGGCGCTGCTACAGACCTTCTACAACGTCGAGTCCTCGCGCTACGTGGTGGCCACCGGCGAGGTGCCGGTCGTCGGCTGGGGGCGGGTGCCGCCGGGCTGGTTCCTGTGGGTACCGATCTCGGTCGCGGTCGTCATCTTCGCGTTCATCGCCGGCGGCTGGGCGGCCAGCGCAGGCCAGGGCGTGTACGCGCTGGTGCACGGCGAGGTGGCCCCCTCCGGCGCGGAGGAGCCACGCATCTGGGCGATCGCGCTGCTGGTCCTGGTCTTCCTGATCACGGCGTCGGCCCGCCGGATCAGCCGCGCGCTGGAGCTGGCCAACTGGGTGATGGTCGTGTCCATCCTGACTGGACTGCTGCTCATCGACCTCTTCGTCGTGCCGTGGGAGCTGTGGTGGGACGGCATCAGCGGCTTCCTCACCCCGGCCGCGCCGCCCGAGGGCATCACGGCAACGCAGCTGGGCGCGCTCGCCGGCTTTACCGCGCTGGCGTCCGGCCTCAACTGGTACGTGATGGGCCACTACCGCGACAAGGGCTACGGCATGGGCTACCGCACCGGCTTCCTCTCCGGGCTGCGCGGCGGAGGCAGCAAGCTCGAACCGGTCGGCATGACCTTCCCCGACGACGAGGCCAACACCGCGCGCTGGAAGCGGTGGTACAAGCTGCTGCTCACCGACATGTGGGGCGTCTTCTTCGTCGGCGCGATGCTGGGCATGCTACTGCCGACGATCCTGATGGCCCACGCGGTCGAGACCTCAGGCGAGCGTCCCACCACGGCGAACGTGCCGACGTTCGTGGCCAGCGCGCTCGACAGCGAGTACGGCTCGACGCTCTTCTACATCGCGCTGATCCTCGGTGTGCTGATCCTCTTCAGCACGCAGCTCGGCATCTTCGAGGCGATGGTGCGGGTCACGACCGACGCCGCGCACGCCACCAGCCCCACCCTGCGCCGGCTGATCGAGGGCGACCCCCGGCGCTTCTACTACCCGTTCATGTTCCTGCTGATGGTCGTGATCGCGGTGATCCTGCACCTGGCACTGCCGGTCAACCTGGTGCAGTGGTCGGCGAACATGTCCAACCTGGGCGCGCTGATCTTCCCGTTCATGCTGATGTACCTCAACAGCAAGCTCCCCCGCCCGGCGCGCCCGCGCCCGTACCACTACGTGATCCTGGGGCTCAACGTCCTGTTCTTCGGCTTCTTCTTCATCAACTTCATCGCCGACTTCGTCGGTGACCCGCTGATCACCTTCTGAACCCGCCAGGTCCTGTTTGAAAAGGATTGTCGAGGCGAGCCGGAGTCCAGGCGGTGTCAGGTGGTGGCGGGCGCAAGGTCGCATACCGGTGTTGTATGCGGCCTTGCGCCCGACGCCGCATGGCGGCGTCTGGGCCCGGCGCAGCCCGGCAAGGATTTCCCAAACAGGGCCTAGGCGGAGGCCAGCTCTCGGTGGGGGCTGGCCTCGCCGATCTGAGCTACCGCGATGTCCGCCGTGGTCCAGACCGTCGCTCCCGCAGCCTCACCCTGCGCGATCCAAGACCTCGACCCCCGGCCCCTTGCGGGCCGGCCGGAGAGCTGGCGCTGGTCAAACCGACGTCGCCCGATCTGGAGGCGGCTGGCGGATCGTGGACGTTAGCTGTGAGCTGCCACTGTGCCCGCGGTTGCCACGTCACTCTCCGCGGTCGCCCAGCATACGAAGGAGCCTGCTCCGGCAGAGCTTGGCAAGTTGGCGTCGAAATGGCGCGCTAACTCACCAAGGTCTCGAGCTCACACCGCTTGGACCTGATCGACAGTCACAGACCGCGAGGACAGCGCCGACCCGCGGGCGGACTCGCGCACTCCCGCCTCAAAGATCTGCAAAGGCACACCGCGGGCGTCGCGGTAGCTCGCGCGCCGACCCCGGCGGACCATCCCGGTAGGAGCGAGAGTGAGGCAACGGGCAACCGCTAGCCCGTCACGCCCTTCCTTTCCAAGGCGCTGCGCAGCGCGCGGAGTGCGTAGTAAACGCGGGACTTCGCCGTGCCGAGCGGGAGGTTGAGCGCCTCCGCCGCCTCGGCGACCGTGCGGCCCTTGAAGTACGTCTCCAGGAGCATCTCCTGGTGCGGCTGGCTGAGCGTGCGCAGCGCGTCGGTCACGGTCATCCGCCGCAGCACGTGGTCGCTCTCGTCGGGCTCGGAGACGTTTTCAAGGTCCACGCCGTACGCCTCGGCGGGGCGCGCGCTCTGGCTGCGGTGCTCGTCGATCGCGATGCGGCGGGCGACGGTCACCAGCCACGGGCGCAGCGACACCTGCCCCTGCGCGCCGAGCCGGTGTGCGTTGCGCCAGCCGCGCAGGAGCGTCTCCTGCACGATGTCTTCCGCGCGCTGCCGGTCACCCGCGACGAGCTGGAGGACAAACCTCAGCAGCGGTCCCGCGTGCTGCTCGTACAGCTCGCGAACCAGAGCGTCTTCGTTGCCCTCGCCCCGGTGGTGGCGTCCCGCGGTCAGCCCCGACGTCATGCGCGGCCGCCCGACGCGAACACGGTCACAGACACCCTCACCTCACGGTCTTCGGCATGACCGGGCCGGCGCGCCCGACCCCCTGCGTATAGGAGATGCGGTGCGCGCTTTGCGATAACAGAAACTATCTCGTGTCTACTGGCGAGTTCAGCGCGGGCCGCCGATCCCCTTGTCGAGGCCGGCGCGACGCAGCGCCTCGGCCATCGCACCCTGCGGCTCCCGAGCCGGCTGAGCTGGGCGTTTGCCGCCCTGCCTGGCCGGCCGGTCGCGACGCCCCTGGCCGCCGGGGCGCCATTGCCTCCGGCCTTCGCCCTGTCGGCGCCACCTTCGTCGTCGAGGCGCAGCGTCAGCGAGATCCGCTTGCGCGGCACGTCGACGTCGAGCACCTTCACCCGGACGATGTCGCCCGGCTTTACCACGTCACGGGGGTCCTTGACGAACGTCTTCGACATCGCCGACACGTGCACCAACCCGTCCTGGTGGACGCCCACGTCGACGAAGGCGCCGAACGCCGCCACGTTGGTGACCACGCCCTCCAGCACCATGCCGGGCTGGAGGTCGGCGAGCTTTTCGACCCCTTCGGCGAACGATGCGGTCTTGAACGCGGGCCGCGGGTCACGACCCGGCTTTTCCAGCTCCTTGAGGATGTCGGTGACGGTGGGCAGGCCGAACGTGTCGTCGACGAACTCCACCGGCTTCAGCGCCCTGAGCACCGGACCGTTGCCAATCAGCGACGGAAGGTCACTCTTGGTCGCGCCGAGGATCCGGCGGACGACGGGGTACGCCTCCGGGTGCACGCTTGACGCGTCCAGCGGGTCGTCGCCGCCCGGGATGCGCAGGAAGCCGGCGCACTGCTCAAACGCCTTGGGCCCGAGCCGCGGCACGTCCTTGAGCGCCTTGCGGCTGCGGAACGGCCCGTTGCTGTCGCGGTGCATCACGATGCTCGCGGCCAGCCCTTCGCCGATGCCGGAGACCCGGGTCAGCAGCGGCGCGGAGGCGGTGTTGACGTCGACGCCCACCGCGTTGACGCAGTCTTCGACCACCGCGTCGAGCGAGCGGGAGAGCTTCACCTCCGAAAGGTCGTGCTGGTACTGCCCGACGCCGATCGACTTTGGATCGATCTTCACAAGCTCGGCGAGCGGGTCCTGGAGCCGGCGGGCGATCGAGACCGCGCCACGTAGCGAGACGTTGAGCTCGGGCAGCTCCTGCGACGCGTAGGCCGAGGCGGAGTAGACCGACGCGCCCGCCTCGGAGACCACGATCTTCGTCAGCTTCAGCTCGGGGTGGCGAGAGATCAGGTCACCGGCGAGCTTGTCGGTCTCGCGCGAGGCCGTGCCGTTGCCGATCGCGATCAGCTCGACCTTGTGCACGGCAGCCAGCTTGGCCAGCGTGGCGATCGACTCGTCCCACCGGTGCGCCGGCACGTGCGGATAGATCGTGTCGGTCGCGACCACCTTGCCGGTCGCGTCCACCACGGCGACCTTCACACCGGTGCGGAAGCCGGGGTCGAGGCCCATCGTCGGGCGGGTGCCGGCGGGCGCGGCCAGCAGCAGGTCACGCAGGTTGGCCGCGAAGACCCGGACCGCCTCCTCCTCCGCCGCCTGCCACAGCCGGCTGCGGATGTTGGCGTCGAGGTGGATGAGGATCCGGACCCGCCAAGCGGACCGCACGGTGTCGAGCAGCCACCGGTCGGCTGGCCGTCCCTTGTCGGCGATGCCGAAGTGCCCGGCGATACGCGGCTCGTACGAGTTGGGCACCTCGAGGTCGTCGGGCTCCGGCGTGAGGTCGAGGACCTCTTCCTTTTCACCGCGGAACATCGCCAGGATCCGGTGCGACGGCAGCTTGGCGAACGGCTCGGCGAAATCGAAGTAGTCGGAGAACTTGGCGCCCTCGTCCTGCTTGCCGTCACGCACCTTGGAGACGAGCCGGCCACGCGACCACATCTGCTCGCGGAGCGCACCGATGAGGTCCGCGTCTTCGGCGAACTTTTCGATGAGGATGTGCCGCGCCCCTTCGAGCGCCGCGGCCGCGTCGGCCACACCCTTTTCGGGGTCGGCGTATCCGGCGGCCACGCTGAGCGGCTCCTGCGTCGGGTCACCGAGCAGCAGCTCGGCCAGCGGCTCCAGCCCGGCCTCGCGGGCGATCATCGCCTTGGTCCGCCGCTTCGGCTTGAAGGGCAGGTAGATGTCCTCGAGCCGCGCCTTGGAGTCGGCCGCCATGATCTGCGCCTCGAGCGCCTCGTCGAGCTTGCCCTGGCTGCGGATCGACTCAAGGATCGCGGTGCGCCGCTCCTCCATCTCGCGCAGGTAGCGAAGCCGCTCCTCCAGCGTGCGCAGCTGCGCGTCGTCGAGCGCGCCGGTGGCCTCCTTGCGGTATCGCGCGATGAACGGCACGGTCGCCCCGCCGTCCAGCAGGTCGACGGCGGCCGCCACCTGCCGCTCCCGCACGCCTAGCTCGTCGGCGATCCGGTGCGTCGTCGAGATCTGCTGGGTCGCCGGGGACAGATCAGAAGTCACGCAGCGATCCTAGGGGCTCGGCGAGCGCCCGACGACCGACACCGTGTCCGGCGATTCCGCGTTTCCGCGTCCGTTCCGCACCGGTTGACGGATAGCGGTCCAGCTCAGGACCCAGGTCGCGGAATCTCGCGGACACCCGGAACAATCACGCCCAGCGATGTCGACCCCACGAAACCGTGCGACCGAGCGTCCTGCTCCCAGTCACCGAGGGCCACAACTCGACCGGCCGCCGGCGCTAACCCGAACCGGTGCCGGCAGGCGTGGGATGACCGCACATCTACGCGGAGCGTTGGGCCTCCGAAGTGGAGTGGCCGATCCGCGGGAAGGGCTCGATCGAGAAGAGCACCTCGACCGGCACCTCGAAGTAGCGCGACAACCGCAGCGCGAGATGGAGACTCGGGCTGAACTCGCCCCGTTCGAGATAGCCGACGGTCTGGTAGTGGACGCCCAGCGCCTCGGCGAGCTGCCGCCGCGAGATGCCGCGCTCGGCGCGCAGCATGGCGATGCGGTTGTAGATGACCTCACTCATCCGCGTCGCCTCCTCACGTGATTCGCTGCAGGGCCTTCTCCCGGCGCTCCGCCACCCGGGAGCCGGACTCGCGGCGGGCCATGCGGCGCAACACTATCGGCGCGATGACCAGGCCGAGAATGGCCCACGCGCCCAACACGCCGACCGTCTCCAGGTGGCGCCACGACTCTCCGATCTCGACGCCGGCCATGCTGTCGGGGAGCAGCGCCGACCGCATGCCCAGCCCCAGCCAGTAGATGGGGAAGACCTGCGCGATCCACTGGAGCCACACCGGAAAGTTGGTGATCGGGTAGAAGATGCCCGAGGTGGCGATCAGGCCCATCAGCGGCAGCATGATCATGCCCATGTTGCGCGGGTTGCCGACAAGCGAGCCGAAGACGGCGCCGATCGGCATCGTGGCGACCATGCCGAGGAGCACGACCCAGACCAGCGTGAGCCAGCTCGACGCGCCGCGCACGGAGAGGCCGTCCAGCAGGAAGAGGCCGGGCACGAGCTGCATGGCGAGGCTGATCACACCCATGCCGGCGACCAGAGTGATCTTGCCGACGAGGTAGCCGACCATCCCGTTCGGGATGGCCTTGGCGCGCAGCAGCGTGCCGTCTTCGCGGTCGACAGTGAGTGCCATGGCCATCGTGACCAGGCCGCCGAACGCGATGCTCATGCCCAGCGCGCTCGGCATCGTGCGCGAGCTGAGCGAAAAGCTCGTGCCCGGCACCGTCGCGTTGCGCATGAAGAACAGGACGACCAGCAGCAGGATCGCGGGAAAGAAGTAGTTCCACAGATCCTGGCCATTGGTGAACGTGTGCCGCAGCTCGATGCGTCCGCGGGCGAGGCCGGCGCGGGCCGCGCGCATCGCGGGCTGGCCGAGCGACAGGGCCGCCGGGATCGTGGTCATCGCGTGACCTCCTCGAACGCGCGCAGGGCGGCGACGCTGCGCCCCGACTCGTACTCCCGGACGAAGGCCATGTAGGTGTCCTCCATGCTGGCGCGACGCACCTCGAGGTCGGCGATGGCCTCGCCGTACTGCTCGAAGAGCTGGCGCACGAAAGCGGTGGCGTCGGCGGTGGAGTGGACGAACCGCTCGCCGTCGCGGCTCCACCGCACCTCGGCGTCGGCGGCGACACGGCGCGATAGCTGGTCGGGCGAGCCGTCCGCGATGATCGAGCCGCCGGCCAGGATGAGGATGCGGTCGGCGAGCTTTTCCGCCTCGTCCAGGTCGTGCGTGGTCAGCAGGATCGTGGTGTCGTCGATGTCGGAGAGCCGGTGCACGAGGTCGTGAAACTCGCGGCGGGCCTCCGGGTCGAAGCCCGCCGTCGGCTCGTCGAGGAAGAGCAGCTCCGGCCGGCCGACGATGCCGATCGCCACGTCGAGGCGGCGGCGCTGGCCACCGGAGAGCTGCCCCACCCGCTTGCTCGCATGTGGAGTGAGCCCGACCGCGTCGATCAGGTCGTCGACGTCCCACGGGCGGTGGATCCTCGGCGTGGAATACGCCGCGTAGTAGACCCCCAGGTGGGCGAGGAGCTCGCGGACCCGCCACTTGCCGTGGTCACGCCACGACTGGAGGACAACGCCAAGCCGGGCTCGCCAGCGCTCGTCGCCGTGCCCGGGGTCGACGCCAAGGACCCGCACCTCACCGGCCGAACGGATCCGGAAGCCCTCCAGGATCTCGATCGTGGTGGTCTTGCCCGCCCCGTTGGGCCCCAGCAGGGCCAGCACCTCACCGCGGTGCGCGGTGAAGGAGACACCTTTGAGTACATCGTTCGTCCCGTACCGCATGCGGAGGTTACGGACCTCGATCGCGGCAAGGTCATCGAGCGGCTCCACGGCCGCCGCAGGTGCGCGCAGCTGCCTTACGACGGTCATACGTGTCCCCCGTCTCGTCTAAAGGCTCCTCCAAACTGTAGTACATGTACTACGGGCGGGTCCAGGCGATAAAACGCTGGTACAGGTCGTTTGTCGACGCACCAGAAAGTTCCCCGGCAGCGTGGCCCAGCTGCGTGGCCATGTAGACGGCGAGGTTCACGCGCTGCTCGCCGTACACCTGACAGAGCTGGTCCCGGGCCTTGTCACACGGCCAGTCGACGCCGCAGACCGAGCAGGTCCAGGACGGCCGGGTCGGCGTATGTTCGCCGTCGGCCATGCACTCACCCCCATCGTCAAATCGATGTGAGCGAACCTAGGGCGACCGCCAGCCGTCCTGGTGTGGCACCTTGGGCGACCGCGTCGCCGCCGACGTGCGGGTACGGGGACAACCTGTCCTACCCCGAGGCCGCGATACCGATCCGCTCGGCGAGGCCGACGAGGCCGGGCAGGCGCTGTTTGCGGCGGCGCGGCAGCAGCTCCGCGATGATCGTGTGGACGATCGTCTGGTGCGGCAGCATCTCCGCCGCCAGCGTCTCGACGGTACGCAGCGTGTCGACCGCGTCCTGCGACCGCCAGTCGGTCATCTGCGCCCACGCCACGTTCAGCAGGTAGCGCGCGTGCATCGCGGTGGGCGCGGCATCCGGGTGCTCGACCCGCTCGGCGAGCTTGATCGCTTGCCGCGGGCGGTCGGCGGCGATAGCCACGTCCACCGCCTTCATCGCCGCGACCGTCGGCCCGAAGGCCATCCCGACGTAGGTGCTGCGCTGGTCGCCGACCATCCGCGCGGCGGCCGCCCGGACCAGCCCGAGCATCTCCTGCGCCTCGGACTGGCGGCCGGAGCGGGCCACGGCCGTGGTGCCGTACCGCAAAAGCTCGCCCCAGACCGCCACCTGGTCGACGGAGGCCCGCGACAGCGCGGGCTCGACCTGCTCGGCCGCGGTCACCGCGACGTGCTCGGCCTCCGACCACAGGCCCTGCCGCGACAGGACCCACGATCGGGTGGCCTGCTGTCCGGCGAAGAGCAGCTCGTCACCGGACGCCTCGGCCGCCCGGACCGCCTCGGCGAGCGCCAGGTGGGCCAGGTCCTCGTGCGCGAGGTGAGCGAGCAGCGAGGCGGTGAGCTGGAGCTGCTCCGCCAGCGTGGCCGAGGCCATCGCCCGGTCGGCCGACCCGGCCACCTCCATCGCGGCGCGCGCCGACGCGATGAGCCCGGGCAGGTCACGCGCGAGCTCGGCATAGCGGCCGGCCCAGTACAGGCGCCACGCCTCGCGCCCCTCCCGGCGCAGGTCGTCCAGCATGGGCGGCTCGACGTGGGGTGTGCGCACGCCCAGCACCGCCCGCCGGATCGCGCCGACCTCGCCGCTCACCCGACCGGCTGGCAGGCCGCGCGGCTTGCCCAGCAGGTCGGCCGGCATGACGTCGAGCGCGTTGGCGAGCGCGGTGAGGCTGGCGATGCGGGTGGCGTGGCGTTGGCCCTGCTCAAGCTTGCGCACGAGGTCGACCGAGACGCCGGCCCGCTCGGCCAGGTCGCGCTGTGACATGGCCCGCCGCCGACGCAAGGCGGACAGTTGAGCGCCGAGCGTCGATCTCATCGCAGCTCCCGAGGACCGTCTTACATCGACGGTATGCGCTGCGATTGGTGTCGTGAAGACCCCGAAGGGTGACGGAACGGCGGGGTTTGCTCACTCATCCCGCTTGACAGACGCTGCCGGTCAAAGGACGAACGCGTCGGTCCACAGCTGGCGGGAGCGGCCGGAGAGCGCGTCGAGCAGTGCCACCGCTTGGCTGTCGGTCAGCGCCGCCACGAAGTCGATCACGGCGCGGCCGCGGGCCTTCACCGACCGCTCCGGCCCGGACGCGCTCCCGTCCACCGCTTCCAGCTCGGCCTCGGCAAGCTCCACCAGGTCGTGCAGCCGCTGGGGCAGGCGGGCCTGCTCGTCGGGGTCGAGGAGCCAGGCGTGCAGCGCCTCGACGAGCGTGGTGAGCAGGCTGGCCTGGCCGCGCTGATGCAGCGCCAGGTCGGGCCGGGCGAGCACGAAGCCCTGGTGGACAAACTTGAGCACCTGTACCTCGTGCCACTGCGCCTGCTCGAGCATCACGTGGCCGGAGCGCACCGGCGGGTCCGGCACCACCACGATCGCGCCGATGAGGCGGCGGGTCCAGCGCGCGGAAAAGCGTGCCACGTACTGCTCGGCCTCTATCGAGCCGTCGAACGGTGCGGCGAGCAGCCCGTCGACAAGCTCGTGCCGCACCTGCTCGACCGCAGCCCCGAACGCCTCGTCGTGCGCGATCCACGCGTCCTTGCGGTGCAGGTGGCGGCGCAGCCGTTCCACCGCGCGGCCGGGGCGTCGAGGACCGGCCTCCAGCTCGACGTCGGAGAGTTTCTGCAGCTCAGCGGCCTCGTTCTGCCACGCGATCAGCTCGGTCGCCACCGAACCCTGCTGGAGTACACCCACCCGGTGGAAGTCCTCCACGTCGTGGATCGCGTACGCGATGTCGTCGGCGGTGTCCATGACGGACGCCTCGACGGTCTGCTGCCAGTCGGCGATCCGCCCGGCGAACGGCTCGCGCGCCTGGACGAGGTCGGCCACCTCGGTGGTGTACGCACCGAACTTGGCCGACCCGCTGTCCGGATCCCCCGGCGGCGCGCTCGCCCCGCGCGGCGGCGGGTCGAGGTGGCGGGGGTGCGGAGTGGGGTACGAGTGGCGGGTCCACGGGTACTTGAGCAGCGCTGCCCGCACCGCCGCGGTGAGGTCGAGCCCGATGGTGGTGGCGCGGCGGATCTCGGTGCTGGTGACGATCCGGTACGACTGCGCGTTGCCCTCGAACCCGTCGGGCAGCCCGAGCCGCTGGCGGGCGAGCCGGTCGAGCACCTGCTCACCGAGGTGCCCGAACGGCGGGTGCCCGAGGTCGTGCGCGAGTGCGGCCGCCTCCACCACATCGGGGTCGCATCCACCCAGTTCGTCGATGAGCCCGCTGTACCGCTCGTCGGCCGTCAGCCGCTCCGCGATAGCGCGCGCCACCTGGGCGACCTTGAGGCTGTGAGTCAGCCGGTTGTGCACCAGCAGCCCCGAGCCGCCGGGGCTGATCACCTGCGTGACGCCACCGAGCCGGCTGAAGAAGGGCGAGCTGACGATGCGGTCGCGATCGACCCGGAACGGACTCGCGGCGAGATCGCCGGGCGCGATCGCGGTGCCGCCGAACAAGCGCCGGGCCCGCAAATCCATGATCCGACGTTAACGTACGGCGGAACGTCATGTGGCGAGCAGCGCCACCGCCACGAACGCGCCGAGCAGCAGGAACGGGCCGTGGGCGATGTGATCCTTGCGGCCTACCCGGCGCAGCGCGAGCAGCCCCGTGGCGTACAGCCCGGCGAGCAGGAAGCCGGCGACCGCGGCGGCCACCGCGACTCCCCAGCCGAACCATCCGGCCACCAGGCCGACGGAGAGCGCGGCTTTCGCGTCGCCGAGGCCCATCCCGTTGGGTGAGATGAGCACCAGTACGAGATAGAAGGCCGCGAGCGCCAGCGCGCACGCCACGGCGGAGGCGAGCCGGCCGTACTCGCCGTCGACCACTGCGGACAGTCCAAACAGGATCAACGCGCCGCCGGCGGCCGGAAACGTAAGGCGGTCGGGCAGTCGGTGCACGGCAATGTCCACATGCGTCAGTACCACGCCGAACAGCGCGACCCAGGCGACGGCGAGCATCGGGAGCGGCTCCGGCACCCGCCAGGCGACCACGGCCAGCGCTCCGGCCGCCGCCACCTCCACGAGGCCCGGTGGCGGTCCGATGCGCGCGCGGCATCGCGGGCAGCGACCGGTTGGCGGCAGGAAGGTGCCGGACAACCGGGCGTCGCAGTGCGAGCAGGCGTGCCGCCACGGCTCGCCGGCCGGCACGGTGTGTACGAAGACCTGCGCTCGCAGTAGCGGGCCGACCAGCAGGCCCGCGGCCGCGGCCAGGACGATCCACGTCACGTGACACCACACAGGGTGAGCGGCCGATCGCGGAAGATCAGGTTGGCACACCGGACCCCAAACAGCGCCGGGTGTCCGAGATACGCGCGGACATAGGCGCCGATACCGGAATCCGACCAATCGATCTCCATCGCACCCTTCCCAGCATCCGGCCGCTGACGATCATCACTCCACGTGATCATTTGGATTGCCTCTGTTGCATCGGCGGCAGTCAGCCTATGCTGCCCATCTGGGTGAGAGCACCAGCCGTCCGCCGACCGCGCGGCGACGGTCGTCACGCACAAATTGCCTGGGGGGCAAGACAGCAAGAGAAACAAATGGCACGCGAGCGGTTCGGAGGCGCCGGTTCGCGAGCCAGGGGAGAGGAACCACCGTTGCCCGCAAAGCACCTGGGCCGAGCCTCTGCGGTCCTTGTGGCGCTGCTTGTCGGCGCTTGTTCGTCATCCGGCGAGGCCCCGCCTCCTGTCGCCGCACCGAGCACGGCAGCCTCCGCCGGCCCGGACGCGGAAGCAGCTTCGAAGGCCGCGCTTGCCGCCTACAAGGGCTATCTCGCCGCCTCCAGCGAAGCGTCGGCCGATCCGGATCCCACCCACCCCGCCCTGACGAAGTACCTGGCTGATCCGCTGCTCACCCGGGTCAGAGACACCGTTCGCGACCTCGAGACGCACGGCGCGGTGCGCACCGGAAACATGGTTTCCGACCCACGGGTGAGCGCTCTCGACCTGGCCGCCGATCCGCCGACGGTGTCCATTCAGGACTGTATCGACTCCTCGGGATACAAGATGGTCTACGCAAAGAGCAAAAAGCCCGTGCCCGGCGCCGCTGGCGGCCGATACGTGGCCACCGCCACAGCGACCCTCTATCCCGACGGCCGCTGGCTGATCAGCGATGGCGTCGTCCACCAGGACCAGCCATGCTGACCCGCCGCGTGCTCGCGCTGGTGGCCGCTCTCGTGGTGTTCACCGTTCCGTCGGCCGCGGTGGCCGCGCCGCCGATCGGCGAGTGCCCGCCCGGCTCCGACAGCTGCCACATCATCGACGAGGACGAGGGGACCAACGGCGGCGGAAACAACAACGGGGGAAGCAACGGCGGCGGAAACGACGGCGGCGGCGAGCGCAAGTGCACCCGCGGAAACGAGCCGATCCCCTGCTACGACCCCGTCTTCGGCTGGTTCAACCAGTCCGACGAGTGCTACTACCGGCTGACCGAGCCGCAGCTCCCGCCGCAGTCCGGCGGCAGCGCGGACGGCGCCTGGTACACGCCGACCTGCCTCGCCGGCGTGCAGACGCCGCGGTGGTTCGACGCACCGCCGGCCGGCACGCTGCCGCCGCCCGACCCGGAGACGCTGGCCCGCCGCGCGCTCGCCGAGATCACCCTTCGCGCGCCCGACCTCCAGATCAGGCCTGACCCCAACGGCGCCGGACTTGTCGGACTCCCGGTGTGGCTCTGGGTCGACAAGGGTCCTGAGACTTGGGGGCCGATCTCCAACGATGCGGAGGAGCGTGGGCTGCGCGTGGACATCACGGCCAGCGTCACCAACCTGACCTTTGACCTCGGCGACGGCAGCCCGCCAGTCAGCTGCGCGGGCGGCGGCACGCCGTACCCGAAGGGCGCCACCGGCCCCTCTCCTGACTGCGGGCATGTATTCACCAAGTCCAGCCGGCAGCAGCCGGGCCAGAAGTTCACGATCACCGCGACCTCGTCGTGGACGGTGGAGTGGACAAGCAGCGGCGGCGAGAGCGGCACGATCGGGCCGGAGACCCGGCAGGCGACCGTCGCCGTGCGGATCAACGAGCTCCAGGTGGTGACCGAATGAGCCTGGCGGCCAACCACCGCGTGGCGGGGCCGGTCGACGCGCCGGTCGAGCCGCCCCGCGTCGTCCGGCAGCGGCGCATGCGGCCGGGCCTGCTCGGGCTCGCCGTGCTGCTGATCGCGCTCGGCGGCCTGGGCGCTGCGTTCGCGGTGACCTCGGTGCGTGCGACGGGGACGTACCTCGCGGTGGCCCGACCTGTCTCGGTGGGCACCGCACTGACCGCCGACGACGTGCGGTCGGTGCAGGTGGCCGGCGGTGTCGGGCTGTCACCGGTGCCGGCCAGCAAGATCAACGACGTGCTCGGAAAGCGTGCCGCGGTGACGCTGGTGCCCGGCACGTTGATCACGATGGACCAGCTCACCGACAAGCCGCTGCTCGGCCCCGGCCAGCAGCAGGTGGCGATCGGTCTCAAGCCCAACCAGGTGCCCGCCAAGGAGCTCCGGCCCGGTGACAAGGTGCTGCTGGTCAGCACCCCGCCACAAAACACCTCGGCGACGGGTGAGGTGCGCACGTCGCAGACCACCCGGTACGAGGCGGTCGTCGTCGACGCCACCGAGCCGGACGAAAAGGGCCCCGACCGCACCACCGTGGTGGTCTACCTCGCGCTCGCCGGCCGGGACGCACCGGCCGTGGTCACGCTGGCCGCGCAAAACCGGCTGGCCGTCATCCTCACCGGGGCTGCCTGACCATGGCGATCGTCGCGCTGGTCTCGCCGAAGGGGTCCCCCGGGGTGACAACGACGGCACTGGCCTGTGCGCTCACCTGGCACCGGCGGCTCGTGCTCGCCGAGTGCGACCCGGCGGGCGGCTCGATCATGGCTGGCTACCTGGGCGGCGCGGTCCCCGGTCCGCGCGGCATCGGCGAGCTGGCCGTGGCCGAGCTGCGCGACGGGCGGCTCGACCGCGACTTCTGGTCCCAGCTGATCGACCTCGACGCGCCCCGGCGGGAGCGGCTGCTGCTGCCGGGCATCACCGACCCGGCCCAGGCCGGCAGCGTCAGTCCACTGTGGCAGCGCTTCGCCGACTTCTTCCTCGCGCTGGAAAAGGGCGAGCCTGCCTTCGACGTGATCGTCGACTGTGGACGGCTGCACGCGCCGAGCCCGCCGTGGCCGATCCTCCGCGCCGCGGCCCTGGTGCTCGTGGTGACCGGCGCCCGGCTGCCCGACCTTTCCAGCGCGCGAGCCACGATCGCGGCCCTCCAGCGCGACTTCCGCGAGCACCGCGTGGCGGCCGGTTCGCTCCGGCTGCTGCTGGTCGGCGAGGGACACGCACAGGCCGAGATCAGCAAGGCGCTCGAGCTGCCGGTGATCGCCCGCCTGCCGCACGACCCGCGCACCGCCGAGGTGCTCACGGTCGGCGGCACGGTCCGGGCCAACCGCCCGCTCATGCGCGCCGCCAACGCGCTCGAAGTGCCGATCAACTCGATCCTCGACCGCCGCCGCGCCCGGCTGGGCTGGCGGAGCCTGCCATCGGAGGTGCCGGATGCGGTTTGAGCCGGTCACCCACGACCCGCGCACGCGGCAGCCGGAGGCGACCTCGACCGAGCCGCCGATCCGCCCGCCACAGGTGCACGTCGGCCGCCACCAGGCCACCGCCAACGGCCACAACGGCGTTCCCGCCCTGCCGAGCGCCCCCTCCACGCCGGGACCGCCCCCGCCTCCCCCGCCGCGGCAGCAGGCGGACTTCTCGGTGGTACGCGAGCTGCGCCGCCAGCTCACCGAGCGGCTCACGCAGTGGCAGCGCGGTCGCGACTTCACGCCCGAGGAAGAGGACGTGGAGCGGGTACGGCTGGCGGTGGCCGTCGTGTCCGAGTACGCCGACGGTGTCCGTCGCGCGGGCACGCCGATGCAGGCCGTTGAGGAGCGGATGCTGCTCGACCAGGTCACCGCCGAGCTCGTGGGGCTGGGCCGGCTCCAGACGCTGCTGGTCGACAACACGATCGAAGAGGTACACATCCTCGGCTGCGACCACGTCCGGATCACCCGCCACGGCGGCGGCGTGGAGTGGGCGCCCCCGATCGCCGACAGCGACGAGGAGCTTGTCGAGATCCTGCAGGCTGCCGCCCGGCGGGCCGGCGCGACCGAGCGTTCCCTGTCGACCTCCAAGCCCACGCTCGACCTGCAGCTGCCCGACGGCAGCCGGCTCGCCGCGGTCTACCTGGTGAGCCACCGGCCGTACGCGGTGATCCGCAAGCACAACACGCTCGACATCACGCTCGATGACATCGCCGGTGTCCGGGCCGACCTCGACGAGATGATGGATGCGCTGATCCGCGACTTCCTGCGCGCCTCGCTGCGCGCGGGCCTCAACATCATGGTCGCCGGGCTGGCCGGTGCCGGTAAGACCACGGTGATCCGGGCGCTGATGTCGGAGATCCCGCCCGACGAGCCGTACGTGCTGCTGGAGGAGAGCCGCGAGCTGCTGCCGGCCCGGCGCGGCCAGCGGCACCGCGCGGTGATGAGCTTCGAGTCCCGCGAGGGCCATGGCGAGCGCGGAGCCGACGGGCGGCCGGCGGGCGAGGTGACGATCGCCGACCTGATCCCGGTCTCGCTGCGGATGGGCGCGCTGCGGATCATCGTCGGCGAGGTGCGGTCACGGGAGATCGTGCCGATGCTCCAGGCGATGACCACGAGCCGCGGGTCGATGTGCACGATCCACGCGCGTACGCCTGGCGGGGTCAGCGAGCGCATCATCGAGCTCGCGCTCTCGCACGGCCGCGAGATGACCGTCGAGCAGGCGCGGCGGATGGCGGGCAACGCGCTCGACCTCGTCGTGTACGTGACGATCGAGGACGAGACCGCGATCGGCGGCCGCAAGCACCGCTTCATCTCCCACATCGAGGAGATCATCGGGGTTGGCGACGGCGCGCGGATCGCGACGACCACGATCTTCGGCCCGGGCGCCGACGGGCGGGCGGTCCCGCTGCACCTGCCCGAGCGGATCCGCGACCAGCTCATGCGAGTGGGGTACGACGCGCGTGTGCTCAGCCGCTACATCGAGGCCCGCACCGGTGCTTGGCGCCGCCCCCGCCACAGCCAGCTGAAAGGGCGGTCGGCATGAGTGGCCCGGCGGACATCCAGCTGATCGCGCTGCTCTCCGGGGCGTTGTGCGTCGGCGGGCTGGTGCTCGCGGTGGCGTCCATTGTGGGCACACGGTCGCCCGTCAAGCCTCCGTCCCGCACCAGCCGCCGCCTCGGACGCCTGTGGAACGGCACCGGTCTCAGCGCCGCCGAGCGGCGCCGCCACCGGGTCGTGGTGGTGTCCGCGATCGTGGCCGGCGCGCTCGCCTGGATGGTGACCGGCCTGCCCATGGTGGGTCTGCTGGTCGGCGTCGCCGTGCCGGGCGCGCCCTGGCTCTTCGGCGTCGGGCGGGCGGAAAAGCGGGCGATCGCACGCATCGAGGCCGTCGGCGAGTGGACGCGCCGACTGCGCGACGTCTCCAGCACCGGCCAGGGGCTCCAGCAGGCGATCATCGCGACCGTCTCCACCGCACCGGAGGAGATCGGCGACGAGGTGTCACTGCTGGCCGCGCGCCTGCAGGCGGGCTGGCACGCGCGCGACGCGCTGCTCGCGTTCGCCGGCCACCTCGGCGACCCGATGTGCGACCAGGTGGTCGCGGCACTGATCCTGCACCTCAGCGACCGCGGCGAGCGGCTCGGCGACGTGCTGTCGTCGATCGCGGCGGCCGCGGCGGCGGAGGTCGCCACCCGTCGTGAGGTCGAGGCCAAGCGCACGCAGCCCCGCTTCGCGGTCCGCTTCCTCACCGGCATGACGCTGCTCACCTTGGCGTACGGGCTGCTCAATCCCCAGTACATGGAGCCGTACGGGACACCGACCGGCCAGGTCGTGCTGGTGGTGCTCGGCGGCACCTTCGTCGCGCTGCTGGCCTGGACGCGGGCGATGAGCCTGCCGCCCGCGCCGGTGCGCTTCCTCACGGTTCCCGACGAGCGGCGGGAGGCGTGATGAGCAACCCGTACCTGATCATCGCGATCCTCGGCGGCGGCGCACTCGGCCTCGGCATCTTCCTTGTCGTGCGCGAGGCGCTGCCGGCCACGCCGGCCCTCGGCCCGGCACTGCACCGCCTGCACCCGCCGGCCGCGCTCCGCACCACCCGGCCCAGTCGCCGCCTCGAGTGGCTCACCGGGCTGTCACGGTGGACCCGCCCGCCGATCAAGGAGCTGGCGCTGCTCGGCAAGACCCCGGAGCAGTACACCCTCTCGCTCATCCTGTCGGCGCTGATCGGCCTGGCCATCCCGGCGTTCCTGTCGCTCGCCGCCCGGACCGCCGGTCTCTCGCTCCCCTTTGTGTTTCCGACCGCGGCCGGGCTCGGCCTGGCCGCGCTCTTCGCGATGGTCGCCCACGCCGACGTGCTGTCGAAGGCGAAGGCGGCGCGGCGGGAGTTCACCCAGGCGGTCTGCACCTACCTCGACCTTGTCGCACTCCAGCTCTCCGCCGCGCACGGACCGGTGCAGTCGCTCGAACGCGCGGCCGAGGTCTGCGACGGCTGGGTCTTCGAGCGGCTGCGCGAGTCGCTGCGGATGGCGCAGATGCAGATGCAGTCGCCGTGGGACGAGCTGCGCACGCTGGCCGAAAAGATCGGCGTGCCGGAGCTGGGCGACGTGGGCGCGATCGTGCAGGCGTCCGGCACCGAGGGCGCGCAGGTGCACGAGACGCTGCGGGTGCGCGCCGACTCGCTGCGTGACCAGATCCGCACCGACAACCTGGCGCGTGCCGAGGCGATCACCAGCCGGCTCGACGTGCCCGGCGCGCTGCTCGTCTTCGTGCTGGTCGGCTTCGTCATGTACCCGTTCCTGGCCCGAATCTGAGCCACCCGCACACACCGGAGGAACTGATGATCAAGATGCTGTGGACGCGGATCGCGCTGTTGCGCGGTCCGGGCGAGCGGGACCGTGGCGACAGCCCGGTGCCGACCGCCATCATCATCGCCGGGCTGGCGGCGGCAGCTGGCGCTGTGGTGCTGGCCGCGAGCGGCCTGGTCGACTCGTTCATGGGCTCCATCGGCTCGACGCCGTAGCCGGCATGCGTCGCCGCACGGTCGTCCACGTGCACCGGGCTGTCGACGCGGTCCGGCGGCGGCTGGCGGCCGCGGGCGCCCGGCGCGACCGCGGGGCGACACCGGTCGAGCTGGCGATCGCGTTTCCGGCGATCCTGATCCTCACGTTCGCCTCGATCCAGGTGGGCGCCTGGTTCCTGGCCCGCGCGGTGGCGCTCAACGCGGCCCAGGTGGCGGTCAGCTCCACCCGCACGCTCAACGGCGCGTCGCCGGAGGCGGGCGAGGAGCAGGCGGGCGACTTCATCGCCGACACGGGCGGTTGGCTGGTCGGCTGGGACGTCGCCGTGACCCGCGACGACCAGCAGGTGACGGCCACGGTGACCGGCACGGTGGTGTCGGTGATCCCGGGGATCGACTGGACGGTCAGCCAGACCGCCCGCGGCCCGGTGGAGCGCTTCGTCGAGGAGACCCCGTGACGCCGCAGTGCGGATCCCGCCGGGACCGGGACCGGGACCGGGGATCGGTCTCGGTGGAGATCGCCATCCTCGCGCCGGCGTTCCTCATGCTGATCGTGCTCGCCGCGGTGGCCGGCCGCACCGCTATCGCGCAGAACGCCGTCGACCTCGCCGCGCACGAGGCGGCCCGCACCGCCTCGCTGGCCCGCACCGCCGCGGCCGCCGAGACCGACGGGGAGGCGGCGGCCAACGCCACCCTCGACGCGCAGGGCCTTGACTGCGGCGACAGCCTGCAGGTGGCGGTCGACACCAGCGGGTTCGGTGCCGAGCTTGGCGAGCCGGCGACCGTTACCGCGACCGTCAGTTGCACAGTCTCGTTCGCCGACCTGGTCATGCCGGGCATACCAGGCGCCAAGACGGTGGTCGCGACGTACGTGTCCCCACTCGACCGCTACCGGAGCCGCGGATGAACGCGCGGCTGCGGGACGACGGTCGGGTCAGCATCTTCCTGGCGATCGCGCTCGCCGGCATGCTCATGGTCATCGGCTTGGCGTATGACGGCGCCGGCCAGCTCGGCGCCCTCCAGCGCGCACACAACCTCGCCGCCGAAGCGGCCCGCGCCGGGGGGCAGTCGATCGACCGCGCGCAGGCGATCGAGGGTGGACCGGCGCAGATCAACGAGGCCGAGGCGATAGCGGCGGTCGACGCGTACCGGGCGGCCGCCGGCGTCGGTGGACCGCCACCCACGTTCTCCATCGGCCCGGACGGCGAGCCGCTGATCCAGGTCGAGGTCTCCGTCACCTACGACAACAAGTTTCTCGATGTCTTCGGTTTTTCCGACACCAGCACGGTGACCGGCACGGCCACGGCGGTGCTGCTCACCACGCCCGACGAGTAGCGATTAGGAAGGAGGCGGCGCCATGCGTATACGACAGGTCGTCAAGGGCTTGGGTGCGCTCGTCATCCTCATTGGACTGTTGGTGGGCGCGCCGGTCGCGCTGGCCGTGTTCGCCGGCAACCCGCTGCCCGACCACGTGCCCGCGCTCTCCGAGATCGGTGACGCGCTCACCACCCGTGACGACGGGCAGCTCTTCCTCCGCGCGCTCGCCGTGGTGGGGTGGCTGGGCTGGGCGACGTTCGCGCTGTCGGTGCTGGTGGAGATCCCGGCACGGGCGTTGCGCATCCCCGTGCCCCGGCTGCCCGGCATGCGGCGCCAGCAGCGCATGGCGGCGGCCCTGATCGGCGGCGTCGCCCTGATCATCGGCGCCAGCCCAGCGATGGCGTCCGCCGCAGCAGCGACCGCGCCTCCCACGTCGTACGCCGCCGCGCCCTACACACCGGCCGCCGTCTCGGCTCCTGCCGCCGCGGCCTGGGAGCGCACCGCCGCTGCCGCCGCGGACGAGGATCCTGTGCCGGTCTACCGCGTCGAGCGCGGCGACTACCTGGGCCACATCGCCGACCGTTACCTCGGGGAGTTCGACCGCTACCCGGAGCTGGCCAAGCTCAACAAGATCGGCGACCCCGACCTGATCCGCCCGGGGCAGATGCTGCACCTGCCGGACGGCGCGGCCGACGGTGGCGTACGCCGGCACGCGACCGGCCTCGTCTCCGTCCCGCCCCCGGCCTCGGAAAAGCCCGCCCCGCCACCGACCACTGCCGGCGGGACGGACAAGCCGGGCGGTGCCGAGCAGCCGGGCACGGGCGGCTCGGAGACCCGCAAGCCCTCGCCCACGCCGTCGAGGGCGGCGCCTGCGACCGAGGAGCCGGCCGTCCCATACGTCCCGCCGCCGCCGACCGTGCAGGAGGGCGACGACCGGGAGCCGGTGGGCGCCGCCGCTGGCCGGCCGGGCGAGAAGCAGGGACTCAACCTGCCGCTAGCGGTAACCGCCGTGCTGACGGCCGCCAGCCTGGTGGGTGCGCAGATCGGGGTGCTGCTCGGCCTGCGCGACAAGCGAAGGGAAGCCCGCCAGCGCACCCGCCGCCCCTGACCCACCGGCCCCGCTGACCCCGCGCCCTTGGCGCGGGGCGGCGTCGAGACCGCCCACAGCCCTCGATCGGCGAGGCGCGCGGGGCACGGACCGGTGGCCGGGGGTCAGCGGCGGATCGGGCGGCGAGACTGCGCCTCCAGCACCGCGCGTACCGGGATCACGTGTCCCAGCAGGCCCACGCCCCAGCCGAGGATCGGCCAGACGGGCCAGAAGTACCACGAGCCGCTGCTCATGCCCACGACCGCCCAGATGCCGAGCATCAGGAGCGAGCCGGCCACATATGCCGCCACGTGTGCCCGCATGCCGAGCCGCGCGCCGGCGGCGTGCCGCTCGCGGCGGCGATCACGGGCGCGGCCGCGCACCCAGGTCGCGGGCAGGTCGGCGACCAGGGCCTCGAGCTCACCCCGGGTGCGCGCCGAGTAGGCGGCCGTCGACCGCTCGCCGAACTCCTCGGTCTCCAGATAGCCCGCCGCGAGGGCGTCGCTCAGCAGCGCCGCCACCGACTCACGCTCGGCCGTGCCCACACGTTCCAGTTCGCTAGCCATGCGAACAACTGTGCCAGCCAGTCTTGTCACTGTCAAGATGTGGGCGCGCGAAGTGTCCTCGGATGGACGTGGCTTCTACAACAGGACGCGGGAGAAGCTCGGCAGCGGCTGTCCCGACAGCCCGCCGGCATACCTCGTGCGCAGCCCGACCAGGCGAATCGCGCCTACCAGCAGCAGGCTGGCCACGATGCCGTCCAACCAGTAGTGGTTGGCAGTGATCACCACCACGCTCACGGTCAGCACCGGGTGGGCCAGCGCCAACCAACGCCACTTGCTCGTGGTCACCCGGATCAGCGCGATCGCGACCAGCAGCGCCCAGCCGACGTGCAGCGAGGGCATCGCGGCGAACTGGTTGGCCACGCCGTCGGTGCTGTTGTCCGGGTACGCCGACGGGCCGGTGAGGATCATCGTGTCGACCATGCCGAAGCTGTTGACAAGCCGCGGGGGCGCGAGCGGAAAGATGACGTGCACGAAGAGCGCGGCCGCCGTGAGGACCGCCATCTCGGTGCGCATGCGCAGGTAGTCCGGCCGGTGGCGGATCCACAGCCACACCATCGCCAAGAGCGTGCCGGGGAAGTGGACGCCGACGTAGTAGAGGTTGGCCAGGCGTGCCGTCGCACCCCAGGACAGCGCCCACTCCTGGATCATTGCCTCACTGGGCAGGCGAAGTGCCCGTTCGACCTCCCACACCCAGTCCGCATGACGGAAAGCCACACCCATTTGGCCGTCGGCAAGATGACGAATCCCCTGGTAAATAACCATCATCGAGGCAATCAAGATCACCTCGATGACGAGTTCACGCAGGCGTGCCGCCCGGGACCGAGTCGGTCCCAGCCTCCCTGGTGGTGCTTTCTGCGGACTCGCGGCAGGCCGCGTGACCTCTTCCGTGATTGCCATCGCCGTCCCCCACCGAGATTTCATCCACGGTTTACGCAATTCAACGCTAAGTGAAATCTCTATACCAGAACAGCGATTATCCGTGTGACCCCACGCACAACGACACACCTCAAACTCGTTCCGGACGATCGTAGACGGGTTGCGCACGTCCCGACGTCCCTTAAGGCTTCCCGAGCACGTGGAGCCTCATGCGGGTGGCCCGCGAAATGCGAAGAGAGCCCCGAAACGACGGCAGGGCGCCCCGCCGAAGCGGGACGCCCTGAGCGCGACGAGCGACAGGTCAGGCGCGGATGCGCAGGACCTCGCCGACGCCAGCGGCGGTTGACTTGTTCGTCACGTAGATCGAGCCGTCCCCGCCGATCGCCAGGCCGCCCGGGAAGGTCAGCTTCCCTTTCGCGAGTTCTGTCCGCTTGGCACCTCGTTTGACGTCCACCCGGATCAACGCGCCATTCGGGTCACCGGCGAACAGGCCCTTCTTGGAGATCTGCAGCACAAGCAGGCGTCCCCAGCGGTCGAAGGCGATGTCGACGATGTTCGTGAAGCCGGTCGCGTACACCTTGGGCGCCTTGCCCGGCACGATCCGCCACACCCGCGCCGCCCCCATCGCGAACGGGAAGCCGGTCAGCTCACCCACGTAGAGCGCGCCGTCGGGACCCCGGGCCACGGTCGTCGGTACCGACTGCGCGGTCATCGTGGACCCTGGCGGCGGGAACGGCGACGGGACGGTCAGGTCGGGGAAGACCGCCACCGTGGAGACCTTGCCGCGCCAGCTGACCTTGAGCAGGTCGTTGCCGCCGGCGTCGGTGGCGTACGCCCCGAACGGCGTGGCCAGGATGCCGTACGGGTTCGAGTCGACCTCGCCCTTGTCCGGGTTCTTCGCGGTCTCGTACGCGTTGAGGTCGGCGATCGGCTTGACCTTGGCCGCCCGCGCGCTCGGGTGCAAGCCGACCACGTGGCCCATCAACCGCGCGCCTGGGCCGAGGAAGTCGCGCGTCTCCAGGTTGAACGCGCCGCCGATCGTGGCCACGAGCCCGGGGCCGGCCGGTGAGATCTTGTGGAGCCCGATCGCGGAACTGCCGTCCTCCGCAGTGGCGAGCGAGGGCAGGCCGGTGATCACGCGGTGCGGCTTCGCACCCCGGTCGAGCCGCGGCGGGATCGCGGTCAGCGCGGCGGTGGCGCCGAGGCACTGCCGGTCCCCCTCGGGGCCTTCGATGCAGGGGCCGTCTCCGCCCCGGCCGGCTTCGGCGACGTACAGCCATCCGTGCCTACCCACCGCGATGCCACGCGGGTTGTCCAACCCACGCGCGATGACGGTCACCGACGGCTTGCCCTCGGCACTGGTGGCGGCGGACGCGGCGGGCGCGCCGGCAAACGCCAGCACTGCGGCCACAGCACCGGCTGGGAGAACGTGACTAAGCCTCATGAACACCCCGTTCCTCGTGCAACCGAACAAGGGGAATCATGCTGGCCTCGACCACGCTATGTGGTCAAAACGCTGAAAACGGATAAAGGGGTTTGTGAGCGGTCGCCACTGTCCCGGCGGCGGCAAACCACTCACAAACCGCTCAAGGGGGCCTAGCTGTCCAGGCGCAGCCAGGCCGCGGTGTCGACGGGCAGCGAGTCGCCGTCGAGGGGCCCGCTCGCGAGCAGCACCTCCTCGTGGGCGGGCAGCGGGACCGCCGCCGTCGATAGGTTGAGGACGCAGGCAAAGCCGGGCTCGCGCGCGAAGGCGAGGACGCCGTCGGGCGCCGGCATCCAGCGCATACCACCATCGCCGAGGGCGGGCTCCGCGCGCCGGATCCGCAGCGCGGTCCGATAAAGCTCCAACATGGAGTACGGATCACCCGACTGCGCCTGTACCGTGCGATCCTTCCAATCTGGCGGTTGGGGCAACCACGGTGACGCCGCGGCGCCCACGGGGCTGAACCCGAACGGCGGCTCATTTCCGGACCAGGGCAGCGGCACCCGGCAGCCGTCCCGCCCGGGGTCGGTGTGGCCGGAGCGGTGCCACATCGGGTCCTGGCGCAGCTCGTGCGGGATGTCCTCGACCTCCCAGAGGCCCAGTTCCTCGCCCTGGTAGACGTACGCCGAGCCGGGCAGCGCCAGCGTGAGCAGCGCGGCCGCCCGCGCCCGCACCCCACCGAGCTGCAGGTCCGCCTCCACGCCCTCGCGCTTGCTCGCGAAGCTGAACGAGCTGTCCAGCCGCCCGTACCGGGTCACATGCCTGGTCACGTCGTGGTTGGAGAGCACCCACGTGGCCGCCGCACCCACCGGGGCGTGCGCGCTCAGCGTCGCGTCCACACACTCGCGCATCGCCGCCGCGTCCCACGGGCAGCAGAGAAAGTCGAAGTTGAAGGCCGTGTGCAGCTCGTCGGGGCGCAGATATTTGGCGAAGCGCTCCCGATCGGGCAGCCACACCTCCCCGATCAGGACCCGGTCACCGGGGTAGCTGTCCGCGATCCGCCGCCACGACCGGTAGATCTCGTGCACGCCGTCCTGGTCGGTGTACGCCTCGATCCCGTCGAGGGCCGGGTTTTTCACCGGCAGCGCCGCCGAGTCGATGCGGATGCCGTCGACCCCGCGGTCGAGCCAGAACCGCAGGATGTCCTCGAACTCCTCGCGCACCCGCGGGTTGGCCCAGTTGAAGTCGGGCTGCTCCGGCGCGAAGAGATGCAGGTACCACTCGCCGTCGCCGACCCGGGTCCACGCCGGGCCACCGAAGATCGAGCGCAGGTCGGTCGGCGGCTCCTCGCCGTCCGGCCCGCGGCCGGGACGAAACCAGAAGAGCTCCCGCTCCGGCCCGCCCGCCAGCGCCGCCTCAAACCACGGATGCGCGGTGGAGCAGTGGTTGGGGACGATGTCGATGATGATCCGGATGTCCCGCTCGTGCGCCTCAGCGACCAGCGCCTCGGCCTCGTCGAGCGTGCCGAAGACGGGGTCGATGTCGCGGAAGTCGGCGACGTCGTAGCCGGCGTCGGCCATCGGAGACGGGTACCACGGGCTCAGCCACACCGCGTCCACACCCAGCTGGACCAGGTGGTCGAGGCGGGCGCGGACCCCGGCCAGGTCACCGACCCCGTCACCGTTTCCGTCGGCGAAGCTGCGCGGATAGACCTGGTAGATGACGGCGCTGCGCCACCAGTTGTCTCCTGTGGACATTCGTTCCCTCGACTCTGTCGTGGTGGTCTTCCAGACCTGCGCCTGCCGGGTTTCGTGGCGATGACGATACAAAGCCAAACTTGAGTACGCAAGAATCCGACTAGTATCTGAAAGAACCGTGACACAATGCAGAAACAATCAGGGCGCCCCACCGGACAGGTGGGACGCCCCGAGAAGGGTCGAGTTTTCCGCGGGTCAGGTCCTGGGTGCCGGCGCGGTCGAGCCGCGCACCACGAGCTCGGGCTCGAAGAACAGCTCCTCCGACGGCACGCCGACCCCCTCCATCTGCTGCACGAGCAGGTCGACCACCGACTGGCCCATCGCCTCGATCGGCTGGCGGACGGTGGTCAGCGGCGGGTCGGTGCACGTCATGATCGCGGAGTCGTCGAAGCCCACGATCGACATATCCTGCGGCACCCGCTTGCCCAGACGCCGCACCGCACGCACGGCGCCGAGGGCGAGCACGTCGCTGGCGCAGAGGATGCCGGTGACCCCCGCTCGGCCAGCCGGGTGGCCGCGGGCCGCGCGCCCTCCATCGAGAAGCTCGCCCGCTCGACGTCGCAGGTCACGTCCGGGCTGCCCTTGGCTGCGGCCATGAGCGCGTCGAGCTTGCGGCGGGAGGGCACGTGGTCCTCCGGGCCGAGCAGCGCGCCGACCTTCTGGTGGCCGAGCGACACAAGGTGCGCGAACGCCTGCTCCACCGCCACCGCGTCGTCGGTGGAGACGCTCGGGAAGCCCAGCCCTTCGACACCGGCGTTCACCAGCACCGCCGGCAGCCCTCGCTCGCGCAGCGTGCGGTAGTGGTCGTGGGGCGCGTCGGCCATCGCGTAGTTGCCACCCGCGAAGATCACGCCGGACACCTGGTGCTCCAGCAGCATCTCCAGGAAGTCCGTCTCGGAGACACCGCCGATCGTGCGGGCGCAGAGGATCGGCGAGAGGCTGCGCTGCACCAGCGCACCGGTCACCGCCTCGGCCAGTGCCGGGAAGATCGGGTTTTGCAGCTCGGGCAGGACGAGGCCGACAAGCCTGGCGCGCTCACCGCGCAGCTTGGACGGCCGCTCGTAGCCGAGCACATCGAGCGCGGTCAACACCGCGGCGCGGGTCGCCTCAGACACGCCCTCGCGGCCGTTGAGCACGCGGCTCACGGTGGCCTCGCTGACCCCCGCCTTCTTGGCGACCTCGGTTAGGCGTCGTGTCACTGTTTCTCCAGGTTCGCTTGCTCGCGGGGCGCTAAGGCGACTCGCTCACCAACGGCGAAATCGTACGGCAAGCTCCTGCAAGAACTGACACCTCAAGCCAGCTCACAGGCGAGTTCTTAACGCAGATCACGCAAGGAATCCTCAATCGCGCGGTGAAACGTCGGGTATGCGTAAATCATGTGGCGCAGCGTCTCCACCGGTACCTCCGCCTTGACCGCAAGCGTGAGCGGCGCGAGCACCTCGCCGCCGACGGGCCCGGCGGAGGTGGCGCCGACCAGCACGTCCCGCTCCGCGTCGGCAACAAGCTTGATGAAGCCGTTGTTGCCGGCCTTGTGGATCCAGCCCCGCGCCGAGCTGGGCACCTGGGAAAGACCTGTACGCACCGGTATGCCGCGCTCGGCCGCCTGCGCCTCGGTCAGCCCTACCGCACCGATCTCCGGGTCGGTGAACGTCACGCGCGGCACCGCCCGATAGTCGGCTGGCGGCCCCTCCTGGCCGAGGATGTCGCGGATCGCGATGCCTGCCTGGTACATGGCCATGTGCGTGAACGCGCCGTGCCCGGTGACGTCGCCGACCGCCCAGATTCCGGCGCCGGCGCGCATGCGGTCATCGACGTCGATGTGGTCGGCCGCGGAGTCGATCCCCACCGACTCAAGGCCCAGCTCGCCGAGCTGTGCACGCCGCCCGATCGCCACCAGCAGCTGCTCCGCGACGACCGGTACGCCCTTGTCGAGGTGCACGGTGAACTCGCCGCCCTCGTACCCGATCCGCTCCGCCCGCGCGCCCGTGCGCAGCTCCACCCCGTCCCCGCCGAGCGCCGCGGCGGCCAGTTCGGACGACTCCGGCTCCTCCAGCGCGAGGATGCGGTCGAGCGCTTCGATCACCGTGACGCGTACGCCGAAGCGGGCGAACACCTGCGCCAGCTCCACGCCGATCGCACCGCCGCCGAGCACTGCGAGCGAGCCGGGCAGCTGCTCCACCTCGATGGCCTCGCGGTTCGTCCAGTACGGCGTGCCGGCGAGCCCCGGGATCGGCGGTACCACCGCGGAAGTGCCCGTGCCGAGCACGATCCCGCGCCTGGCCTCGTAGACCTCGCCGCTCACCTCGACCCGCCCCGGGCCGACCACCGTGCCGTACCCCCGGACGAACTGCCCACCCTTGCCGGTGAACCTGTCGACAGCCACCGTGTCGTCCCAGGTGTCGGTGGCCTCCTCGCGGATCCGCTTGGCGACCGGCGCCCAGTCCGGCTCCACCCGCGCCTGCCCGGCCAGCAGCTCGACCCGCCGCGCCTCCGCGAGCGCGTTGCCCGCTCTGATCATCATCTTGCTGGGCACGCACCCCCAGTACGGGCACTCGCCGCCCACCAGGTTGTGCTCGATGCCGACGACCGACAGGCCGGCCTCGGCCAGCTTGCCGGCCACCTCTTCGCCGCCCACGCCCAGCCCGACGACCACGATGTCCACCTGCCGCACCATGTCGCCAGCATGCCACCAACGGGTGATCAGGATCGCCGGGAAGCAGTAGGACGTACGGCATTTCCGCAGGTAGTCGCTACGCTCGATCGGTGGTGACCGAGCGAACAGTCAGCGGACGGACCGACCGGGTCGTGGTGGTCGGCGCCGGCCTCGGCGGTCTCGCGTGCGCCCTCTACCTGGCCGGCGCGGGCCGCCAGGTAACCGTGCTCGAACGCGAGGCGGTGCCGGGTGGGCGCGCCGGGCGGTTGAGTGTGGACGGGTACGAGTTCGACACCGGACCGACCGTGCTCACGATGCCGGACCTGATCGCCGAGGCGCTGGACGCGGTGGGCGAGCGGCTGCCCGACTGGCTGGAGCTCCGCAAGCTCGACCCGGCGTACCGGGCGCACTATCCCGACGGCTCCACATTGGACGTCATCACGGAGCCGGAGCGGATGGCCGCGGAGGTGGCCCGCGTGTGCGGACCGTCCGAAGCGGACGGTTACCTGCGCTTCGTCGAGTACGCGAAGCGGCTGTGGGAGCTGGAGCGCACCGACTTCGTCGAGCGCAACCTCGACTCCCCCACCGACCTGCTCAACGCCAACCTGCTGCGGCTGCTGGGCATGGGCGCGTTCGGACGGCTCCAGTCGAAGATCGACCAGTTCTTCGCCGACCCCCGCACGCGCCGCATCTTCTCGTTCCAGGCCATGTACGCCGGCCTCGCACCGCGCGACGCGCTCGCGGTCTACACGGTCATCGCCTACCTCGACTCGGTCGCCGGCGTGTACTTCCCGCGCGGCGGCATCCACGCCGTGCCGCGGGCGCTCGCCGGCGCCGCGGAGAAGCACGGCGTCCAGATCCGGTACGGCACGACGGTCACCCGCGTGGAGACCTCCGCCGGCCGCGCGGTAGCGGTACGCACCGGCGACGGCGAGCGCATTCCCGCCGATGTCGTGGTGCTCAACCCCGACGTGCCGATCGCCCGCCGTGACCTGCTGCCGCCGCGACGCCACCGCCCGCTGCGCTACTCGCCGTCGTGCGTGGTGCTCCACATCGGATCCACACAGGAGTACCGGCAGATCGCGCACCACAACCTCCACTTCGGACGTACGTGGGAAGCGGCGTTCGACGACGTCATCCGCCGCGGCCGGCTGATGTCCGACCCGTCGCTGCTGGTGACCAACCCCAGCCGCACCGATCCCTCGCTGGCGCCGGAGGGCCGCCACGGCTACTACGTGCTCGCCCCGGTGCCCAACCTGATCAGCGGCCGCCACCTGGACTGGCGCGGTGGGCTCGGCGAGCGGTACGCGGCGGAGCTCATCGAGGTGCTGGAGGCCCGTGGCTACAAGGGCTTCGGCGCCGGCGTAGAGCTGTCCCATGTGGTCACTCCGGCCGAGTGGGCGGACCAGGGGATGGCTGCGGGGACACCCTTCGCCGCGGCGCACAGCTTCTGGCAGACCGGCCCGTTCCGGCCGCGCACCATGCATTCCACTTTGGACAATGTCGTCTTCGTCGGCTCGGGCACGCAACCCGGCGTGGGAGTGCCCATGGTGCTCATCTCCGGCAAGCTCGCCGCACAGCGGGTCACGGGGCGCGCCAAATGACGGCGGACCGCGAGGCACACCTCGTCGAGCTCGTGGACGGCGGCGGAGACGCGGTGGGCCAGGCCACCGTCGACGCCGCGCACCGCGCGCCCGGCATGCTGCACCGGGCGTTCTCCGTGCTGCTCGCTGACGGCGAAGGGCAGGTGCTGCTGCAGCGGCGAGCCGCCGTCAAGACCCGCTTTCCACTGCGGTGGGGCAACGCCTGCTGCGGGCATCCCACGCCCGGCCAGGCGGTGACGGACGCCGCCAATGCGCGGCTCGGCGAGGAACTGGGCATGGGCCCGGTCCCGCTGGCCGAGATCGGCGTGTACGTGTACCGCGCCGAGGATCCGGTCACCGGCCGTGTCGAGGTGGAGTACGACCACGTGCTGCTCGGCCACATCGGCGCCGACCACCCGATGCGCCCCGACCCGGCCGAGGTCGCCGAGCTGCGGTGGGTCGCCATCAACGAGGTCCGGGCGGGTATCGGCGCGGAGCCTGACCAATACGCTCCGTGGTTGGCAGGCGTCATGGCAAAGCTCAACCTCGATTCTCACCGGGCACTCTAGTAGGGTTTTGTCGCTCTGTTCCCGAACGTCGGGAGTACGCGACGTGACCCACCGAGCAGCCATCGTCAGCGCGCTTGTCGTCCTTGCGCTGCTGGTCGGTGGCCGCTGGGCGCTCGGCCGGGAGCCAGTCGAGACGATCCTCGTGGAGACCGGCCCAGGCATGCCGGCAACGCCCTCCACCTCAGCCCCGCCCGACAAACCCCGTACGCCGTCGCCGTCCGCCTCGGCCCGTACCACCCCGCCGCCGAAGGCGCCCAAGCCGCCGAAGGGCGGACCGATCGTCACGCGGGAGCTCACCGGCAGCCGCAAGGTCGCCCTGACCTTCGACGACGGCCCGCACCCCACGTGGACGCCGAAGGTGCTCGACCTACTGCGCAGCAAGGGCGTGAAGGCGACCTTCTGCCTCGTGGGTACCGAGGTGCACCAGTACCCGGCGCTGGTCGCACGCATCGTGCGCGAGGGCCATACGCTGTGCAACCACACCTGGCATCACGAGCTCGACCTGGGCACCAAGCCCGAGGCGGAGATCCGCGCCAACCTCGAGGCCACCAACCGCGAGATCCGGCGCGCCGTGCCCGGCGCGAAAATCAAGTTCTTCCGTCACCCCGGTGGGATGTGGACGGCGGCCGCCATCAAGGTCTCCCGCGAGCTGGGCATGACCCCCCTGGGGTGGGACGTCGACCCGCTGGACTGGAAGAAGCCCAGCCCCGAGGCCATCCGCACCCGAGTGATCAACCAGGCCCGTCCCGGCTCGATCGTGCTGCTGCACGACGGCGGCGGCGACCGTGCCGCCACACTGTCGGCCTGCCCCGCCATCGTGGGCGAACTCAAGCGCAAGTACGGGATCGTGCTCCTCCGCTGACCCACCTGGCCCCACTTGACCTGCGGCGACGCGCGCCGATCTTATGGTCGTCCGCACGGGAATGTGACGCGCCCAGTATCGGTTTGGAAGGACGGTTGCACGTCACGTATGCTTTCGGAGCCTCCGGCGGGGCCGGATGGGAGCAAAGCTGCCAGACTTGCGATGTGCAATGATGGCGGGGCCCGCCCTCATCGTCTAGTGGCCCAGGACGCCGCCCTTTCAAGGCGGTAGCACGGGTTCGAATCCCGTTGGGGGCACGGTTCCGGCCCAGCCGGAGTAGCAAGGTCCTGTGGAGCAGTTGGAGTGCTCGCCGCCCTGTCAAGGCGGAGGTCGCGGGTTCAAGTCCCGTCAGGACCGCGGTTAACATCAGCAGAGACCCTGGCCAGGTAGCTCAGTTGGTACGAGCGTCCGACTGAAAATCGGAAGGTCGGCGGTTCGACCCCGCCCCTGGCCACATAGCCTTTCGCCGGGCTACAGCAGCGTCCACCAGCGGAAACGCAGGTGGGCGTTTTGCTTTGCCCGGGCCGGATGGACATCGAGGCCAGCGGCGGCCACCGCCGGCCTCGTCCCGTGCTCAGAGCAGGTACCCGGCCAGTGCCGGAGCGAGGGTCTCGTGCGGCACCCCGTGCCACTCGCCGACCAGGCTGCGGCGCGTGCCCTGCGGTAGCGTCGCCACCACGTCCGCGGCCATGTCCGCCAGCGCGCCGGAGCTGCCGTGGCTGTCGATGACCAGCGTCGGCACGGGCACCGAGCGGACCAGCTGAAGCGACATCGAGTCGGAGAGGCGGCAGTCGTACACGAGCGTGTGCGCGACCGCCTCCAGCGCCGTCCAGACGTGGGGTGCCATGCCCTCGATGATCTCGTCGGGTACCCCGATGCCCCGGTGGAACGCCTCCACGGCGTCGTGCCGGCGTCCGGCCTCGACCAGCGCCGCGATCTGCGTGGTGAACCCGCTCTCGCCGGCGGGCGTCTCCACCGGCTCGATCGGCGGCTCGAACAGTGCCATCCGGGGTACTGCCAGCCCGCTCGCGGCCGCGTGCAGGGCGAGCAGGCCGCCGGACGAGAGGCCGTAGAGGAACGCCGAGCCGCCGGCGGCCTCGATCAGCGCGGCCAGGTCCTCCACCTCCCGCGCGACCGCGTACGGCGCCGTGTCAGTGCTGGCACCTCGCCCGCGCCGGTCGTACACGTACACCGTGAAGTCGGCGGACAGCAGCTCGACGGGGGCCGGCAGCGCCCGAAAGCCGCTGTAGTTGCCGGCCGCGTCCACCGCGATGAGGGCGGGTCCGCTGCCCACCCGCTCGTACGCGATCGAGGTGCCGTCCCGCGAAATGACCTTGTCCATGTTGCGTCCCTCCGTCTGGTTAGCTGGTGCTTCGGGACGTAGTCGAGCGGTGAGGGCGAAAATCGACAGTGAAGTACGTCTGCCTTTTCTATGCCGACGAGGCGCGCTTCTCGGAGATGTCGCAGGCCGAGGTCGACACCCTGATCGACGAGGTCACGGCCACCGAGGACGACCTGCGGGCGAGCGGCCACCTGGTCGCCGGCGAGGCGCTGGAGCACGTGCACGCCGCGGTGACGGTACGTGTGCGCGACGGCCGGCTCTCCGCGACCGACGGCCCGTTCGCGGAGACGAATGAGCAGCTCGGCGGGTTCATGCTGATCGAGGCCCGCGACCTCAACGAGGCGATCCGGATCGCCGGCCGCATCCCGAGCGCCCGCATCGGGAGCATCGAGGTGCGGCCCGTGATCGACCTGATGCGCGAACACTCGTGATCGATGTCGACGCCGTCTACCGCACCCACTCCCGCCGGGTACTGGCCACGCTGATCCGCCTGCTGGGCGACTTCGATCTGGCGGAGGAGGCGCTGCAGGACGCGTTCGTGGCGGCGGTCGAGCAGTGGCCGCGCGAGGGCGCACCGGCCAACCCCTACACATGGCTGGTCTCCGCCGGCCGCTTCAAGGCGATCGACCGCCTGCGCCGCCGGGCCCGCTTCGACAAGCTGCTCTTCGAGCTGGCGACGCGGCTCGAAGAGGCACCGGACGAGGAGCACACCGATCTCCCGGATGACCGTCTCCGCCTCATCTTCACCTGCTGCCACCCGGCTCTGCCCCCGGACGCCCAGGTGGCGATGACGCTGCGCGAGGTGTGCGGCCTGACGACCGAGGAGATCGCCCGAGCGTTTCTCACCGGGCCACCGACGGTCGCCCAACGCATCGTCCGGGCCAAGAACAAGATCAAGATCAACAAGATTGGGTACGCGGTACCCGTCCCCGCAGAGCTACCCGGCCGCCTCGACCCCGTCCTCAGCACGGTGTACCTGATCTTCACCGAGGCCTACGCGCCCTCCGCGGGCCCGGTCGCGGTCCGCACCGAGCTCGCGGACGAGGCCATCCGCCTCGGGTGGCTGCTGGCCGAGCTGCTGCCCGATCCCGAGGTGCTGGGACTGCTGGCCCTGATGCTGCTGCAGGACTCGCGCCGGGACGCCCGTACCGCCCCGGACGGCGAGATCGTGCTCCTGCCCGACCAGGACCGCTCGCTGTGGCGCCGGGACCAGATCGACGCGGCCGCCGGGCTGCTGCGGCGCGCGCGGTCGGCGGGCGAGGTGGGCACGTACACGCTGCAGGCCGAGATCGCCCTGGTCCACGCCGAGGCTCCGGCGGCACAGGACACCGACTGGCGGCGCGTCGTCGACCTGTACGACCTCCTGGTCCGCGCGGACCCATCCCCGGTCGCCCACCTCAACCGCGCCGTGGCGCTTGCCATGCGCGACGGCCCTGCCGCCGGCCTCGCGGCCCTGGACGCGGTGCTCGCCGACGGTCGACTCGACGACTACCACCTGGCCCACTCGGCCCGCGCCGACCTGCTTCGCCGCCTGGGCCGCACCGGCGAGGCGCGGGCGGCGTACGAACGGGCGCTGGAGCTGGCGCGCCAGGAGCCTCAGCGCCGCTTTCTGGCCCGCCGCCTGGCGGAGCTCCCAACGGGCGCCTGAGCCGTCGGGGATGACTAGGCGGCGCGGCGACGCAGGGTGGCGACGGCCGACCCGGCCAGGGTGAGGAGGCACTCGGGCAGCTGACCGTCGGCCAGCGCGGCGCCGAAGAGGGCCTCACCGGTCGAGGCGTCAGCGTTTGCGTACGCACTCACGAACCGGGCGACCCAGCGGGCATCGTAGCGAGCTTCGTCGATGCCAGGGAAGTCGAGCGTCCAGCGGCCCTGCTGCACGTTGTCGCCGACCATGGTGGCCGCTATGCACCAGGCCACGTCATACGCACCGGCCACGCCGGCCCGGTCGACCACCGCGTCGAACGCTCCGACGACGGCGTCACTGTCGCCGGCCAGCGCGCTGCGGAGCACCTGGGCGGCATCATCGAACGCCTCGGGCGGAACATCCGTCACGAGCCGAAGGGTATGCCGCCGGGTCAAGCGCCGCAGGACGAAATGGCTTCAAACCAGCCGTGCGGTTTCAGCCCGCCGCCCGCAGGAGGCAGGTGAGGCGGGCGGTACATACGCGGTCGCCCTTGTCGTCCGTGATGACTATCTCGTACGTGGCGATCGTCCCGCCGCGGTGTACCGGTGTCGCCACACCCGTCACGGTGCCGGCGCGCAGGCCCTTGTGGTGAGTTGCGTTGAGATCCACACCAACCGCGAGGGGGCGGCCGATCGTACTTCCGTGCATGACCGCGCCGAACGAGCCGAGCGTCTCGGCCAGGACCGCCGACGCCCCGCCGTGCAGCAGCCCCATCGGCTGCGTGTTGCCCTCCACGGGCATCGTGCCCACCACCCGCTCGGGCGTCGCCTCAAGGACGACGATCCCCATCCGGTTGCCGAGCGCGCCCGGATCGAGCCTGTACGGCCCCGGTGCGGCGTCTGTCACAGCTTCCACGCAGCGGAGGTTACCCGCCCGTACGAGAATGGCCAGCGACCGCAGTCACACTGCGTACGGGTGGCACGCTAGTGTCCCCAGCGGACCCCCGCCGACCCCCGGGGATGGAGGACACGCCATGTACCGCTCGCGCAGCGCTGCCATCGCCGCCTGCACCGCATTCCTGCTCGCCATCGCGGGCTGTGGAAGGACCGACGACTCTCCGGAGGAGACAACCGCCGGGCCGGTTCGTCTCTACGGGGCCGACGGCAACATGATCAACTCGTTCGGAGATTCGTTCAAGGACCAGGCCGGCGTGCTTGCCGGCATGAAGGGCACCACGCCCCTCACCCCGCTCTCCGACGACTTCAAGAAGCAGCTGCGCGCGATCGACCCCGACCTGGGCGACTACGTGTACGCGGGCGAGAGCTACGACGCCGTGGTGATCAGCTCCCTCGCCGCCGAGCTCGCCGGCAGCACCGCGCCTCGCGAGATCGCAAAGTTCATCAACGGCGTGACTACAGAGGGTGAGCGCTGCGACACGGCTAAGTCCTGCCTCGCCCTCGCGCGCGCCGGCGAGGACATCGAGTACCGCGGGGTCTCGCTCAAGCGCGGCGGGTTCACCGACGCCGGCGAGCCGTCCACCGCGAGCTACGCCACCCTGCACTTCGACGCCAGCGACCGGCTCGACGACGGCAAGACGGAGTTCGTGGGCGCGGGTGACGAGTCGACCACGACCACCAAGCGCTCGCCGGCCGGGCGGCCGGGTAAGGACGACGCCGAGCAGACCGGCGCTCCGCTGAAGATCGGCGGGCTGCTGCCGCAGACCGGTGACCTCGCCTTGGCCAACCCGCCGCTGGCGGCCGGCTCGGCCCTCGCGATCCGCGACATCAACGCGGCCGGCGGCGTGCTCGGCCAGCCGGTCGAGTGGATCGACGGCGACGACGGCACCAACCCGACGAAGGCCAAGCAGACGGTGGCCTCGCATGTGGACGCCGGCGTACACGTGATCATCGGCGCCGGCGCCTCGGGCATCTCGCGAGCCGTGCTGCCGGACATCGTCAAGGCCGGCGTGATCCTCTTCTCGCCCTGCAACACCGACGCCGGGCTGAGCGAGATCGACGACAAGGGCCTCTACTTCCGCACCGCCCCCTCCGATCTGCTGCAGGGCAAGGCGCTCGCCGACGTGATTATGCGCGACGGGCCGCAGCACATCGCGATCGTGGCCCGCAAGGACTCGTACGGCGAGGGCCTGCAGGGCAACGTCCGCGCCGAGCTGGAGAAGGCCGGCGTGAACGCGAGCAACCTGAAGCTGCTCACCTATGACCCGCCGGAGGACCCGAACGCCGCGCTCGACTTCACCGCCGGGGCCAAGGAGATCAAAGACTTCAAGGCCGATGCGGTACTGGTGATCGGCTTCGGTGAGTCGGCGAACGTCATCAAGGCCCTCGTCGCGGCGGGCGTGGAGCTCCGCCACTAGTCGTCGTGGGTGGCACGTTTCCGGGATCCCTCGGGTGGTGTCCGGGCCGTACGGTTCCCTCATCAACGAAGCAAACCCGAAACGGAGCCCACGATGAGCGAGTTCGACGACCCGACCCTGACCGAAGACCCCGGCACCGGACACGAGGGCTTCGGCCACGCTGGCGACGGCGGGCACGAGCCCGGTTACGACCAGCCCGGCTACGAGCAGCCGACCCACGACACCCCGCCGTACGGCCACGACGAGCCGCACTACGAGGAGCCGCACCACGGCGAGCCGGACTCGATCGTCCAGAAGAACCCCGACGGTTCGACCGACGTGGTGGTGGACCTCAACGGTGACGGGTACGCGGACGTCGTGCAGCACGACTCCGACAGCGACGGGTACGCCGACACGACCTATGTGGACAGCAACCACGACGGTCGCCTCGACACGATCCTGAAGGACTACGACGACGACGGCGACCTGGACGCCGCGTTCGCCGACACCAACGCGGACGGCCGCGTCGACTACGCCGCCGCCGACCTGAACGACGACAACCGGGTCGACCACGTCACGCTCGACACCGACTACGACGGCAAGGCCGACACCTGGATCGCCGACGTCGACTACGACGGCAAGCCGGACGTGGCCTTCGTCGACACCAACCACGACGGCACGCCCGACGTCGCCGTGACCGACACCAACCACGACGGCACGCCCGAGCAGCAGCCCGTCAACCCGTACGCCGCGAGCTGACCGCCCGCTCGGCTGGCACGGATCGTCACCGCCGCTTAGGGTGCCGTAGGACTTGGGACCGAGACGACACCCTAAGCGAGGACGATCATGAGCGAGCCGCAGGAAACGGTGGACACCCGGGGCGACCAGCGCGTCGACCTGTTGAAGATGGACACCAACAACGACGGCAAGACCGACTTGTGGGCCGCCGACACCGATGGCGACGGCAAGACCGACCTGTACCAGTTCGACACGGACGGCGACGGCAAGGTCAACGTCACCATGAGCGACCTGGACGAGGACGGTACGCCGGACCAGGTGGTGGAAGGGGACGGCGGCCTGCCGCCCACCCCGTAGCCCGCAACCCGAACAGAGTCAGGGGCGTCCCAGAGGGGCGCCCCTGATGTATGCGCGCCTCAGAACGAGAGCGCCGCGCAGGCCGCGGCCAGCACGAGCAGCGTGACGGTAAGGATCAGCGTGCGGCGGCGCATCGAGCCACGCCGCTGGTCGATCGCTGTCGCCTCCGGGTGGCCGAGAGCGCGCAGCCGCGCCCGCTGCAGCAGCACCTCGTCCCGCCAGTGCTCCACCGCCGCGGCGTCGTGCGTGACCTGCGCGCGGCTCAGCTCCAGCGCGAGCCTCGCCTGTGCGCGCTGGAGGCGGCGCACCGCCCGCCTGCCGAGCACGCCCACCCGGCCGTAGGCGTACCGCCGGGCGTTGGCGCGCAGGTGTCCCATGCTCAGCACCCGCAGCTCGCCCGGGGTGGCTATGTCCGGATCGCCCAGCGACGCCAGCTGCTGGGTGTAGTAGTCGGCTTCGCGGTGCCGCGCCGCGCGTACCAGCAGCAGGATCGCCAGCAGCGGTGGGATGCCCTTGGCCAGCAGCACCGCGATGAGGGCGTACCCGTTGGCGCCGGCCTCGACGGTCAGCAGCGGCGAGTTCCACACGAAGTGGCACCCCCACGCGCCGAGGAAACAGGCCACCGCGACACCGATCCGGAAGCGCATCGTGCGATCGGTGCGCACCAGTACCGACGCAACCCCGGCGCCGGCGAGCGCGCTGAAGAGCGTGTGGCTCCAGAGGCCGGCGAGGAAGCCGCGCACGAAGAACGTGGCCACCACCGGCCCCACGTCGTCGCCCCGGCCGGCGGCGGCGACCGCGCTCACCGCGTACACGACGTCCTCGACCACCTGGAACCCGAGCCCGACCAGCGACCCGTAGATGACGCCGTCGAGCACGCTGTTTATCTGTGCGCGGGCGATCAGCACGATCGCGACGATGCCGAGCGTCTTCACGATCTCTTCCACGGTGGGTCCGGCGATGGCCGAGCCCCACGCGGCGGCGAAGGCGGGCGAGTACACCTTGGCGAGCATGTTCTGGATCGCGATGCTGCCCGGGGCCGAAACCGTCGTCGCGACAAGGCCGCCCCAGCCGAACGCGGTGGCCAGCAGCAGCGGCGGCTCGCGCTCAAGGTAGTCGAGCGCGGAGACGAAGAGCCAGAAGGGCACCGCGTACACGGCGAAGAGCGCGAGCGCGGCGGTCGTCGCCACCGGGTACTCGGCAATCGCGTGGCGGATCAGCAGCACCGTGCGCGCGGCGCCCACCGCCATCAGCAGGGCCACCATCCAGAACGCCGGCAGCAGCAGCGACTTTCGGGCCTGCGCCCAGGCCGGCGTCGGGCGCACGGGTGCGGTGCGGGCGCTGCGCGGCGGCACACCGTGCCCGCCCGGGCAGCCGGCGGTGGCCGTCACAGCCGCCCCTGGTACGTGATGGTCGCGATGCTCGCCGCGATCACCGGCTCGCTCGCCTCGAGCTCGGACTCGGTGCCGCTGATGGTCACCTCGATCGAGACGTCTGGCGCGAGGAAGACGGCATACCGCCCGGCCCGTTCCGGCGTCGTGTACGCGCCCTCGCGCCCGGTCAGCCCCGTGCCGGTCAGCGCCGGCAGCCCTGCGTCGAGCTGCCCGTCCGCGTTGGTCACCTTGCGGCGCAGCCGGTCGACGGCACCGTCGAGGTCTCCGTCGAACGGCGCGACCACGATCACGTATCGGACCGGGCCGAGGATGAACAGCGCCGTACCCTGCCGGGCGGTGGGCCGGGTGCGGGTGACGTCGAGCACAGCCCCGGGCGGCGGCACCACCGAGACACCGCCTCCCACCTCGTACGGAAGGTGTGAAGGGACGGCCCGCTCGGCGGGCAGAAGTCGGTCAATCGCCGGCAGACCGGCAGCAATCGCAATGAGCACAAAGAGGATGCACAGGCTGGCGGCGGCGTTTTGGAGCAGCCGACCACGCGCGACCCTCATGTATCGACGCTAACGGCCGCGAGCCAATCAGAGTGTAGGTTTCTCACTACTGTGCGGTGCACCAGGAGCGCACGCACGCAGATTACGTTCCGGTAACCGTGCCAACCTTCTCCGCGACCCGGATCATCCATCACTCGTAGGCGGCGGAGATACGGAGACGCATGAGGCTGGTGTTTCGTCGCGCCCGTGGAGTAAAGAGTCTTCTCCTCGCGGCGGCCGGTGCGACCTTGATCGCAACCGTTTTGCTCACCGGCCTTGCCGACTACAGCCGCGAGGTGGTGGACGCCGGCGCCCGCAGCGCGATCAGCTCGGCCACGCCCGAGGAGCGGTCGATCCTGGTGCAGGGCCCGGCCGGAGGTCGCGAGTTCGCCGAGCGGGACGCCGCGATCCACGACCGCTACGCGGGCGGGTTCGCCGGGTTGGACGCGCGGGTCTCCACGGCCGCGTATGCCGTCGGGAGGCAGCTCACCGGCGACGTCGGCGACGCCCGCCCGGACAAGGACGGTGTCGTCTTCGCGTCGGTCACGTTCCTCGACGGGCTGCGGGAGCAGGCCGACCTGGTGGACGGCGCGTGGCCTGAGCCGGGCGCGACACCGGTGCGCACCGCCCTCGCCGAGGCGGCCGCCCGGACCCTGCGGCTCAAGGTGGGCGACCGGGTCGCGATCCACGACCGGCTCAGCGGCAAGTCCACGGAGATCGAGGTCTCCGGTATCTGGCGGCCTCGCGACACGAACGCACCGTTCTGGCGCCTCGCCCCGGGCGTCGCGGACGGTGCCGCGCCACAGTCCTCTACTTATGGGCCCTTCGTCGTGGACCGTGCCGACTTCCTCAGCGGCTTCGCGGCGAGCGCCTCGGCCGCCTGGCTGGTCGAGCCGGACCTTGCCGGCGCCCCGCTCTCCACACTCGACGCCGTCGGACGCGCGACCACCAGCACCGTCGACACGCTGGCCGAGGAGATCGGGCTGGGCTCGTCCGGCCTCGTCACCTCGCGCCTGGACCAGCTGACCGGACGCCTGGAGCGGGCGGACCTGGTCGGCCGTTCGGCGCTCATCACGCCGATGCTGCTGATGGTGGTGCTCGGCGGGTACGCGCTGGTGCTCGTCGCCGTCCTCATGACCGAGCAGCGCCGCGGCGAGACGGCGCTGCTGCGGGCGCGCGGTGCCGCCCGGGTCCAGCTCGCCAGCCTGGCCGCACGCGAGGCCGCGCTTGTCGTCCTGCCGGCCGCGGTGCTCGCGCCGCTGCTGGCCAGCCAGATCCTCCGGTACGTGGACCGCGTGCCCATGCTCGCCGCCGGCGCGCTCAGCCTCACTCCCCGGTTCGACGCGCTGACCTGGGTGGTGGCCGGACTGGCAGCGGCCGGGTGCGCGGTGGCGATGCTCGGCCCCGCGCTGCGCCGCGGCGACACGTACGTCGCGGAGATGGCCAGCCGCTCCCGGCCGACCCGCCGCGCGGCCGCACAGCGGGCGAGCCTGGACATCGCGCTGGTGGGCCTCGCCGTGCTCGGCTGGTTCCAGCTGCGGCAGTACTCCTCTCCGCTCGCCGGCGGCGACCTCGGCATCGACCCGCTGCTGGCGGCGAGCCCGACGCTGGGCGTGCTGGCCGGCGCGGCGATCGCGCTCCGGGCGCTGCCGCCGCTGACCCGGCTGGCCGAGCGGGCGGTCGACCGCAAGCCGTGGACCGCGACGATCTTCGGTATGTGGCAGGCCGGGCGGCGGCCACAGGCCGGTCCGGTGCTACTGCTCGCGCTCGCCGTCGCGGTCAGCACGCTCGCGTGGTGCCTGGCCGGCACGTCCGAGCGTTCCCTCGTCGACCAGGCCGACCACCAGGTCGGTGCCGACCTGCGCCTGCTGGAGGCGACGCGGTTCGCGCCCGACGGCCGGGCGGCCGAGGTCGCCGCGCTGCCCGGCGCGGAGACGGTGCTGCCGGCCTGGCGGGACAGCCTCCGGCTGGGCGCCGAGGGTGTGAGCGCCTCGGTCATCTCCCTGGACGCTGCCCAGGCGGCCGGCGTGGTGCGGATCCGCGACGACGTGGCCGGCGGCTCCCCGCAGAGTCTCTTCGCGAAGCTGAGCGAGGGCCGGGTGGAAGCGCCGGTCGTCGACCTGCCGGCCGGGACGCGGCGGATCTCCGGCGAGGTCGAGACCGAGGTGGCCGGTTGGGCCAACGAGTTCTACTCGCCGCCCGAGCCCGCGGTGCACACCGACGCGGTGTTCGCGGTGGCGGGCGGGTACCGCAGGGTGCCACTCGGCTTCAGCCGCAACGCCGAGCGCCTGCGCTTCGCGGTCGACCTGCCCGAGGACCTGCAGTCGGTGCGGCTGGCCGGCTTCCTGGTCAGCAGCAGCGGGCCGGCCGGCTTCCGGGTGGACTGGGAGGCGCGCTCGCTGGTGGCGGACGGTACCCCGGTCGACCTGGCCTCCTCCGGGCCGTGGCAGGCACGCACCCGGGCGGGCGCCGAGGCGGCCGGTGGCGCGGTGCCGACCGTCGACTACACCCAGCCGAACGCCGGCCTGTGGGGCTACGAACAGCCCGTCTCTCTGGTCGTCACCCGCGCCCGCAAGGCCGCGCCGGTACCGGTGGTCGCGACGCCGGCGGCACTCTCCGCACTGCGGCTGGGCAGCGGCGACGAGACCCGCATGTCGCTCGGGCAGGGCGAGGTCGACGTCCGGTTCGCCGGTACGGTCGCCGCCGTGCCCGGCACCGAGGACGGCGCCGCGCTCCTGGCCGACCTGCCGTCGCTGGCCGCGGAGGCCTTCTACGGGTACGGCGAGGTGCGCCAGCCGCAGGAGTGGTGGCTTTCCACCGGCGCGGATCCACACGCGACCGCCGCGGCCGCCGCCGCGCTGCCCGGCATCCAGGTGCTCGACCGGCGCGCCGCCGCGGACGCCGCCGGCCGCGACCCGTACGGCGTGGGCGCCCGCGCGGCCCTTTTCGCCGCCGCCCTCGGCGCGGTGCTCATCGCGGCGATGGGCATCGGTGTCGACATCCGGGCCACCGCCCGCCGCCGGGTCGGCGAGCTCGCCGTTCTCCACACGCTCGGCGCGAGCCCGCGCCTGCTCGGCCGGTCGCTGGTGGCCGAGCAGACGTTCCTGGCCGGCGTGGGCGTGATAGTCGGACTCGTGGTCGGTGTGGGTGTAGCCGCGACAATGGCACCGCTCGTCATCCTCACGCCCGCGGCGGGCCGGCCCGTGCCGGAGCCGCTGCTGACCATCGAGTGGTCTCCGGTCGGCGCGACCGCAGGCGGCCTCCTCCTGCTCACGCTCGTGCTCAGCGCGTCGGTGGCGCTCGCCGCCCGACAACGGCTGATCGCGGCCCAGCTGCGGATCGGGGCTGACGCATGAGCGGGGTGCTGTGGCGGGTCCGGGTCTTCGCCGGGCAGTTCGGCCTGCTCGCCGCGCTCGCCCTCGTCGCGGCTCTGCTGATCACGGCGGCACCCCGGCTGGCCAACGACCTCACCGACCGCGCGCTGCACGCGGACGTGGCCCGCCTGCCGTACGCGGCCCGGGACATCACGCTCTCGCAGCGACCGGAGAACCTCAACGCCGACCCCACGCTGAGCAGCGCGGCGGATGCCGTGCCGATGTACCGCGACCGGATGCCCGCTCCGCTGCGCGAGCTGGTGAGCGAGGGGTGGTTCACGGCCGGGCTGGAAGGGGCCACACTCCCGCCGGCCGGCCCGCGCACCCTGCTGGGCCTGCGGACGCAGGGTGGCATGCCCGATCGGGTACGCGTCACGACCGGCCGCTGGCCGGCCAACAACGCCAACCTCGAAGTCCTCGAAGTGGCGCTGTCGACGGCCGTGTCCAAGCAGCTCGCCGCGCCCGTGGGCACCGTCCTGCGGGTCGACCCGGCTCCCCAGACCGGGCCGCGTGGCGTATCCATCCAGGTCGTGGTCGTGGGCATATTCGAACCGATCGACGGCAACGACCTGGCCTGGGACACGATTCGCCTGGCGCTGGAGCCGTTCCCCGGCCTGCCGCCGGACACCCCGGCCGCCGCGATGGCGATGACCGACGGCGCGGGCCTCGGGCTGGCGACGCGGCGGCTGCCCACGCCGGCACTGTCCTGGCGCTACCGGCTTGACGAAAAGCGCCTCGACGGCGAGAGCCTCCAAGCGGTCACCACCGCGCTGGCCGAGATCAAGCGCACCCCGCCGGTACCGGGCATGTCCACGTCGACAAACCTCGACGCCACGCTGCTCCGCTTCGACGGGCAGCTGCGGGCGGTCTCCGCGCTGCTGGCGGTGGTACAGGCGGGTCTGATCGCCACGCTCCTCGGTCTCATCGCGCTCGCCGCCGCGCTCGCGGTGGAGCGGCGGCGGGAGGAGTTCGCGCTGCTGCGCGCGCGGGGCGGCACGATCGCCGCGATCGGCGGCCGGGCGCTGGCCGAGTCGCTGGTGGTGCTCCCGCTGGCCACGGTGGTGGGCTGGCTGCTGGGCACCTATGTACCCGGCCGGCCGGCGGCCACCGGCTGGCTCGTCGTGGGCGCGGGTGTGGTGGCCACGCTGGCGATCCCGGTGCTCGCGGCGGTGAGCCAGCGGCGGCTGTCGTTTACGGCGCGCCGGCAGGACCTCGTGCGGCACCGCCCCTCGGTACGCCGCCTCACCGCCGAGCTGTTCTTCATCCTGGTCGCCGTTCTCGGCGCGTACCTGCTGCGGCGGCGCGGCCTGAGCCCGGACGGCAGCGTCGACCCGTACCTCGCCTCGGTGCCCGTCCTGCTCGCGGTCGGCGCGGCGATCGTCGCCCTGCGGGTCTTCCCGTGGCCGCTGGGCCAGCTCGGCAAGCTCGCCGCGCGGGCCCGCGGCGCGGTCGCGTTCCTCGGCCTTGCCCGCGCCGGACGGGGCGCGCCGGTCACGATCGGACCGCTGGCCGTGCTGGTGGTCGCCATCGCGACCGGCATCTTCAGCGGCGTGGTCATGTCCTCGATCGGCGACGCCCGCGACCGCGCGGCCGACCTGGAGATCCCCGCCGACGCGCGAGTGTCCGGGTACGCCTTCGCGCCCGACGTCACCGACCAGCTCGCCGCCGTCCCGGGCGTGACCGCCGTCGCGCCCGTGACCGTCGACCCCGCGACCCGCTACACCGCCGCGAATGGAGCCAAAAACGGCGTGCAGGTGGCCGTCGTGGACACCGCCGCCCTCGCCCGCGTGGCCACGGCGAGCGGGGTGAGCGTCACGCTGCCGGCGGCGCTCGTCGACGCGCGGCCCGGCGACGGTCCCCTGCCCGCGCTGGTCTCCCCCGACGTGGCGGCCGAGCTGGGCGGCGGTGGCGAGGCGACCATCCGCAGCCGGTCGTACGACTTCACCGTCGCCGCCGTCGCGGACGCGTTCCCGGGCGTGCCCTCGGCGTCGGGCCGGTTCATCGTGCTGCCGCGGCAGGCGCTGCCGGACCCGGCCGTGATCGCCCCGGACCACTTCCTGGTGGCGGGCGACGCGAGCCCCGAGGCGCTCCGCACGGCGAGCACCCCGCAAGCGGGCTCGTCCGTCACGGTCACAAGCTGGTCGGACCACCGCCGCGACCTGGAAGAGACGGGTGCCAACGAGGTGCTCAGCTTCACGTTCACCACCGGCACGGTCGGCGCCACCACGCTGGCGCTGCTGGCGGTCGGCTTCACCGTGCTGGCCGGCGCCCGGGTACGCGGGCAGGTGCTCTCCCGCCTCCGCACGCTCGGGCTCTCCGGTCGCCAGGGTCGCGGCCTGCTCGTGTACGAGCTGGTACCCCTCGTCACCATCGCCGTGCTCGCCGGCGGCCTCGTGGGTGTGTTCCTGCCCCGGGTGATCGGGCCGGCGCTGGGCCTGTCGAGCTTCACCAGCGGCGCGGCCGTGCGCACCGCCCTCGATCCGCTGCTTATCGGCGCGGTGCTGGTGCTGGTGGTGGCCGCTCTGGCCGCTGCCCTTGTCGTCGAGAATGTAGTCAACCGGCGGATGCGCCTCGGCGAGGTGCTGCGCGTGGGCGAGGAGGGCCAATGACCGCGACTACGGATACGCCGAGCCTGGCGGAGTTGCAGCAGCGGGCGGCCGAGCGCGCCGCCGCGCGGGCCGGCGGCACGGACCGGCTGCGCGGCCACATCGTCTGCGACGGCTTGGTACGCATCTTCAAGACCGACGGCATCGAGGTCGTCGCGCTCCAAGGGCTCGACCTGGTGGTTGACCGCGGCGAGCTGCTGGCGATCGTGGGTGCCTCCGGATCGGGCAAGTCGACCCTGCTCAACATCCTCTCCGGCCTCGACGTGCCGACCGCGGGGATCGCCCGGGTGGCCGGCGTCGACCTGCTCACGATGTCGGCGAAGCGGCGCCTGCGGTACCGGCGGCACATGGTCGGCTTCGTGTGGCAGCAGACCGCGCGCAACCTGCTCCCCTACCTGACCGCCAAGGAAAACGTCGAGCTGCCGATGCGCCTGGCCCGGCGCCGGGTCGGCGCGCGGGCCGAGGAGCTGCTGGAGATGGTCGGTGTCGCGCACTGCGCGAACCGGCGGCCGACCCAGATGAGCGGTGGCGAGCAGCAGCGGTGTGCGGTGGCCGTGGCGGTCGCCAACGACCCCGAGGTGCTCTTCGCCGACGAGCCGACCGGTGAGCTCGACGAGGCCACCGCCGGCGAGGTCTTCGGCGCGCTCCGCACGATCAACGCGGAGCTGGGCGTCACGATCGTCGTGGTCACCCACGACGCCCAGGTCGCGTCCCAGGTCCGCCGCACGGTCGCGATCCGCGACGGCCGGACCGCCTCGGAGGTACGCCGCTCGGCGCGGGTGGCGGACGACGGCTCGCACGAGCTGGTGACCGAGGAGTACGCGCTGCTCGACCGTGCCGGCCGCATGCAGCTGCCGGCCGCCTTCGTGGACACCCTCGCGCTGCGCGAGCGGGTCAAGCTCAATCTCGAACCCGACCATGTCGAGGTCCGCCGCGGGGATGGTGAGAAGTGATCGTTCGTGTAGAGGGCGTCTGCCGTGACTTCGGCAGCGGCAGCCAGGTCGTGCACGCCGTACGCGACGTGAGCTTCACGGCCGAAAAGGGCGAGCTGGTGGCGATCCGCGGCCGCTCAGGCGCCGGCAAGACCACGCTGCTCAACCTGATCGGCGGGCTGGACCGCCCCACCGCCGGTACGGTGCACGTCGCCGGGCACGACGTCACCGCCGCTGGCGAGCAGGAGCTGCTGTCACTGCGGCGCGGCACGATCGGGTTCGTCTTCCAGTCGTTCGGCCTGATCCCGATCCTGTCCGCCGCGGAAAACGTGGGCGTTCCGCTTCGGCTGGCCAAGGTGCCGCCGGCCGAGCGCGAGGAGCGGGTGGCGATGCTGCTGGAGATGGTCGGGCTTGGGGCACACGCGGCGCAGCGGCCGTACGAGCTTTCCGGCGGCCAGCAGCAGCGCGTGGCGGTCGCCCGCGCGCTGGCCAACGACCCTCAGCTGCTCATCGCGGACGAACCCACCGGCCAGCTCGACTCCGAGACGGGACGGTCCATAATGGACCTGCTGCGGGCGCTGGTGCGGGCGCGCGGCATGACCGCCCTGGTGGCCACGCACGACGCCAGCCTCATCGACATGGCCGACCGGGTGCTCGTGCTCCGCGACGGCGCCCTGGCCAGCCCGGATCCCGAGTTTGCACAGGCCTGACAGTTCCCACACAGTCGAAGGGCGGGACACCTTTGGGGTGTCCCGCCCTTCGCACGAAGGCTTCGACTAGGAGAGCGCTCCGTCAGTCTCCCTGGCGCTGCTGAGGAATCTGTCCCTGCAGCAGGGCGCGCACCTCGGACTCGCGGTAACGCCGGTGGCCACCCAGAGTCCGGATCGCACTGAGCTTGCCCGCCTTCGCCCACCGGGTCACGGTCTTCGGGTCAACACGGAACATCGACGCCACCTCGGCCGGCGTGAGTAGCGGCTCTGGTTCATGCGTACGCGATGCCATCGGTCACTCCTCCACATACCTATAGACATCGGCCGGGGTCCCGCCGGCCGACGCGTCTCCCATGGTCCGGCTAGTCCCCGATGTCCGACATGGGCCGAACGGCCTAACGTCCCTGGATGGACGGATGAGCAATGACCGATTAATGGTGATTTTATACGCCAGAAACCGTCTTTTTTGGACGCTCTGTCACGCTTCGTGATTAGCCAACTACGTGCTTTTGGCCGATTGGGAGCGCGCCCAGTGTGATGAAATCGGCCTTAATTGCACCGTTCCAGTAACTGCACCGCGCGCCATCTTGACACCAGCTTCTCGTACGCCTCGGTCGCCGCATCGGCATCGCCCCGCGACAGCCCGGCCAACCCAGCGGCGACCAGTTTGGGCGAATCATCCGCTTCCAGCACCTCGTCCGACAGAAGGTCGACGAGACCGCCGTAGTCGAGCTCCACCACCGACCTAGGGTGGAACTCTTCCAACCAACGCGCCCCCTCCTCGACCGCCTCGGTGATCGGCGCATCGCCCACCGACTTGCGGAGCACCGAGACGCCGCGGTGCGCGCGCCGCCGCGCCTTGGAGATCTCCGTGCGGTACCGCAGGGCCCGGCGCCCGCGCCGCGTCACAAGCTCGCGCTCGTCCGCGTCGACGAAGACAAACCACCGCAGCGGCACACCCCACGTCGCGATCTGCTCGTGCACCCGCGGCACACCGTGCTCCAGCACCCGGGCGCCGCTGCGCCAGTCTTCGACGATCGCCTTGGCCTGCCCGGCGAGGATCGGCGGCACGAACGCGTCGGCAAGCACCGACGGCACGCCGTCCCTGGCGCTGAGCGCCGCCTCAGCCACGCGGACGCGAAGGTTCCAGGGACAGACAAGCAACGTGTCGTCGGCCTCCAACACGTACGCCTCGTCGGGCAGGTCCGGCAGCCGGGTCCAGCCGGCACCGAGCGCCTCGAGCACGGCGGTGCGCTGGCGACCAGGGCCTTCGATCGGCGCGACCGCCCGGCCTTCTCGCACGTACCGCCGCCAAAACATCTGGCGGTCGCGGTCGAAGGCGGTCAACGGCTCATAGACCCGCAAATACGAAGCGAACAGCGACGGCACGGCGCGATCCTCCCACGAAAAGGTACGTCGACAACGTCGGCGTCACCAACGAACCTTCTTCAACCGGACAGCGTGGTGGTCACGTCCGATCTTCGGACCAACCCCGACGAATGGCGAGGGCGGTCGGAGAAGGTTCGTTTTGGCGGTAGCCGTCCGCACCACCGGTCGCACTAGGCTCGGATCCGGGTCGGCGACACCCTGCCGGCCGATCGAGTCGCCGCACCCCAAAAGGGTGCACAACGACTGCCCGGAGGCAGCCATGCATGTGTTCACCAGCATTGAAGGCCAGGACGCCCCCGCACACGAACAGGTCGTCTTCTGCCAGGACCAGCAAAGTGGCCTGAAGGCGATCATCGGCATCTACTCCACCGCCCTCGGCCCCGCGCTCGGCGGCACGCGCTTCTACCCGTACGCGAGCGAGGAGGACGCCCTCCGCGACGTGCTCGACCTCTCCCGCAGCATGGCGTACAAGAACGCGCTCGCCGGCCTCGACCACGGCGGCGGCAAGGCCGTCATCTGGGGTGATCCGGGGCGCGTCAAGACCGAGCCACTCCTGCGGGCGTACGGGCGTTTCGTGCAGTCCCTCGGCGGCCGCTACTACACCGCCTGCGACGTCGGGACCTACGTCGCGGACATGGACGTCGTGGCCCGCGAGACCCGCTACGTGACCGGCCGCAGCGCCGAGCACGGCGGTGCCGGTGACTCCTCGATCCTCACCGCGTTCGGCGTCTTCCAGGGCATGCGCGCGGCAGCCGAGCACACGTGGGGCGCGCCCACGCTCGCCGGGCGGCGGGTGGGTGTCTCCGGGCTCGGCAAGGTGGGCAAGGTCCTCGTGCGCCATCTGCTCGAAGACGGCGCCGAGGTGGTCGCCACGGACGTCAACGAGTCGGCTGTCGCGTTCGTGCGCCAGTCCTACCCGCAGGTCGACATCGTCCCGGACACGACCGCGCTCATCACCTCCGACATCGACGTGTACGCGCCGTGCGCGCTCGGCGGAGCCCTTGACGACGACACCGTGCCGATCCTGCGCGCCAAGGTGGTCGCCGGCGGTGCGAACAACCAGCTCGCCCACCCCGGCATCGAAAAGCTGCTCGCCGACCGCGGCGTGCTCTACACGCCGGACTACGTTGTCAACGCGGGTGGGGTGATCCAGGTCGCCGACGAGATCGAGGGCTTCAACTTCGAGCGGGCGAAGCTGCGCGCCAGCCGGATTTTCGAGACGACGAGGGACATCCTGCGGCTCGCGGACGCCGATGGGGTACCACCCGCGGTGGCCGCCGATCACCTGGCCGAGCGGCGCATGGCAGAGGTCGGCCGACTCCGTTCGATCCACCTGAACTGATGGATGGGGCCGTCATGACCGCTTCCGCAAAACGACCCTTACCCGCCCGAGAGACAGGATCCGGGCGATCTCGCGCGACGCGCGGGGTGGCGCGGGTAACCCGAGGTGCCGAACCGTGGCATCCCCATGTACCGTAAGAGCCACGAGAGATGCCTGACGTCATCGGGGCCCGCCTTCGGGCTGCCCCGAATTCTGTGCGAGGGGGTCGAGCCATGGGGCGCGGCCGTGCTAAGGCCAAGCAGACAAAGGTGGCCCGGGAGTTGAAGTACCACTCCCCGAACACCGACCTCGCCGCCTTGCAGCGAGAACTCTCCGGCAGCGGCAAGTCGGACCACGACTTCGACGACGACTACAAGGAGTACGTCGACGATGACGAGGACGACGACGCAGACGATCCGGACGAGTGGGCGCCTCGCGCCCGCTGACCGGTAGTCACACTTGAGCACGCGGTGACAGCCCGCGTGCTCATGCGTGCCCGCTCCACGTCACTTCACCTGACGCGAATCAGGGCACCCCGCTTTCTCGTCGGGGTGCCCTGATTCGGCGGCGTGACGGTCAGCTTCTCAACGGGGCCGGTTGTTCCAGTTGTAGAACGTGGGGATGTTCTCGAAGTGGTTCCAGGCGCAGACCGCGCCGGAGTCCGTGGCGGCGGCCTCGGCGCGCTGCCGGCGTGCCTCTTCTGCCTCGGTCAGCAGCGTGGTCAGCCCTGCCCGCGCGGCGTGCACCCGCTGAGCCACCGGATCGAGGAGGGCGGCGGAGGCATCGGGAACGTCAGACGGGTCCACCCGCTCCCAGCCGCGCGGCTTGTGGTGGCTCGTGGTCTCGGGCATGGTCCAACACTCCCTCTAGTAGATGGATCTTGCTGTTGCGGCAGTGATCGGTCTCCGTACCGTCGAAACGCCCATGCTCGAAGTAGCGGTTTGCGGCGTGCGCACCGCCGCAGAAGCCGAAGTAGGGGCAGCTGGCCCGGCACGCTTCGACCCCGGTGAGAAACTCAGCCACCCAAGGAGTGCCGTGTGCCGCACCCGCGATGATCTCAGGCAGCGGGCTGGAGAGCACGTTGCCGCTGGTGAAGTCCGCGTACCGGGGATCGGTGAAGCCGGCCAGCTCGGGTGAGAGCAGGACGACCGAGCCGTCGTACCCGATCGTGGGTATGGGGTCCAGCTGGCGGGGCAGCACCTCGTCGGCGGTGCCGTCGAGCACCGCGGCCGCGTACCGCAGGGACCACTCCACCTCGCGCACGTGTATGCGCGGGTCACGCCGCCAGGCGCCGACGAGCTCGGACCAGAAGCCGGCCACCGCGGCGGGGTCGCGCCGGTTGGAGCGGGCGTTGACGCCCTCCAGCTCCTCGATGTTGATGCCGAGGACGTCGCAGCCGAGGTCGAGGAAGTAGTCGTACAGCTCGGTGGCGAGCCCGGGCTCCGGCCGCGCCACGACGCAGAGGGCCGAGAACCCGATGCCGTGCCGCCGCAACGCCTCGACGCCGGCCATGATGCGGTCGTACGAGGGTCGGCCGCCGCGCGTGACGCGCTCGCCGTTGCGGGCGCGGGGGCCGTCGACGCTCACGCTCACCCGGATCTCGTGCGCCGCGAAGAACTCGCACCACCGGTCGTCGATCAGCGTCGCGTTTGTCTGCACGTGATGCTCGACGTCGCGGCCGAACGGCGCCAGCAGCGTCGCAAGGTGCTCCCGGCCGGCCGCGAGTGGCTCACCGCCGTGCCACACCACCGAAAACCGGCGGCTCGTCGCCCACTCGTTGACAGCGCCGGCGACCGCCGACGCGACCTTCGCCGGCATCTTGCGGTCGTCGGCACGAAAGGGCAGATAGCAGTACGCGCAGTCGAGGTTGCAGAGCGTCGTGGGCTGCATGACCACGTATGTCGGTACGGAGGCGATGCCACGCATCCCGCTGAACGCCTGACGCTGGCCCGCCACCGTGCAACTCCTCCGCCGCCGCCCCCGTGGATCTAGGATATATCCGCGCCGGTGAATCCACCCGCGCCGATTTTCCAGATCAGCGACGGTGCCTAGGCCTAGCCGCGAGTGTGCTGGCCGATCATCTGCACCATGCCGGTGCCCTCGATGATTTCGCCGGCCTGCCAAGCGGCGATGCCCCGCCCGGCCAGGAAGGCCAGCGCCCGGTCGGCGTCGTCGGCCGAGACGATCGCGAACATGCCGACGCCCATGTTGAACGTCGACTCCATCTCGGGGTCGTCGATCCGGCCCTTGGCCTGCACCAGCTCGAAGATCGGCTGCGGCTTCCAGGTGGAGCGGTTGACCACCGCGTCGACGTGCTCGGGCAGGATGCGGACGAGGTTTCCGGGGATGCCGCCGCCGGTCACGTGGGCCAGCGCCCGCACCTCGCACTCCTCGATCAGCTTCAGGCAGTCGCGCGCGTAGATCTTGGTCGGCGTGAGCAGCTCCTCGCCCAGCGTCCGCTGGCGACCGAAGTCGTCCACCACCGTGTCCAGGCGCATGCGGCCGGCGCCGAGCAGCACGTGGCGCACGAGCGAAAAGCCGTTGGAGTGCAGGCCGGAAGAGCCCATTGCGATCACGACGTCGCCGACCTCGACGCGGTCGCGGCTCAGGATCTCGTTCTCCTCGACCACGCCGACGCCGGTGGCCGACAGGTCGTACTCATCCGGGCGCAGCACGCCGGGGTGCTCGGCCGTCTCACCGCCGAGGAGCGCGCAGCCCGCGTACCGGCAGCCGTCGGCGATGCCCGCACCGATCTCCGCCACCTTGTCCGGCACGACCTCGCCGCAGGCGATGTAGTCGAGCAGGAAGAGGGGCTCGGCGCCGCACGCCACCAGGTCGTCGACGACCATCGCGACGAGGTCGATGCCGACGGTGTCGTGGATGTCGAGCTGCTGCGCGATCACGAGCTTGGTGCCCACGCCGTCGGTGGAGGAGGCGAGGATCGGGTTTTTGTACTTTTTGACGTCGAGGCGGAACAGCCCGGCGAAGCCCCCCAGATCGCCCATGACCTCCGGCCGCAGCGTCCGATGCACCTTGGACTTCAGCAGCTCGACAGCCCGCTCACCCGCGTGGATCGAAACCCCGGCGTCCGCGTACGTCACAGTGCGTTTGCGGCCGGTCCGGCTCGACCCGGCGCTCCACGGCTGGCGGCTGTTTCCGGCACCGTTGGTGCCCGCGCTGCTGCTGCGCTCGGTCACGTGCGTCACGGTTCTCCCCTTTGTGCATTCGCGGCGGGCCGCGTCGGGTAGCGGTCGAGGATCTCTCGACGAACTGGCTACGGGCGGTGCAGCGCGTCCCCGCCGCCGGGACTGGCGACGAGTGGATGTGCGCCAGGCGCGGAGCGGTCGGCCCCGGCCTCGTGGTCATGCGGCGCCCCCGCGGAGCCGCTGTCGGCGCCGACGCGCTTGTCGACGCCTTCTAGCACGTGTTTTCCGATCAGGTTGCCGGCGGGCAGGTCGATCGGGTACTCGCCATCGAAGCATGCGCGACACAGGCGTGTCTTCGGCTGCTCGGTGGCGGCGACGAGACCGGCGAGCGACACGTAGCCGAGTGTGTCTGCGCCGATCGAGCGGCGGATGCCCTCGACGTCGAGGCCATTTGCGAGCAACTCGGCTCGCGTCGCGAAGTCGATGCCGTAGAAGCACGGCCAGGAGACCGGCGGGGAGGAGATGCGCACGTGCACCTCGAGCGCGCCGGCCTCGCGGAGCATCCGCACGATCGCCCGCTGCGTGTTGCCCCGGACGATCGAGTCGTCGACGACGACGAGCCGCTTGCCGCGGACGTTTTCCCGCAACGGGTTGAGCTTGAGCCGGATGCCGAGCTGGCGGAGGGTCTGCGACGGCTGGATGAAGGTGCGCCCCACGTACGGGTTTTTCATCAGGCCGGCGCCATATGTGATGCCGGAGCCCTCCGCGTAGCCGATTGCGGCGGGCGTGCCCGACTCCGGAACCGGGATCACCAGGTCGGCGTCGACCGGGTGCTCCTTGGCGAGCTGGCGGCCGATCTGCACCCGGGCGGCGTGGATGTTGCGGCCGGCGATCGTGGTGTCCGGACGAGCGATATATACGTACTCGAAGAGGCAGCCCTTGGGCTCGGGGGCGGCGAAGCGAGCCGAACGCAGGCCATGCTCGTCGATGGCGATCAGCTCTCCGGGCTCCACCTCCCGCACGACGCTGGCCCCGACAATGTCCAACGCCGCGGTCTCGCTGGCGACCACCCAGCCACGCTCCAGCCGGCCCAGCACGAGCGGGCGCACGCCGTGTGCGTCACGTGCGGCGTAGAGCGTGGTCTCATCCATGAACACGAAACTGAACGCACCGCGGAGGGTAGGCAGGACCTCCAGCGCGGCCGCCTCGACAGAGAGGTCGGGACGGCTGGCGAGCAGCATGGTCACGAGCGCGGTGTCCGACGTGGCGCCGTCGGAGTTGAGCCCGCGCGAGGTCGCCTCACGCGCGAGCTGAGCGGTGTTGACCAGGTTGCCGTTGTGCGCGAGTGCGATCGTGGTGCCGGCTGGCGTCGCCCGGATCGTGGGCTGTGCGTTTTCCCACGTCGAGCCGCCGGTAGTGGAGTAGCGCGCGTGCCCGATCGCGAGGTGGCCGCGGAGGCTGGCCAGCGTGGGCTCGTCGAAGACCTGGGCCACGAGACCGAGATCCTTGTAGACCACCACGCCGGAGCCGTCGCTGACCGCGATGCCCGCGGCCTCCTGGCCACGGTGCTGCAACGCGTACAGACCGAAATAGGTGAGCTTCGCCACCTCTTCCCCCGGCGCCCAGACACCGAAGACGCCGCAAGCATCTTGCGGGCCGGGCCGTTGGGGGTCGAGGTCGTGGCTCAACCGGCCGTCGCCTCGGGGCACCTGCCGCTCCTCAGTGCTGATCCGGGACTTCCTGTCGCCACAGTGTACGCGAGGCAGAGCCGATAACAGAGAGCCACCTTTCGGCTTCCTCTCGTTACCGAGATCGTCAAATTACTACGGTGTTACATAGGTATGTAGGCGGATATGTCTGCCCGGTTGCCGCTAGCACTGATGCGTCCCTGCGTAACCGCCTCGTCCCAGGCAATCCGACCGGTGGCCAAACGGACCCAAGTGACCGGATCCATCTCCACGACATTCGCCGGTGTACCCCGGGTGTGTCGTGGACCCTCTCCCACCTGGACCGCACCGTATGGTGGGATCCGCACTTCCACGGACCGTCCCGGCGCGCGACGCGCGAGGGCGGAGAGGAGCTCCCGGACGGCGTCACGCAGCATCGACCGGTCGGGCGTACGCCCAGCGTCTAGCTCTGCGAGGACCGCTTCCAAGACGACGGACTTATTGTGCGCAGGGGACACGTCGGGACGATACGACCCTCTGTTTCTCCACAACGTCCCGCCCCTGGGTCGCGCCGGTACCCCCAAACAAGGCATAGTTGCCGACGGTGTACTCGTCACGGGCTGGTTGCTGCGCTGCGGCAGCCGCAAGCGGGATGACAGAAACGGAAGGGCGGTGGACGTGACTACGCACCGACAAGCCTGGATGCTTCGCGCCGGTGTGGTCGGGGCGCTGGTTGTCGGCGCCGCGGTCGCCTTCCCCGCGGCTGCATTCGCCCAGGACCCGGACGTGCAGATCACCAATCTCTCGTCCGGCACCATCCAGGCTGGACAGCAGGCCCAGCTGTCGTTCACGGTCAGAAACAACAACAACCAGCCGACGACATTCGCCGTGAGTGTCGAGACCTTCGACGGACTGCAATGTCAGGGTGACTGCAACATCCCCGCCCGGCAGATCGGTCCCAACGAGACCGTCACCTTCAACGCGCGGCTCGTCGGCGGCAACGTCGGCGCCGGCCAGCAGCGGCAGGGCACGGTCCGGATCACCGCCGAGGCGGACGACGACAACGACACCGCCCAGGCCCAGGTGACCGTTCGCGGCCAGGAGCAGCAGCAGGAGCAGACGGTCAAGCAGGTGTCCGGCAAGGTCAAGGACAGCACGACCGGCGAGGGCATCGAGGGCGCGTCCGTCGCGATGCTCGACTCCAAGGGCCACAACTGCAGCACGACGACGACCAGCAGCGGCAATTACCGGTTCACCAGCTGCCAGGGCGAGCCGATCGCGGTCGGCGAGATCTTCGTCGGCGCGCAGCACGAGGACTACGGTCCGGTCGACGAGAAGAAGGTCGTCGGGGCCGCGGGGCAGTCGGTGACGGTCGGCACATTCGCGCTGAAGTCCACGAAGGCGGCGACGCCGTCCGCGGCCGCCTCCGCTCCGCCGTCCGAAGAGCCGGCACCGAGTGACGAGGCCGCGCCGGAAGCCTCCGACCTCAACGCCAACAACGCCTCCAACAACTCTGAAGGCGGCGGTATGGGCTCGTGGCTCCTCATCATCGTGGGTGGCCTTCTCGTCGCCCTCGGTGTCGGCGCGATCGTGCTCCTCATCGTGCGGCGCAAGCAGGACGGCGGCGACCCCGGCCTGGACGACGACCAGCCGCTGCGCCCCGGTGGCCGCACGCCGGTGCCAGGTGCGGCGGGTGTCTACCACCCCGCCAACGACATGACCCGGATGGCCGGCGCAGGTGGCGTGGCCGCACCGACGATGGTCGGCCGCCCCTCGATCGCCGACGCACCGACGATGATGCACAGCCCGGTGCCGCCCGCCGACGAGTTCCCCGATCCGTACGGCGCACCGCTGCCGTCGCAGAGCCCGGGCTACAACGGCCAGGCCGGCGCTGGATACGGTCCCGGCGGCGGCGCCACCTCGGTCTACGGCGCGGCCCCGGGCCCGAGCAACGGTTACGGCGGTCCGGGCGGCGGTGGCCCCAACGGCGCCGGCACCTACGGCCGCGCCCCCGCCGGCGGCCCCGGGGAGTACGGGCGGCCCACGAGCGGTAGCGGCTACGGCGGACCCAGCGGCCCGACCAGCGGCAGTGGCTACGGCGGGCCCAGCGGTCCGACGAGTGGTGGCGGCTACGGCGGCCCCAACGGCGCGCAGGCCGGCGGGGAGTACGGGCGACCGACCAGCGGCAGTGGCTACGGCCCCTCCGGCGGTCAGGGCGGATACGACCGCGGCGGCGCCAATGGCTACGGCGGCCCGGCCGCTCCTGGTGGCTACGGCAGCCCTGCCGCACCCGCCGGCCCGTATGCGGGTGGCGGCCGTGGTGGCGACGACGCCTACGGCGGTAGCCGTGACTACCGCGAGCCGCAGGGCGGCGCATACGGCGCTCCCGCCGGTGGTGGCGCTGCATACGGCGGCGGCGACCGCTACGACGAGCCGACCGGCCGCTGGGATGGCAAGAGCGCGGGTGGCCAGGGTGGCGCCTACGGCCAGGCCAAGCCGTCGTCCTACGAGTCCGGTCCCTACGGCGGTGGCGGTGGCTACCGCGGCGAGCCGGAGCCGGACCGTGGCGTGGCGTATGGCCCGGCGGGCGGCGGCTACGAGCAGGGCGGCTACGGCCCGGCGGACAACGGCTACACCCGGCCGGCCGGTGGCGGCTACGAGCAGGGCGGCGCCTACGGCGGCCAGGGTGGCGGCGGCTACGGCGGCAACGGATACGACCAGCAGTCGGGCTACGACCCGCGTGGCGGCTACGACCAGGTGCCGCAGCAGCGCGGCGGTGGATACGACCCGCGTGGCGGCGGCTACGACGACCAGGGCGGTTACTACGACGACCAGGCCGGGCCGCGCACCGGTCGGGGTGGTCCGCAGCAGCCCGCTGGCCGTGGCGAGCGCCGCTCCCTCGACTGGCTCGACGACTGACCGATCAGACAGTGTGAAAGTGGCCGCGCCCGAAAGGGTCGCGGCCACTTCGCTTTCTAGAGAGACCTTTCGGCGTCAGGGTGGGGCGCGATCGTGGTGGCCCGGTTCAGAACGATCGAATTCGAACAGATCCGGGCTACCGCGACGTCCGCCGTGGTCCGGACCGTTGCTCCCGCGGCCTCACCCTCCGCGGTGGGCGAGCTCACCCACGATCTTCTTGATCGGCATCGGCAACGGCGACCACCCTCGCTCGGTTGTGGACGGATTCGCCCACCTCGACCCGGTTGCCGCCTCACCCTATGCGGTCGCCCAGCTCAACCCAGGAGCCCGCTCCGGCAGATCTTGGCAAGTTAGCGTCGAAATAACTCGCTAACTCACCAAGATTTTGAAGCTCACACCGCCTGCACCTGATCGGCAGTCACCGACCGCGACGACGGTGCCGAGCTGCGGGTGGCCTCGCGGACTCCCGCCTCGAAAGATCTGCAGAAGCTGGGAGGAACACCGGAAGCTGTCGCGGGAGCTGGGTTTTCGGGGCTGAGATGGGCGACCGCAGAGGGTGAGGCCGCGGGAGCAGCGGTCCGGACCACGGCGGACATCGCGGCAGCTCACATCTCGTCTTGGGTTGGACATCTACCAGACCGTTCCGGCGCGCGCGACGACCTGACCGGCCTTGAGTACCAGGTCGCGCGCCGGATGGACGACCACCGCCTCCGCGGGAGTACGCGCGTCCACGACGACGAGGTCGGCGGGTGCTCCGATCGCCAGCCCGTACGCGGGGAGCCCTAGCACGCGCGCGCCGCCGTACGTGGCAGCGGTCAGCGCGACCTCGATGTCCTCGTCGCGGCGGAACATGCTCCGGTAGGCGACGTGCATCGCGCGTTCGAGCATGTCGCCGCTGCCGTACGGGCCCCACAGGTCGCGGATCCCATCGTGTCCACAGGCGACGGTCACGCCGGCGGCGATGAGCTTCTTCAGCGGCGGGACCGGGAAGTCGTACACCGCGGCGGTCACCACTGCCACACCCGCCTCGGCCAGCCGCGCGGCGATCCGCTCCTGGGTGGCGACGTCGGCCTGGCCCAGCGCGTACGCGTGGCTCACCGTCACCCGCCCGTCGAGCCCGGCCGCCTTGGTGCGCTCGGCGATCAGCTCCAGCTGCCAGATGCCCAGCGTGCCACCGTCGTGCAGGTGGATGTCGACGCCCGCGCCGTACCGCTCGGCGAGGCCGAACACGACGTCGAGGTGCCGCACCGGGTCGCGGTCGAAGCCGGCCGGATCCAGCCCGCCGATCGTGCCCACGCCCGCCGCGAGCGCCTGCTCCAGCACCGCCTCGGTGCCGGGGTTGGCGAGGATGCCGTACTGCGGGAAGGCCACCTGCTCGACCGTCACGCGGCCGGCCAGCCGCTCCGCCGCGGCGTTGACCGCCTCCACTCCGGACAGTCCGATCGCCGGGTCGATGTCGGTGTGGCTGCGGACGTACGTGGTGCCGGCCGCGACCATCCGCTCCAGGAGCGCGGTGATGCGGTCCACATCCGGCACGCCGAGCTCGGTGCGGCGGCGGCGTTCGTTGCCGATGCGGTCGGCAAGCGCGTCGCCGGCGGTGTGCGGCACCCAGTCGCCGCCGAAAAGCGTCTTGTCGAGGTGGCAGTGCGCCTCGACGAGCCCTGGCAGGATCAGCCGCCCGGCCACGTCGACGACCTCGGCGCCGCCGGGCACCGGCAGGTCGGCGTCGATGGCGGCGATCTCACCGTCGCGCACGAGGATGTCGGCCACGGTGGGGCTGCGCCAAGGGCGCCCGCCGCGCAGAAGCACGTCGCTCATCACGACATCGTGCCCGACGGCGGGCTTCAAAACGGTGTCAGGCGGCGGCGAAGACGCCCTTGTCGAGCACGGGCACCACGTCTGACGCGCCCACCTCGACGGCGATCTCGACGTCTCCGCCGAACCCGGACCCGGACAGCTCGCGCCCGGACGCGCACAAGCGGATCGCCGCCGGCACGTCCGGCACGCCGCTCAGCGCGGACAGCGCCACCGCCGCTTCCACCGAGAGCCCGCCCGTGGCCTCGGCAAGGCCGTCGAGCACGGAAGCCGCACCGAGGAGGTCTTCGACGCAGGGGCGGAGGGTGCCGTCGGGCCAGCGTTCACCGGCCGCTATGACGCCGACCGGGGCGTGCGACGACCCGTACCCATTGGAAAGGAGCCAGCGCGCGACGGCGGGTGCGTTTCGGACGCAGCCGGCGAGTACCGGAAGGCCGGTTGCACTCGCGGCGGCGGAGATGGCCGACCCGTTCGGCGACGGAAGTACCAGGTCGGGGACGACCGGCGCGGACCGCAGCGAGGCCGGCGACAGCGACCAGGGCCGTTCCGGGCTCACCGCTCGGCGGCCGACCGCGGCGACCGCGCCCATGCGGCGGGCGAAGTCGTCGGCCTGCGCGCCCCACGGAAACGGGTGCACCCGCATGCCGCGCCCGACCGCGACGTCCACCGACGTGGTGAACGAGAGCACGTCCACCACGACCAGCGCCGCGCAGACCCGACCCAGCTCGGACGCGCCGGCGAGACCCCAGTCGAAGCGGACGCCGGCGCCGGGCTGCGCGAAGACCGGCTCAGCCACCGAAGAGGGCGGGGAGGGTCCCGGTGTGCGCCTCCCGCAGCTCGTCGAGCCCGATCGTGAACTGGTCGCGCACCTCGAGCTGACCGCCGTTTTCGTCGGTCACGCCCAGCGCGGTCCAGGGCACGCCGTGCTCGGTGCAGAGGGCGGTGAACGCCTTCTCCTGGCCGTGCGGCACGGACACCATCGCCCGGCCGGCAGACTCGCTGAAGAGGAAGACGAACGGCATCGAGCCGGCCGTGAACTCCTCGGGCAGCGCGATCCGGGCACCGACGCCGCGCCGCAGGCTGGCCTCGACGAGTGCCTGCGCGAGGCCGCCGTCGGAGAGGTCGTGCGCCGCGGTGAGGTGGCCGACGCGCGCGGCCTCGGCGAGCAGGCCGGCGAGCGCCTTTTCACCGGCCAGGTCGACCTTCGGCGGGACGCCACCGAGGTGCTCGTGGGTGACCCAGGCCCACTCGGAGCCGGACAGCTCCAGCCGGGTCTCGCCGAGCAGGAAGATGATGTCGCCGTCGGGGTTGGCCGGCTTGGGGAAGCCCATCGGCACCCGCTGGGCGACGTCGTCGAGCACACCCAGCACGCCGACGACCGGGGTGGGGTGGATCGCCGCGGCGCCGGTCTGGTTGTAGAAGCTCACATTGCCGCCGGTGACCGGGATGCCCAGCTCGGCGCAGCCGTCGGCGAGGCCGCGCACCGCCTCGGCGAACTGCCACATCACCGCCGGGTCTTCGGGCGAGCCGAAGTTGAGGCAGTTGGTGACCGCGAGCGGCGCGGCGCCGGTGACCGCGACATTGCGGTACGCCTCGGCGAGCGCGAGCTTCGCCCCGGTGTACGGGTCGAGCCGCGCGTACCGCCCGTTGCCGTCGACGGAGAGCGCGACGCCGAGGCCGGAGCGCTCGTCGATGCGGATCACGCCGGCGTCTTCGGGCTGGGCGAGCACTGTGTTGCCGAGCACGTACCGGTCGTACTGCTCGGTCACCCAGGTGCGGTCGCAGAGGTTCGGCGAGGCGACCATGCGCAGCACTGTCTCGCGCACCGCGTCCGGTGTGGACGGCCGGGGCAGCGTCTCGGCGCGGTCGGCCTGGAGCAGGATCAGGTCGGCGGGCTCGCGCATCGGCCGCGCGTAGACCGGGCCGTCGTCGGCGAGCGAACCCGGCGGCACGTCGACGACCGTGTGCCCCTGCCAGGTGATCGTGACGCGGCCGGGCAGCCCCTCAGGACCGGGCGGGGTGACCTCGCCGATCGCGGTGGCCAGCACGCCCCACCGGGCGGCCGTCTTGAGCACGGCCTCGAGCTGGTCGGGCTCGACGATCAGGAGCATGCGCTCCTGCGACTCGCTGGCGAGGATCTCGTGCGGCTGCATCGAAGGCTCACGCAGCGGCACCTTGTCGAGCTCGACCGTCATGCCGGTGCCGGCAGCCGCGGCGGTCTCGGTCAGCGCGCAGGTGAGGCCGGCACCGCCGAGGTCCTGGATCCCGACGACGCGGCGGTCGTCGTAGAGCTCCAGGCATGCCTCGATCAGGAGCTTTTCCATGAACGGGTCGCCGACCTGCACTGACGGGCGGCGCTGCTCGCTCTCGCTGTCGAACGTGGCGCTGGCCAGCACCGATACGCCGCCGATGCCGTCGCGGCCGGTCTTGGCGCCCATCAGCACCACGATGTTGCCCGGGCCGGCGGCGGCCTTGTTTTGCAGGCGGTCGACGGGGAGCACGCCGATGCAGAGCGCGTTGACCAGCGGGTTGCCCTGGTAGCAGGGGTCGAAGACGACCTCACCGCCGATGTTGGGCAGGCCGAGACTGTTTCCGTACCCCCCGATGCCGCCCACGACGCCGGGCAGAACGCGCGCGGTGTCCTCGTGGTCGGCGGCGCCGAAGCGCAGCGGGTCCATGACCGCGACCGGGCGGGCACCCATCGCGAGGATGTCGCGCACGATGCCGCCGACGCCGGTGGCAGCGCCCTGGTACGGCTCGACGTAGCTCGGGTGGTTGTGCGACTCGACCTTGAAGGTCACCGCGATGTCGTCGGAGATCTGGATGACGCCCGCGTTTTCGCCGATGCCGGCGAGCAGCTTGTCGCTGGGCGGCGCCTTTTCCCCGAACTGGCGCAGGTGCACCTTGCTCGACTTGTAGGAGCAGTGCTCGCTCCACATGATCGAGTACATCGCGAGCTCGGACTGCGTGGGCCGGCGGCCGAGCACCTCGCGGATCCGCTGGTACTCGTCGTCGCGCAGGCCCAGCTCCGCGTACGGCTGGAGCTCCTCCGGGGTGGCGGCGGCGCGCTGGACCGTGTCAGGCCCCCGTCGAACTCGCCCACCACGATGTCCGCTGCCTCGGACTGGGTTGTCATCCAGTGGCTCCCTGGTCCGCCTGGGCTGTGCCGGCTGCGCTCGCTTCGCTCGCTGGACGCCCGGCGAGGAACTTCAGCATCGACGTGAAGAAGCCGAGGCCGTCGACGGAAGGCCCGGTCAGGGCGTCCACCGCGTGCTCGGGGTGCGGCATGATGCCGACAACGTTGCCAGCCGCATTGCTGATGGCGGCGATGTCGCGCTGCGCGCCGTTGGGGTTGCCGCCGATGTACCGCGCGACGACCTGGCCATTGGCCTCGAGCTCGTCGAGCGTGCGCTCGTCGGCGACGTAGCGGCCCTCGCCGTGCTTGATCGGGATGACGACTTCCTGGCTGTCGTTGAACGCGTTGGTCCACACCGGCTGCACAGCCTCGATGCGCAGCCGCTGGTCACGGGCGCGGAAGTGCATGTGCTGGTTGCGGATGAGCGCGCCCGGCAGGATGTGCGCCTCGCACAGGATCTGGAAGCCGTTGCAGATGCCGAGCACAGGGAGGCCGTCGCGCACGGCCGCGGCGATCGTCTCCATCACCGGGGCGAAGCGGGCGATGGCGCCGCCGCGCAGGTAGTCGCCGTACGAGAAACCGCCGGGCAGGACCACCGCGTCGACGCCGTGCAGGTCGGGGTCGGCGTGCCACAGCCCCACGGCGTCGGCACCGGCGAGGCGCACGGCACGCGCCGCGTCACCGTCGTCGAGCGACCCCGGGAACGTGACCACACCCACCCTCGTGCTCATGGCCGTCCTCGCTTCGCTGCGGGCGCCCACGAGCCTTCAATGGCGCTGAGCCCGATGATTCGCTCGCTGCGCTCGCTCATGCCGGCGCCTCCGCCGGCTCCGACTCCTGCGAGTCGCCCTCGGGGGTCACGGTGCCGGCCGCGTCGGCGTGCACCACGAAGTCTTCGATCACCGGGTTGGCCAGGAGCTTGTCGGCGATCGCACGGGCCTGGTCGAGGTCGGCCTCACCGGCGAACTCGATCTCTATACGCCGCCCGATCCGCACCGAGGTGACATCGTTGACACCCAGCCTGGGCAGCGCGTTGGCGACTGCCTGGCCCTGGGGATCGAGGATCTCCGGCTTGAGCATGACGTCGACAACGACGCGAGCCACTGGACACTCCTGACTGTGTACGCAGAATTTGCCGCTATCGGCCGCGGGGCCGGATGTGTGCCGCCTCGCGAAGGGAGACGAGCGCTGCCCAGCGTACCTGGTAGAAGGTGACAGGCACGCACCGGCCGCCCTGCTCAGCCGGTCACCGCACCGACGACCGTGATCACGCAGAGCACGGCGCAGACGCCGGCCGCGACGTACCGCACGAGAGAAAGCCGCACGTGGCGCAGTAACCACCGCCCCAGCAGTACCGCCAGCCCCGAGACGACCGCGAGCGCGAGCCACGAGCCGAAGAAGACCGGGATGGCCGGCTTGCCGCTGGCCACCAGGCCGGCCGTGAGCAACTGGGACAGGTCGCCCCACTCGGCGGTGAAGAGCACCGCGAAGCTGGCACCTGCCGCCCGCAAACCACTGCGGGCCGGCGCCGCGCGACCCGCGTACTCCCTCTCCTGCTCCTTCTCCTCACTGTCGGCGCGCCGCGCCCCGCGGAGCAGGACCACCGCGCCGGCCCCGAAGAGTGCGGCGGCGACCAGCGCGACCGGCTTTTCGGGCAGCTGGGAGAGCAGGTGTCCGGCGCCGACGGCCACCAGGCACTGCACGCCGAACGCCGCGACCACGCCGAGCCACACCGGGAGCGGCGGGTAGCGGGTGCTGAGCACGAGGGTCGCGACGAACGTCTTGTCCGGCAGCTCCACCGGCAAGATCAGCACGAACGCGGTGAGGGCGACCAGCAGGTACTCCATTGAGGTCCCTTATACCCCGTAGCACCGTAAACACGTTGGGACCGACATCAACGCATCGTATGACCTCGATCTGATCTTTTAGACGATCGTCAATACCCCTAGCGTGTGGATCCACCCCCTACAAAGGAGTGCCCCCATGCGCATCCGCCTCACCGTGGCCGCCATAGCCGCCACCCTCACCGGCGCCCTCGTCGTCCCCGGCACCGCGGTCGCCGACCCGACCCCCCTGATCATCGGCGGCGGTACCGTCTCCTCCGCTCCGTGGGCGGCGGCGGTGTTCGCCAACGGCTCGTTCACCTGCTCCGGCTCGATCATCGCGCCGACCTGGGTGCTCACCGCCCGGCACTGCATCAACGGCACCATGTCGGTGCGGGTCGGCAGCGTGTACCGCAGCTCCGGCGGCGTCACCCGGACGGTGTCCGCCACGTACGCGCAGAACGACCTCGCCCTGATGCGGCTCAGCAGCTCGGTGAGCACGTCGTACGTGACGCTGGCCAGCAGCAACCCGCCGGTCGGCTCGACCAACTCGATCTACGGCTGGGGCATGACCTGCTACAGCGGCTGCGGCGCGTCCACCCAGCTGAAGACCGCGAGCGTGCAGGTCACCAGCCTCAACGCCACCGACGCCTACGGCGGCCAGGCCATCCGCAGCACCCGGATCAACGGGAACGCGTGGCGCGGCGACTCCGGCGGCCCGGAGTTCTACAACGGTCAGCAGGTGGGCGTCGCCTCGACCGCCAACGGCACGACCATCCAGAACTACGGCAGCGTCGCGTACAACCGGTCCTGGATCCGCTCGGTGTCTGGTGTGTGACGGTTACGACCTTGATCCGGCGCGGCGCGGGTTCTTGTCCGCGCCGCGCTGTTTTGCGGTACGCGGGGGCTTGTGCTGATTGCCGGCATGTCGGCGTCCGGAAAGTCCTACTTTCTCGTTGTGCTCGTCGTCACGACGGACGACTTACCCGGCTATCACGTGCACGCGGTGCTGGGTGAAGTCATCGTCTCTCTGGCCCGGACCCGCAACGCGTTCGCCGAAGGTGTGAAGTCACTGCGCGGCGGCGCGTACGACCCGCGCGCCCCGCAGCACCTGCTGCGCTGGCGCACCGAGGCCGTCGCCGAGTTGGGAAGGGCGGCCCGCAAGCGCGGAGCGAACGCGGTGCTCGGCATGCGGTTCGACCACCGCGACACAGGCACGCTCTGGGTGGAGATGTGCGCATACGGCACCGCCGTCGTCGTGACGAAGGCGGTGGCCTAGGGCGTGGAGCACGTCACTGCGTTGAGCTTCAAGCGACCGCCGGCCGTATGAGGGGCCGGTGGGCCGCACGGCCCGCGACATGTTGGGCCGTGTCACGCCGCTGGGTCGGGGAGGTTCTCCCCGACCCAGCGCGTCTTGGCTAAAGGATCGGCGCCGGTGCGTACGCGGCGGCTTGCGGGTGGCGGGCCACGACCTCGGCCACGCGGTCGACCACGGCCCGCACCTGGGCCGGCGCGGCGCCGACGAAGGCTTCCCGGTCGGCGACCAGCGCGTCGATCTCGGCGCGGGTGAGCCCGAGCCGGCTGTCGAGCGCGAGCCGGTCGAAGAGGTCGTTTTCGGCGACGCCCTTCTCCCGCATCGCCAGCGCCACCGCGACCGAGTGCTCCTTGATCGCCTCGTGCGCGGCCTCGCGACCGACGCCGCGCCGCACGGCCGCCACCAGAATCTTCGTGGTGGCCAGGAACGGCAGGTAGCGGTCCAGCTCGCGGGCGATGACCGCCGGGTACGCGCCGAACTCGTCGAGCACGGTGAGGAACGTCTGGAACAGGCCGTCGGTCGCGAAGAACGAGTCCGGCAGCGCGACGCGGCGCACGACCGAGCAGGAGACGTCACCCTCGTTCCACTGGTCGCCGGCCAGCTCGCCGACCATCGACAGGTAGCCGCGGACGATGACGGCCAGGCCGTTGACCCGCTCGCTGGAACGGGTGTTCATCTTGTGCGGCATGGCCGACGAGCCCACCTGGCCTGGGCGGAAGCCCTCGGTGACCAGCTCCTGGCCCACCATCAGCCGGATCGTGGTGGCCAGCGAGGAGGGGGCGGCGACGAGCTGCGCCAGCGCGGCCACCGTGGCGAAGTCGATCGACCGGGGGTACACCTGGCCGACGCTGTCCAGCACGCGGGAGAAGCCGAGGTGGGTGGCCAGCCGCCGCTCCAGGTCGGCGAGCCGCTCGGCGTCACCGTCAAAGAGGTCGAGCTGGTCGGCGGCGGTGCCAACCGGGCCCTTGATGCCCCGCAGCGGGTACCAGGCGATGAGGTCTTCCAGCCGCTCGTACGCGATAAGCAGCTCCTCGGCCGCCGACGCGAACCGCTTGCCGAGCGTGGTGGCCTGCGCCGCGACGTTGTGCGAGCGGCCGGTCATCACCAGGTCGGAGTGCTCGACGGCGAGGCGGGCCAGCCGCGCGAGCGAGGCGACGGCTCGGTCGCGGACCAGCTCCAGCGAGCGGCGCACCTGCAGCTGCTCGACGTTTTCGGTGAGGTCGCGGGAGGTCATGCCCTTGTGGACGTGCTCGTGGCCGGCGAGCGCGCTGAACTCCTCGATGCGCGCCTTCACGTCGTGCCGGGTCACCCGCTCGCGCTCCGCGATCGAGGCGAGGTCGACGTCGTCGAGGACCCGCTCGTACGCCTCGACCACGCCATCCGGCACCTCGATGCCGAGGTCGCGCTGGGCGCGCAGGACGGCGACCCACAGCCGCCGCTCCAGCCGTACCTTCTCCTCCGGCGCCCAGATCGCGGTCAGCTCGGCGGAGGCGTAACGGGCGGCGAGAACGTTGGGGATCACCCGCCCATTCTCACAGGTCAGCGTTCGAGGATGGCGACCACGCCCTGCCCGCCGGCCGCGCAGATCGAGATGAGACCGCGGCCGGACCCGCGCTGCGCGAGCAGCTTGGCCAGCGTGGCGACGATCCGGCCGCCGGTCGCGGCGAAGGGGTGCCCCGCGGCCAGGGACGAGCCGTTGACGTTGAGCTTGGACCTGTCGATCGAGCCGAGCGGCGCGTCGAGCCCGAGCTTGTCCTTGCAGAACTCCGGCGACTCCCAGGCGGCGAGCGTGGCCAGCACCTGTGACGCGAACGCCTCGTGGATCTCGTAGAAGTCGAAGTCCTGCAGCGTGAGCCCGCGGCGGGCGAGCAGCCGCGGCACCGCGTACGCAGGGGCCATCAGCAGCCCTTCCGCACCGTGCACGAAGTCGACGGCGGCCGTCTCCGCGTCGACGAAGTACGCCTGGACCGGCAGGTTGTGCGCGGCCGCCCACTCCTCGGACGCGAGCAGCACCACGGCCGAACCGTCGGTCAGCGGCGAGGAGTTGCCCGCGGTCATCGTCGGCTCGCCGCCGCCCGGCGCGCGGAAGGCCGGCTTGAGGGAGCCGAGCTTCTCCAGCGAGGTATCGGGGCGCAGGTTCTGGTCGCGGCCCAGCCCCAGGTACGGCGTGAGCAGGTCGTCGAAGAAGCCCTGCTCGTACGCCGCGGCCAGCTTCTGGTGCGACTCCAGCGCGAGCTGGTCCTGCTCGGCGCGGCCGATCCCCCACTCCAGCGCGGTCACCGCCGCGTGCTCGCCCATCGAGAGCCCGGTGCGCGGCTCGGCGTTGCGCGGAATCTCCGGGCGGAACGGCTGCAGCGGGCGCAGCCGGGTGGCCGCACGCAGCCGCCCACCGAACGAGCGGGCCGAGTTGATCTGGAGGAGCGCGCGCCGCATGTCCTCGTTGAGCTGCAGCGGAGCGTCCGACGTCGTGTCGACGCCACCGGCGATACCCGCCTCGATCTGGCCGAGCGCGATCTTGTTGGCGACGAGGATGGCCGCCTCCAGGCCGGTGCCGCACGCCTGCTGTACGTCGTACGCCGGGGTGTGCGCGTCGAGGCGCGAGCCGAGCACCACCTCCCGGGTGAGGTTGAAGTCGCGCGCGTGCTTGAGCACGGCACCGGCCACCACCTCGCCGAGGCGCTGGCCGGCCAGCCCGTACCGGGCGACCAGGCCATCCAGCGCGGCGGTGAGCATGTCCTGGTTGGACGCTGAGGCATACCGGCTGTTCGATCGGGCGAACGGGATCCGGTTGCCACCGATGATCGCGACCCTCTGCACGGACTTCCCCTCCCAGAGAAACTTACTCACGAGTAGGATACGCCCATGAGCGAGCGAAGCGAGCGAATCATCCGGCACAGTGCGACTGGAGTCTCGTGGCCGCGCGCAGCGAAGCGAGCACGGCCATGAGTGACGGGTACGCGAGATTCGCCAACTCTGGTCCAGGCCGTGCGGTGGTCAAGCGCCTCGGCTTGCCGGCTCCGCCCCGGCTGCGCCGGTTCAAGCCCGGTGAAGAGCTGGGTCCCGTGCTGCTCGACTCGGCACCCGGCGGCCGCCTGTTCGAGCCGGTCCGCGGCATCCTCAAGGCCGCCGGCATCTCCGAGGAGGGCGAGCGGTACAGCGCACTCGTCTTCGACGCCTCGGGCATCACCGACTCCACCGGCCTGCGCGCGCTCTACGACTTCTTCCACCCGAACGCCCGCTCGCTCGCCGGATCCGGCCGGGTGATCGTGCTCGGCACCCCGCCGGAGGCGTGCGAGTCGCCCCGCGAGGCCACCGCGCAGCGGGCGATCGAAGGGCTGACCCGGAGCCTCGGCAAGGAGGTCGGCCGCGGTTCCACCGCACAGCTCGTCTACGTCACGCCCGGCGCCGAGGGCGCGGTCGAGTCGACCGTCCGCTTCCTGCTCTCCGGCCGCTCGGCGTACGTGTCCGGGCAGGTCATCCGCATCGGCCCGGCCACCGCGGTCAACCCGCCCGCCGACTGGGAGCACCCGCTCGACGGCAAGGTCGCCCTGGTCACCGGCGCCGCCCGCGGGATCGGCGCGGCGATCGCCAAGGTCCTGGCCCGCGACGGCGCGCAGGTGATCGGCCTCGACGTGCCCGCCGCCGGCGACGCGCTCGCCGCGGTGGCCAACGACATCCGGGGTACCGCGTACCAGCTCGACCTCACCGCCGCCGGCGCGCCCGACCGGCTGGCCGACCACATCGGCGGGCGGCACGGGCGCGTCGACATCGTGGTGCACAACGCCGGCATCACCCGCGACAAGACGATCGCCCGGATGGACGCCGACCGCTGGGACTCGGTGCTCGACGTCAACCTCTCCAGCCAGGAGCGGATCAACGAGGTACTCCTGGATCGCGGCCTGCTCGCCGACGGCGGCCGCCTGATCGGCGTGGCCTCGATCGCGGGCATCGCCGGCAACCGCGGCCAGACCAACTACGCCACCAGCAAGGCCGGCGTGATCGGCCTGGTCCAGTCGATGGCGCCGGTGCTCGCCGAGCGCGGCATCACCATCAACGCGGTGGCGCCCGGCTTCATCGAGACCCCCATGACCGCGAAGATGCCGGTGATGCTCCGCGAGGCCGGCCGCCGGATGAACAGCATGGCGCAGGGCGGCCTCCCGGTCGACGTGGCCGAGACGATCGCGTGGTTCGCCTCGCCCGCGTCCGGCGGCATCACCGGCAACGTCGTCCGCGTCTGCGGCCAGAGCCTGCTGGGGGCGTGATGTACGCGCGCGCCGCGATCGGCCTCGTGCCGGGCTTCAACCGCCCCGGCTGGCTGCCCGAAGCCGTGCTCGAACGGGCCGGCGTCACCGTCGACCGCGCCCACCTCGCCGACTACAGCCGGGTCTGCGGCTTCCGCCTCTCCGACACGCTGCCCGCGACGTACCCGCACGTGCTCGCGTTTCCGCTGGCGTTCCGGCTGATGTCGCGGCGCGACTTCCCGTTTCCCGTGGTGGGTCTGGTGCACGTGGCCAACCGGATCGAGCTGCACCGCCCGATCGACGCGGATGAGCCGCTCGACCTGTCGGTACACGCCGCGGACCTGCGCGAGCACCCGCGCGGCCGGCAGCTCGACGTCGTGGCGACCGCCTCGGTCGGCGGCGAGGTGGTCTGGCGGGACGTGTCGACGTACCTGCGGCGCGAGGGCAAACCCTCCGGCGGCCGGCGGGAGGGCGAGCCGCCCGAGCCGCCCGCCGCCTCGGCGCAGTGGCGGCTGACGCCGCGGGTCGGCACCGACTACGCGCGCGTCTCCGGCGACCACAACCCGATCCACACGTCGCGGCTGGGCGCGCGCCTCTTCGGCTTCGCGCGACCCATCGCGCACGGGATGTGGAGCAAGGCGCGCTGCCTGGCCGCGCTGGAGGGGCGGCTGCCCGAGGCGTACACAGTGGACGTCTCGTTCAAGCTGCCGGTCTTCCTGCCGTCCACGGTGGCATTTTCGGCGGCTCCGGAGTGGAGCTTCGCACTGCACAGCGCGAGGTCGGGCAAGCCGCACCTCGCCGGCAGCGTGACACCGGTTTAGGGCGTCCAGGTCTCGCCGCGCAGGAGCTGGCCGGCGCCGAGCCAGGCCACGTTCATCATGCGGGTCGCGGTCTTCTCCGGGTCGGCCTCGGGGTGGTCGGCCAGCCAGTCGGCGAGCGACTCCGAGGCGCCGACCAGCGCGTACGCCACCACCTCAAGGTCGGTGTCGCGGACCTCGCGCCCTTCGGCGGCGAGCGCCCGCCCGAGCATCATCGCCACGACCTCGACCATCCGCTCGCGCATCTCGGCCGAGGCGCCGGCGAACGGCTGCTGCCCCCGCGCCTGCCGGTAGAGCACCGCCCAGCCGTCGCGGTACGCGCCGACGAACGTGAAGAACGCCCGCAGGCCGCGCCACAGCTGCTGGTCCGGCGTGTCGGCGCCGACGACCTCGGCGGCGATGGCCTCCATCAGCCGGGTGCCCTCGCGTTCGAGGCAGGCGACGAAGAGCTCCTCCTTGGTGCCGAGGTACGCATACACCATCGGCTTGGAGATGCCGGCGTCCTCCGCGATCTCGTCCATGCTCGCCGCATGGAAGCCTCGTCGGGAGAAGACGCGCACGGCGGAGTCGAGCATCTGCTGCTCACGTACCGCCCGCGGCAGTCGTTTGAAGGTGGGGGTGCCTGATACCGCGGTCACCCTTGCGAGCATACCTACCCGTGCGTAAGGTTACGCACGAGTAACTACTCATCCGGAGGCAACGAAACGATGACCGACTTCGACTTGTCCGATTTCTCCAGCGTAGACCCGAAGCAGTTCGCGCAGATCGTGAAGTCCGTCCCGGACTCCAAGATCCAAGAGGTGATGTCGAGCGACGCCCGTGGAAAGGTCCTCGACGAGGTGTTCGGGCGCATGCCCACCCTCTTCCGCCCCGACCGGGCGGGTTCGACAAACGCGGTCATCCACTGGAACATCACGGGTCGCCCGGACGGTGGCACGGACACGTACGAGGTTGTGATCGAAAACGGCGCCTGCACGGTCTCGCCGTCGGCCGACCGCGACCCCAAGCTGAGCCTCACGATGGGCCCTGTCGAGTTCCTCAAGGTCGTGTCCGGCGCCGGCAACCCGGTGATGATGTTCATGACCGGCAAGCTGAAGGCCAAGGGCGACCTGGGCCTGGCCGCCAACATCGCCAACCTGTTCGACATCCCCAAGGGCTGACATGTCCGAATTCTCGCTCGACCTGAACGAGGAACAGCGGGACCTGCGGGACTGGGTGCACGGCTTCGCGAAGGAGGTCGTGCGCCCGGCCGCCGCCGAGTGGGACGCCCGCGAGGAGACGCCCTGGCCGGTGATCCAGGAGGCCGCGAAGATCGGGCTCTACGGCTTCGAGTTCCTCGCCAACTGCTGGTCCGACCCCACCGGCCTCTCGCTGCCGATCGCCAACGAGGAGCTCTTCTGGGGTGACGCCGGCATCGGGCTCGCCCTGTTCGGCACCTCGCTCGCCGTCGCCTCCATCTACGGCTCGGGCACCCCTGAGCAGATGTTCGAGTGGGTGCCGCTGTGCTTCGGCACGGTGGACGAGCCCGCGGTGGGCGCGTTCTGCAACACCGAGCCCGAGGCCGGCTCCGACGTCGGGGCGATCCGCACCCGCGCGGTGTACGACGAGGCCACCGACGAGTGGGTTCTCAACGGCCAGAAGTCGTACGCCACCAACGGGGGCATCGCTGCCATCCACGTGGTGACCGCGGTGGTCGACCCGGAGCTCGGGTCGCGCGGGCACGCCGCGTTCGTCGTGCCGCCAGGCACCGCGGGGTTCTCCTCGCCCGGCAAGCTCAAAAAGCTCGGCCTTCGGGCGTCACACACCGCGGACGTGTTCCTCGACGACGTGCGGGTGCCGGGGCGGTGCCTGCTCGGCGGGCGGGAGGCGCTGCTGGAGCGGCTCGACCGGGCCCGGTCCGGGCAGCGGTCGGCGCGGCAGGCGGCGATGCGCACGTTCGAGCTGAGCCGCCCGACCGTGGGCGCGCAGGCGATCGGCGTGGCCCGTGCCGCGTACGAGTACGCGCTCGACTACGCGCGCGGCCGCGTGCAGTTCGGCCGCCCGATCGTGGAAAACCAGGCGGTCGCGTTCGCGCTCGCCGACATGAAGATGGAGATCGACGCGGCTCGGCTGCTGGTGTGGCGGGCCGCGTGGATGGGGCGCAACAACCGCACGTTCGACGCCGGCGAGGGCTCGATGTCCAAGCTCAAGGCCGGCGAGGTCGCGGTTGCCGTGACGGAAAAGGCGGTGCAGCTGCTCGGCGGCGCCGGCTACCTGCGCGAGCACCCCGTCGAGCGGTGGTACCGGGACGCCAAGATCTACACGATCTTCGAAGGCACGTCCGAGATCCAGCGCCTCGTCATCTCCCGCGCCATCTCCGGAGTACAGATTCGATGATCACGCCGTTCGCCGTCGCGACGCTGACCCGGCGCGGGCTGCTCACGCCCGGGTCCCCGGTACGGATTGCCGCCCAGCTCAATGCGTTGCGCCGGTGGGGCTTCAGCCTCTCCGGCGAGCTGCGCCAGGCGGCCGCCAGAGACCCGGAGCGCGTCGCGATCATCGACGAACGGCGCGGCGAGGTGACGTACGGCCAGCTGCTGGGCAACGCCGAGCGGCTGGCCCGGGCGTTGCGCGGCACCACCGGCGTGCGGGCCGGCGACCGCATCGGCCTGCTCTGCCGCAACCACGCCGGCATGGTCGAGGCGATGGTGGCGGGCACGCTGCTCGGCGCCGACCCCGTCTTGATCAACACCGGCCTCTCCCCGGCACAGCTGGCCACGGTGGCCGAAGAGCAGCGGCTGCGCATCCTGGTCCACGACACCGAGTTCGCGGAGAAGGCGCTGGCGCTGCCGCCCGGCGTCGAGCGGATCACCGAAGAGCGGGCGGCCGAGCTCGTGGCGACGGCGCCGCCGGGCGAGCTGCGCCCGCCGGAGCAGGACGGCCGCACGATCGTGCTCACGTCCGGCACCACCGGCACGCCGAAGGGTGCCCGCCGCCGCACGCCGTCCGGCTTCGGCCCGCTCGTGTCGATCATCCACCGCATCCCGCTGCACGCCCGCGACCGCATCATGATCTCGGCGCCGCTCTTCCACACCTGGGGGTACGCGGCGCTGCAGGTCTCGTTCGCACTGCGGGCCACCGTCGTGCTCCAGCGCCGCTTCGAGCCGGCGGGCTGCGTCGCGCTCGCGGCCCAGCATCGGGTACGTGGACTCTTCGCCGTGCCGGTGATGGTGCAGCGGCTGTTGGAGGTGCCGCCGCCCCGGCCAAACCCGCTGCGGATCGTGGCGGTGAGCGGCTCGGCGCTGCCGGGCGGGCTGGCCACACGCTTCATGGACGTCTACGGCGACGTGCTCTACAACCTGTACGGCTCGACCGAGGTCTCCTGGGCCTCGATCGCCACGCCACGCGACCTGCGCGCCGCACCGCACACCGCCGGCCGGCCGCCGCACGGCACCCGCCTCGCGATCCTCGGTCCGGCCGGGGAGCGGATGCCGCCCGGCCACGTGGGACGGATCTTCGTGGGCAACGACATGCTCTTCGAGGGGTACACCTCGGGTGCCGGCAAGGAGTCGCACGACGGCCTGTTCGCCACCGGCGACCTCGGCCAGGTCGACCACGACGGGCTCGTCTTCGTCGTCGGACGGGAAGACGACATGATCATCTCGGGCGGAGAGAACGTCTTTCCGTCCGAAGTGGAGAATCTCCTGGCCGACCTGCCACAGGTGCGCGAGGTCGCGGTGATCGGTGTCCCCGACCGCGAGTACGGCCAGCGCCTCGCCGCCTACCTCGCCCTGCACCAGGGTGAGGCGCTCGACGCCGACGCGGTACGCGAGTACGTGCGCCGCTACCGGGCCCGCTACTGCATACCGCGTGACGTCTACTTCGTGCCCTACCTGCCGCGCAACGCCACCGGAAAGGTTGTCGTGCGCGAACTGCCGCGCTTTCGGTGACTCAGACCTGCGTGACCTCGTAGGCCTCGGCAGTGGCGGAGATCTGCTTCGACCTCGTCGAGCCGCCGCCCACCGTCTTGAGCAGGTACGTGTGCTTCACGGTCTCGCCCGGGTCCGCGCCGCCGCAGGAGAAGGCGAAGGTCTCGGAGCCCTCGGTCGGGTACGTGCCGTAGACCCCCGGCCCGTCGAGGGAGATCGTGACCTCGTGCGCGCCGGTGACCTTCCACTCCACGATGACCGGCGTGCCCTCGACCGGGTACTCACTGGTCCCCTGTGGACACTGCGGCCTCTGCTTGATCCGGAAGTACACGATCCGGGGTCCGCTGTCCTGCGGCGGCCGGGTCGTGGCCGTTGTCGTGGTCCTGGTGGTTTCCGTGTTTCGTGGCGTCTCGCGGGTCGCGGTCGCGGTGGGGCTGGGAGTCGCGTCCGGGGTGCCGAGGCCGGCGTCGGCGCTCGGTGACGGCGTGCTGCCGGCACTGATGCCACCACCGTTTTCCCCGCCGTTGCTCAGGGAGAGGCAGCCAGCGACCGCACCGATCGAGCTGGCGAACACCACAGCGCTCGCGAGCACGAGCATTGCCGTCCGGTTCTTCATGACACAGACGGTAAGAGCCCGGTGGCACTGGGGTAATCCCGTGTTCGTGCCTAAGGCAGGCGCACGCGCCCCTCGACCGCGGCCAGCGCGATGTCCGAGCGCCTGTGCGCGCCCGCGAGCGTGACCCCGTCGACGAGTGCGTACGCGGCGTCGCGGGCGGAGGCCAGGTCGGGGCCGATGGCGGTACCACAAAGGACCCGGCCGCCCGCGGAGACGAGGGCGCCGTCGGTGGCCCGGCGTGCGGTGCCGGCGTGGATGATGCCGGGCCCGTCCGCGCCGGTGATGACATCGCCGGAACGGGCCGAGGCCGGGTAGCCATGCGAGGCCAGCACCACCGTGACCGCGGCGCCCGGGTGCCACCGCAGCGGCGGGTGGTCGGCGAGCGTGCCGGTGGCGGCCGCGTGCAGCAGGCCGGCGAGTGGCGTCTCCAGCAGCGCGAGGACCACCTGCGTCTCGGGGTCGCCGAAGCGCGCGTTGAACTCGATGACCCGCGGGCCCGCCTTGGTGAGTGCCAGTCCGATGTAGAGCAGGCCGGCGAACGGGGTGCCGCGCCGCCGCATCTCCGCGAGCGTGGGGTGGGCGACGTCTCGCATGACCTCGTCGACCAGGTCGGCGGGGGCCCAGTCGAGCGGCGCGTAGGCACCCATGCCGCCGGTGTTGGGGCCGGCGTCGCCGTCGCCGACCCGCTTGAAGTCCTGCGCCGGCATGAGCGGCAGGGCCGCCTCGCCGTCGGTGACGACGAAGAGCGAGACCTCGGGCCCGTCGAGGTACTCCTCGATCACGACCTGCCCGCACGCCTCGGCGTGGGCCAGCGCGACGTCGCGGTCGTCGGTGACCACGACACCCTTGCCGGCGGCGAGCCCGTCGTTCTTCACCACGTACGGCGTGCCGAACTCGTCGAGGGCCCGCTCGGCCTCCGCGCGCGTGGTGCAACTGAAGGCCCGCGCGGTCGGCACGCTCGCCGCCGCCATCACGTCCTTGGCGAACGCCTTGGACCCCTCCAGCCGCGCGGCCGCCCCGGACGGCCCGAAGCACGCGATCCCCTTGGCCCGCACCGCATCGGCGACACCCGCGACAAGTGGCGCCTCCGGCCCGACCACGACGAGGTCGGCCGCGAGCTCGACGGCGAGCGCGGCCACCGCCTCGGGGCTGGTGGCCTCGACATCGCGAAGCTCCGCGACCGCGGCGATCCCGGGGTTACCGGGTGCGGCGACGAGCCGCTCGGTGGCGGGATCCTGGACCAGGCCGAGCGCGAGCGCATGCTCCCGCCCGCCACCCCCAATGAGAAGAACGCGCACGCTGGAATCCTAGTAGCGCCCGTTGATCATGGTTCAAGCAGCGACAATCCGGACACGCCCTCCGCTGGCCCTCCGCGCGCTCCGCAGGGACGAGCTAGAGGAGGTCGTGGCGGACGACGTTTTCCTCGCGGCCGGGGCCAACCCCGACGATCGAGACCCGCGTGCCCACCAGGTCCTCGATGCGCTCCACGTAGGTGCGGGCGTTCGGCGGGAGGTCGCTGAAGGCGCGCGCCTTCGTGATGTCCTCCCACCAGCCGTCGTGCTCCTCGTAGATCGGCCGGGCGTGGTGGAACGCGGTCTGCGTCATCGGCATCGTGTCGACGCGTTCGCCGTCGATCTCGTAGCCGACGCAGATCGGCACCTTCTCAAGGCCGGTCAGCACGTCGAGCTTGGTCACCACCAGGTCGGTGATGCCGTTGAGGCGCGTGGCGTACCGCGCGACCACCGCGTCGAACCAGCCGCACCGGCGCTCACGGCCGGTCGTCGTGCCGTACTCAGCGCCGATCTTGCGCAAGTGGGCGCCGTTTTCGTCGAAGAGCTCGGTCGGGAACGGGCCGGAGCCCACCCGCGTCGTGTACGCCTTGCTGACGCCGATCACCTTCGAGATGGCGGTGGGCGGGATGCCTGCGCCGACGCACGCGCCGCCGGCCGACGGGTTGGACGAGGTCACGAACGGGTACGTGCCGTGGTCCATGTCCAGCATCGTGGCCTGGGCGCCTTCGAGCAGGACGGTGTCGCCCCGGTCGAGCGCGTCCCACAGGATCGTGCGCGTCTCCGCGATGTACGGCCTCAGCCGCTCCGCATACGCCAGGTACTCCTCCACCACCGCGGAGGGGTCGAGCGCCTTGCGGTTGTACACCTTGAAGAGGATTTGGTTTTTCTCCCGCAGCACCAGCTCAAGCTTCTTGCGGAGGATGCCGGGGTCGAGCAGGTCCTGCAGGCGGATGCCCATGCGGGCGACTTTGTCGCCGTACGCCGGGCCGATGCCGCGGCCGGTCGTGCCGATGCGCGAGGAGCCGAGGTAGCGCTCCACCACACGGTCGAGCGCGCGGTGGTGCGGCATGATCAGGTGCGCGTCGCCGGAGATGCGGAGGCGGGAGACGTCGACGCCCCGCTCGGCGAGGCCGTCGATCTCGCCGATCAGCACCTTGGGGTCGACCACCACGCCGTTGCCGATGACGATCATCGCGTTGGGCGAGAGCGCTCCGGATGGCATGAGGTGCAGGGCGTACTTCTGGCCGTCTGGCGTGATCACCGTGTGGCCGGCGTTGTTTCCGCCCGAGTACCGCACCACGTAGTGGACCCGCTCGCCCAGCAGGTCGGTAACCTTGCCCTTGCCCTCGTCGCCCCACTGGGCTCCGATGAGCACGATCGCTGGCATCTCTTTCCCGCCTTACTGGGGGCTCGGGTGCCAGTGTGGCGACCGCGTGGCGAGCCCGAGGTGTCAGGCTAACAAGAAGTTACGGCCAGCTCAGCGCTGGCCATAGAGATCAGCAGGGGGTCACCGCCGGTGTACGACGTGGTGTTGCTCACGCTCGGCGGCGGTTGTGGCGCTCCGCGCGTGCCCGTGCTCGCCTGTGCCGATGCGCTCACGGCGGCGGGCGCCACTGTACAGACGGTCACCGCAGAGTCCGATGCCGACATCGACGCAACCCTGGACGGCCGCCGGCTGGTCGTCGCCACGGCCACCGACGGGCAGTTGCGCGCCGTCGTGCGGCGCATGGTCCGGCGGTACGCCCCGGCGCCCAGCAAGCGCCCTACCGACCTGCCCGCCAACCGCACCGTGCCCGACCTGCCCGCGATCGGCGTGCTCCCGCTCGACCCGACCGCCGACGACCTCGCCACCCAGCTCGACCTGCCGCGCGACCCGGCCGAGGTGGCCAAGGCGGTGCTCGGCGACAAGGTGCGCCGCCTTGACCTGCTGCGCAACGATGGCGGGTCGGTCACGCTCGACGGTGCGCTGGTCGGCGGCGAGCAGGGCATGTGGCGGGGACGCGTGGAGGTTGACGACGCCGTGCTGAGCGACGGGTCCGACCCCATACTGGCGTGCGCGGTCGGCAACGGTGCCGGCTACACGCGGCTCGACGGACTGGCACTGCTCACGACCCCGGACCCGACCGACGGCGTGGTCGAGGTCGCGGTGGCGGTGCCGGTGGTCGCCCAACGCCTGCTGCGCCGCCCCCGCATGCGGATCGAGGTCCGCCGGGCCCGCGGCCGGGCCGTGGCCATCACGCCCCGCGAGCCCGAGATTGGGTACACCGACGACGGCGTGAGCGGCACCCTGACCCACAAGCGGTCGTGGTGGGTGGAGCCGGGAGCTTGGGCGGTGTACGTCCGCTGACGACTGTGCGAGGCTGCCGGTTGGGAGAGGAGGCTGCACGGTGGACGAGGAACGGCCGAAGTCGCGGCAGGTGCCGGTCGGCCCCAACCGCGGCGTCAAGCCGCTCTGGCCGACGGCGGACTACGTGCCCGAGGAGGACCTCAACCCCGCCCCCGCGGCGCCGCCACCCCCTCCGCAGCCGATAGCCGAGCCCTTCCCACCGCCCGACTCGCCCGCTTTCGGCGCTCCCCACGAGCCCTTCCCCCACAGCGGCCCAGCTACGCCACCCTTCGGCCCGCCCGGCGTTAACGCCCAACCGCCGCCCTACGCCCCGCCCGCCCAGCAACCGCCTTACGGCCCGCCCGGCCAGCAAGCGCCCTACGCCCCGCCTGGCCAGCAAGCCCCTTACGGCCCGCCTGGCCAGCAACCGGCGTACGGTCCGCCGCTGCACTACGGCTCGGCCGGGGCACACGGTGAGCCGCCCGCTTACGGCTCGGCCGGGACTCACGACCAGGCGCCGGCATACAGCCCGCCGATGGCTCACGGCCAGCCGCAGGTCCCCGGCCAGCCCGGTGTTTCCGACCCGGCGGGTGTCTACGGCCGGCCAGCAGCGCAGGGCGAGCCTGCCGAGCACGAAACGCCGCCGCCGCCCGCCTCCGACGCCGCGGCACAGGCCGGGCCGGGCTTCGGGCCGCCGCCACCCGGACCGCAAGGCTGGTCCAACGGCACGGACAACCTCCCGCCCGGCGTGTGGCACCTGGCCGGCACGTCACCGCACGCCGAGCCACTCACCCCCGTGCACAACGGCCCGCCGATCGCCACCACGCCGCCCGCTGGCATCCCGGTCTCGTCGGGCCACCACTCGGGAGGCATCCCGTTTCCGGCGTTGCCACCGACATCGGCCCCGCCGGTGACCTCGTCGCCGCCGGCTGAGTACGCCCCGCCGATCCCGACGGCCCCACCGGCATCGGCACCACCCGCAGCGCCGGCCGTCTACGGCGCAACGCCACCTGCCTACGGCCAGCCCACGTCGAGCCCGCCCGCCTACGGCCAGCCCACATCGGCACCGCCGGCACCGGGCTCAAACGCTTACGGGCAGCCCACCTCCGCACCGCCCGCCCCAGTATTTGGCCAGCCCACCTCGGCACCGCCCGCATACGGCCCACCGGGCGATGGTCAGCTCGCGCCCGACCCGCAGGCATTCAGCCAGCCGACCTCGGCGCCGCCGGCACCCGGACCGCAGGCCAGCAGCATGCCGACCTCGGGACCCCCCGCACCAGACCCGCAGGCATACCTCCAGCCCGCCTCAGCACCACAAGCGGCCGGACCGCCCGGCTACACCGAACCCACCTCGGCACCACCGGCATCAGGGCCGCCCGGCTACACGCAACCCACCTCGGCACCGCCAGCGGCCGGACCGCCCGCCAACACCGAACCCACCTCGGCACCACCGGCATCAGGGCCGCCTGCCTACGGCGGACCCACGTCCGCGCCGCCCGCATTTGGACCGCCCGGACCCGACCCGCACGCGCACGGCCAGCCCACCGCGGCACCGCCTGCGCACAGCCAGCCCGCCAGCGGATCGCCCGCGCCGGAACCACCGGCCTCCTACAGCCAGCCCACCTCCGCACCGCCCGCGCACAGCCAACCCGCGTCCGGACCGCCGGCCTACGGTCAGCCCACCGCGGCCCCGCCGGCCTATGGTCAGCCCACCGCGGCGCCGCAGGCCTCGGCGTCGCCGGCGTGGGTGCAGCCAGCCGGGCCGGCACCGGCTGACGGCGGGCCTGCATGGGATGGGGCCCAGACCGGCGCCGCACCGCCCAACGGTGGTCCACCGTGGAACGCCGCGCCGGCGCCCAACGGTCAGGGTGCGCACGTCGCCGGTCCGGGCGGGTGGGTGGCGCCGGCCGCTGAGGTGCCCACCAACAACCACGCGCTGCAGCCGCCCGCGGACCCGTGGGCCGGCGCCGCGCCGCTGCACCACCCGCCGGGTTCGCCGTGGGCCACCCCACCGGGCCACGTGCCGCCGGGGGCGGGACAGCCGCAGCCTGGCACGAGCGACGCCACGCCGGCCCAGGCCGCGCCAGCGGTGGGGCAGCCTGGCGCGCCCGCGTACCCGGTGCTGGGCTGGCCGGGCCACGGCGGGCAGGCAGGCTTCCCGCCGGTCCAGGGTGAGCCTGCGACGGTACCGACACAGCCTCACCCTGGCGTCACCCCGGCGCCGCCGCAGGTGTACCAGGAGCAGCAGCCCCATCGCCCGACGGAGGCGGGGGTGCCGACGGCGGAGGAGTTTGCGCGGCGCCGTGCGGTCCGCCCGCCGGAGCCGGTGGCCCGCACCGGCGTGCGGGCGGCGGTCAACAAGTCCACGCTGGGCCTCGTCAAGCTGGCGCCCGGCCGCCACGAGCAGGAGTTTCGCCAAGACGTCGAGAAGGTGCGGCGCAACTTCGGCGGCCTGCGCCAGGTGACCGTGGTCAACCCCAAGGGTGGCGCGGGCAAGACGGTGGCCGTGCTGCTGCTGGCGATGACGTTCGGGCAGAAGCGCGGCGGCTACGTGCTGGCCTGGGACAACAACGAGACCCAGGGCACGCTCGGCATGCGGGCGCAGCAGGACTTTCACAGCCGCACCGTGCGGGACATGCTCCGCGACCTCTCCAGCTTCCAGGGCGCGCGGGGACGTGTGGGCGACCTTTCGCAGTACGTGCGGTCGCAGGGCGAGGGCATGTTCGAGGTGCTGGCGTCGGACGAGTCGGCGACGGCGGGCGAGATGCTGACGGCGCACGCGTTCGGGGAGATCCGCGAGGTGGTGAGCCGGTTCTACAAGTTGATCTTTGTGGACACCGGCAACAACGTGCGCGCGCAGAACTGGCAGGCCGCGATCGACGCCACCGACCAGCTCGTGGTCACGATGTCGGCCCGCAACGACTCCGCCGAGCCCGCCGCCCGCATGCTCGACCACCTCGAGCAGTCCGGGCGCACCCGGCTGGTGCGGCAGGCGGTCACGATCATCTCAATGCCGCCCCGCGCCAAGGACATCGACCTCGCCCCGATCCAGCGGCACTTCGAGGCGCGCACCCGCGCGGTCCTGCTGGCCCCGTACGACCGCGTGATCGACACCGGTGAGCCGATGCCATACAGCCAGCTCTCCAACGCCACGCTCGACGCCTGGCTGAAGGTGGCCGCCGCCGTCGCGGAAGGGTTGTAGCCGGTGTCGAGATCCGGCCTCCGGCCTCGACCTATGGGGTAGGAAGGGCATCGAGACCCGGAGGTACCCCGATGAAGTACTTGATCATGATCTGGCACAACCCGAAGTCGCGCGCGATCTGGGAGAGCTTCTCCGACGCGGAGCGCGCCGAGGGGTGGCGGGCGTACGCCGAGCTGAACGAGAACCTGATCGCCTCCGGGGAAATGGTCATCTCCGAGGCGCTTGCCGACCCGTCGCAGGGCCGGCGGGTGCCGGCGGCCGAAGGGCAGTCGCTCGCCACCGACGGCCCCTTTCCGGAGGCGAAGGAGCAGCTCGCCGGCTTCTACCTGGTCGACTGCGAGAGCTACGAGCGGGCGATGGAGATCGGTGCGATGGTCCCGGAGAGTGCCCTCGGCCTGGTCGAGGTGCGCCCCGTCCTCGCCATGAACGGGCCCGACATGTGAACGAGGTCGAGTCACTGCTGCGCGAACACGCGCCGCAGGTGCTCGCCGCGCTCGTGCGGCACCACGGCGGCTTCGAGACCTGCGAAGACGCCGTGCAGGAGGCGCTGCTCGCGGCCGCCACCCAGTGGCCCGTCGAGGGCGTGCCGGCCAAACCGCGGGGCTGGCTGATCACCGTGGCCTCGCGCCGCCGCACCGAGCTTTGGCGCAACGAGACGGCCCGGCAGCGGCGCGAGGAGACGGTGGTGCTCCTCGAGCCGGCCGGGGCGCCACCGCCTCCGGACGTCGACGACACGCTCACGCTGCTGTTTCTGTGCTGCCACCCGGCGCTCACGGCGGCCTCGCAGGTGGCGCTCACGCTCCGCGCCGTCGGCGGCCTCACAACGGCCGAGATCGCCCGCGCGTTCCTGGTGCCGGAGGCCACGATCGGCCAGCGGATCAGCCGAGCGAAGCAGCGGATCAAGGCGAGCGGCGCCGAGTTTCGAATGCCACCGCCGGCCGAGCGGCCGGCACGGACCGCGGCGGTGCTGCGGGTGCTCTACCTGATCTTCAACGAGGGGTACACCGCCAGCTCCGGCCCGGCCCTGCACCGCGTGGAGCTGACGACCGAGGCGATCCGGCTGACCCGCCAGCTTCACGCCCGCCTGCCGGGCGACGGCGAGTTGGCCGGCCTGCTCGCGCTCATGCTGCTCACCGACGCCCGCCGTCCGGCCCGCGCCCGCCCGGACGGCAGCCTCGTGCCGCTCGCCGAGCAGGACCGCACCCGCTGGGACCGGGCGGCCATCTGCGAGGGCGTCGGGCTGGTCAGCGCGGCGCTGACGACCACCGAGGTCGGGCCGTACCAGCTGCAAGCCGCGATCGCCGCGGTGCACGACGAAGCCGAGCGCACTGAGGACACCGACTGGGCTCAGATCCTCGGCCTGTATGACCTGCTGGACCGGCTCGCGCCCGGACCCATGGTCACCCTCAACCGGATCGTCGCGGTGGCGATGGTGTACGGGCCGGCGACCGGCCTGGCCCAGCTCGACCGTGCCGAAGCCGACCCGGCACTGGCGGGACACCATCGGACACACGCCGTCCGCGCACACCTGCTGGACCTCGCCGGCGAGCGGGAGGCGGCACGCGAGCAGTACCGGCTGGCAGCCAAGCGCACGCTCAGCGTGCCCGAGCAGCGCTACCTGGAGTCGAAGGCGGCCGGATAGCTACACGCTGGAGAGCGCGTCTCCCGCGGCCGGGTCGCAGTCGCGCAGAAACTGGGCACACCGTGCCGCCTCGTCGGACTCGCCGATCTCGTCGGCCGCCCGGGAGAGCGCGTGCAGCGACCGCAGGAAGCCGCGGTTGGGCTCGTGCGACCACGGCACCGGGCCGTGGCCCTTCCAGCCGTTTCGGCGCAGCTGGTCGAGGCCGCGGTGGTAGCCGGTGCGGGCGTACGCGTACGCCGCGACGAACCTGCCCTCCGCGAGTGACCGGCTCGCGAGCGTCGCCCACGCCGCGCTGTACGTCGGGAAGTGAGCGGCCACATCCGCGTACGCCTCGTCGGTGTCGACCCGCTCCGCCTGGGCCAGTGCGGCCGCGGCCTTGTCGTCGGCGGGCAACAACGTGGCGGGCGGTTCGGGCAACAGGTTCTGCATGGGCACATTCAACCCGCAACGCCGCTCAGCATGCCTGAAAGGCTGAGGGATTCGTCACGCGTGCGGCCGGTGTGCGCGACCCCACACTGGACTACAAATGAAGGTCCGGAGCCTCCCCAGGACCCGGTAACGGGAGCCCGGTGGCCTTTGTGCCGCCGGGCTCTCTCTTGTACCGGTGGGGCAGGATTGGCACGTGCCGTCCCTCGATGTCCTTGAGCCGTTCGACACCACGCCGGAAGAAGTGGAGTCGCGCGCCGAGCTCGACCTGCACCTGCGCAGTGGCAGCCTCGCCGGGCTGACTGTCCAAGGGCTGCACCTCGACGCCGAGCCCGTGCCCGACCTCTCACAGGTGGACGTCGCCGGCACGCTCTTCATCGGCTGCCGCTTCGCCACCGTCGAGGCCGAGGCCGACGTGGTGCGGCGCGGGGCGCATGTCGTGCCGCCCTTCCGCGACCTGCCGTTCCCGACCCACCCGGCGCACCTCTACACGCCGGAGGACCTCGCGGCCGGCTTCGAGACCGGTGGCTTCGCCGGGATGTACGACACGGTGGTCTACGAGCAGTTCCTGGCGGCGGGCGGTGCGCTGCCGTCGGTGCGCGAGGCCCTCGCCCAGCGGCTGCACGACCACGGCATCGACAACGCGCTCGCCGACGTCACGCTCACCTGGCTGGGCCGCCACGGTCCGGGCTCGGTGATCGGCGTGATGGGCGGTCACGCCGTGCCGCGCGGCTCGTCGACGTACCGCTTGGCGGCCACGCTCGGCTGGGAGCTGGCCCGCGCCGACCGGCTCGTGGTGACCGGCGGCGGCCCGGGCGTGATGGAGGCGGCCAACCTCGGCGCCTACCTCGCCACCTACGACGCCGAAGACCTCACCGCCGCGATCGACCAGCTCAGTGCCGTGCCCGACTTCCTGGACCACGACCCGTACACGGCGGTCGCGCTGGAGGTGCGGGCCCGCTTCACACCGGCCGGCGACGTCGACTGGCCACGCCGCGGCGGCCTCGCGATCCCCACCTGGCTGTACGGGCACGAGCCGGCCAACCTCTTCGCCGGCCGCATCGCCAAGTACTTCTCCAACGCCATCCGCGAGGACACGATCCTGCGGCTGGCACGCGGGGGCATCGTGTTCGCGGCGGGCCGGGCGGGGACGGTGCAGGAGGTCTTCCAGGCGGCGACCAAGACCTTCTACGGTACCGACGGCGCGAGCGGGGCGTACGTCTTCCTCGACCGCGCCTTTTGGACCCAGACCCTGCCGATCGAGTCGCTGCTGCGGCCGCTGCTGGCGCTCTCCCCCGCGGGCGACCTGTCCGGCACGATCCACGTGACCGACGACGTGCGCGAGGCCGTGCGCGTCCTGACCGCCCAGAGCTGACTCAGGCGATCGGCACCCGGCACCAGAAGCCGACCGGGAGGTCGACCTCGGTCTCGTCGGTGACCCCGTTCTCGTCGAGCGCGTTGTAGATCGCGACCCGGCAGCCCTCGAAGAGGAACTCGACCGCGTGCAGGACCCGCGGCCGCCAGTGCGACGGCATGATCCGCTCGATCACGTTGACCTCGCGCAGCCGTCGGCCGCGGGCGGCCACCAGCGCCGGGTGGGCGTCGGGGCGCCAGTCGAGGGCGAGGCCGGGCCAGTCGAGCGGCATGGACATGTCCACCTGACCCCAGGTGATGCCGCACTCGTCGAACTTGCGGTGGGTGACCTCGACGTTCACGTCGCCGAAGCCGAGGATCACCGGCCCGTCGGCAAACCACTGGCGGCGCTCCAGGTCCCACATCAGCCAGGCGTCTTCCAGCGTCCGCCCGATGATGCGGGAGAAGCGGGGACGGTGGACCGCGGCCAGCGTCTTACCGCTGTGACACCACTGCGGTTCGTACCCTTCGATGCCGAGCACGACCGACCTCCAGAGGGCATTCAGATCGGACGATAGTACCGAAAAGCCGCCCATGACCACGGAACGGCGCGCGGCCGGCCCCCGAACGGGGACCGGCCGCGGACGTCTGGTTGGGGAGCGTGGTTACTTGGTGATCGAGGTACCCGTCGAGCGAAGGTGCTCGCAGGCCTCGACCACGCGCTTGGCCATGCCCTCCTCGGCGGCCTTGCCCCAGGTGCGCGGGTCGTACGACTTCTTGTCGCCGACCTCGCCGTCCACCTTGAGCACACCGTCGTACTTGCTGAACATGTGCCCGGCCACCGGACGGGTGAACGCGTACTGCGTGTCGGTGTCGATGTTCATCTTCACCACGCCGTAGTCGAGCGCGGAGCGAATCTCCGACAGCAGCGAGCCCGAGCCGCCGTGGAAGACCAGGTCGAGCGGCTTCTCCTTGCCGTACTTGGCGCCGAGCGCGTCCTGGATCTCCTTGAGGATCTCCGGACGCAGCTTGACGTTGCCCGGCTTGTACACACCGTGCACGTTGCCGAAGGTCAGCGCGGCGATGTAGCGACCCTTTTCGCCGAGGCCCAGCGCGGCGACGGTGGCGAGGCCGTCCTCAACCGTGGTGTAGAGCTTTTCGTCGATCGCGCCGACGATGCCGTCCTCTTCGCCGCCGACGACGCCGACCTCGATCTCCAGGACCACGTGGGCGGCGGCCGCCTCGGCCAGCAGCTCCTCGGCGATCTGGAGGTTTTCGTCCAGCGGCACCGCCGAGCCGTCCCACATGTGTGACTGGAAGAGCGGCGCCTCACCGCGCGCGACCCGCTCCTTGGAGATCGCCAGCAGCGGGCGGACGAAGCCGTCCAGCTTGTTCTTGGGGCAGTGGTCGGTGTGCAGGGCGATGTTGACCGGGTAGTTCTTGGCCACCTCCGCCGCGTACGCCGCGAACGCCACCGACCCGGTGACCATGTCCTTGACCGTCGGGCCCGAGAGGTACTCGGCGCCGCCGGTGGAAACCTGGACGATGCCGTCGCTCTCCGCCTCCGCAAAGCCACGCAGCGCCGCGTTCAGCGTCTGCGACGAAGTCACGTTGATCGCGGGGTACGCGAACGCGCCGGCCTTGGCGCGGTCGAGCATCTCGGAGTAGACCTCAGGGGAAGCGATAGGCATGTCAAACGCTCCTAGTATTCGGGCTTGTGTGCGCCGGACCGCGCTGTCCTCCAGCCGGAAGTATCGCGCAGGTCACCGGCCGCCACCTCACCGGCCCGGGGTGGTTCGGAGCGCCGGGAGTCAGGCTTCCTTGCCCTCCCACCGGTCCGGGATGACGAGGCTGATCAGCCAGCTGACCACGGCCATCACGATCGCGCCCCAGAACGCCGGCCAGAAGCCGTCGATCTGGAACGGCAGGTCGAGCTGGCTCGAGAGCCAGTCGGTCAGCAGGAAGAGCAGGGCGTTGACCACGAGCGCGAAGAGCCCCAGCGTCAGGATGTAGAACAGGCACCCGACGACGTGGATAATCGGCTTGAGAATGGCGTTTACCAGGCCAAATATGAGCGCGACGACGATCAGCGTCAGTGCGTTGCGACCGGAGGAACTGCCGGTCACGTCGATGCCGGGCACCACGAGCGTGGTGATCCACAGCGCTACCGCGTTGATCGCCCATCGGACCAGAAAACCCACCGTTCCATCCTGACACCGCAGCACCGGACCGGAGGCCGGTTTCCCCACCTTGATCAGCGGGCACCCTGCCCGCGGTACCAGCAAGACGCCGTCGTAACCGGGAAAGAAGCAGAAGGAGGCCACCATGGCCGACCCCGACGAAGACTTCGCACCCGAAGCAAGCCTGGCACCGGATGAGCGCGACCCGGAGGCACCGGCAGAAGACGCGGTAGAGCAGGCCCGCGTGGTCGACCCCGCCGACACCGACGCGGAGGTGCGCCGAGGCCTTGAGGTGGACGATTGGGACGCGCTGGAGCAGGCCCGTGTGGTCGGGCTGGACGACGACTACCGGTAGGGCCGGTCCGCCTTCAGCAACCACACAGCTTCGCCTGGTCGGGCACCGGTAGCCTATGTGCCCGTGGACACAGCCGAGAAGACCCGCGCGCTCACCGAGCAGCTCGCCGTCAACCCGCTTGATCCCAAGGAGCTCCTTCAGACGTTCGGTCTGGTGGGCGTCTGGGTGATCCTGTTCGCCGAGACCGGACTACTGCTCGGCTTCTTTCTCCCCGGTGACTCGCTGCTCTTCCTCGCCGGCGTGGCCGCTTCGCCGGTCGCCGACGCGATGTTCGGCGACGGCACCAGGCTCTCGCTGATCGGCCTCGTGATCGGTGCGCCGATATGCGCGATCGCGGGTGCGCAGCTTGGCCATTTCCTCGGCGCCCGCTACGGCCGCAGGATGTTCGAGCGGCCCGACTCCCGGTTCTTCAAGCGGGAGTACGTGGAGAAGGCCGAGTACTACTTCGAGAAGTTCGGCCCGGCGAAGGCCGTGGTGCTGGCCCGCTTCATCCCGATCGTCCGCACGTTCCTCAACCCGGTGGCGGGCGTGCTCGGCATGCCCGCCAAGACCTTCTTCTTGTGGAACGTCGTGGGCGGCGTCATCTGGACCGACGGGATCATCCTCGGCGGTTACTTCCTTGCGGACAGCATCTATGACGCGGTCGGTGACCACATCGACCGCTACATCCTGCCGGTGGTGGCCCTCATCGTGCTGATCTCGGTCTTGCCGATCTTCATCGAGATCATCCGGGAGCGGCGTGCCCGCCGCCGGGCGGCCGCCATCGCCGCCGAGGACCCGGAGCAGACGTCGCCTGCTGCCGGCCGGCACTCTCAGGTTTGATCAAATACCGGCGACTACCGCCTGTGATAGGCGCAAATCGCACCAGATGCCATACCTGAGGCGTGAGGAAATCGCCCGGTGTCACTGAGAATGGTGGTGCACCCAGTGACGCCGGGCGATCCCCGCGCTAACTCAGCGAGCCTTCTTGGTGGCGCGCTTACGAGGCGGAGTCAACAGGTCGGCGATCGTTGCGATCGCGGTAGGCACCAGCCGGTAGTAAGCCCACACACCGCGCTTCTCCCGCTCCAGCAAGCCGGCTTCGGTGAGGATTCGCAGGTGGTGGCTTACCGTCGGCTGCGAGAGGCCGAGCGGTGCGGTGAGGTCACAGACGCACGCTTCGCCTTCCGGGGCCGACTGGATGAGGCTCAAGAGCCGCAGCCGGGCCGGATCGGCAAGTGCTTTCAGGACCCCAGCGAGGCGCTCGGCATCAGCGCGCTCGATCGGCTCGCCGCCAAGCGGCGAGATCTGAGGCATGGTCGTTTCAGCCAACGCAGTTCCCACGTACTCCATCCTTCCACCTACACCATCGATCCGCCTGCATATCAGCAGGTCCGAATCGACAAACTTGTTAGACCTAAAGGCCGAGGTCGCCCAACGTGTAGGCAGCGCGATACGGGAGTCCCACGTCCCGAACCGCCTCACCCGCACCTCGATCAACGATAACCGCTACACCCACAACCACGGCTCCGGCCTGTTTGAGCGCCTCGACCGCGGTCAGCACGCTGCTGCCCGTCGTCGAGGTGTCCTCCACCGCCACCACCCGGCGGCCCGCCACATCGGGACCTTCGATTCGACGCTGCAGCCCGTGCGTCTTCTCCGCCTTGCGCACCACGAACGCGTCGAGCTGCCGACCTGCCGCGGCGGCCGCGTGCAGCATCGCCGCCGCGATCGGATCCGCGCCCAAGGTCAAGCCGCCGACCGCGTCGAACTCCCAGTCCGCGGTGAGGTCGAGCATTACCCGACCAACGAGCGGAGCGGCCGCATGGTGCAACGTTACGCGGCGTAGATCGACATACCAGTCGGCTTCACGACCCGAGGACAGCACGACCCGGCCCCGGACAATGGCCAGTTCAGTGATGGATTTACGCAGGTCGTCATGGTCCCCCATGGCGCACAAGGGTACTTGCCGAATGCCCGGTTCGTACCGTCGACCCGGTCACATCCCCAATTACTGTTCGTCGCGACCTGTACGCCCGCGCGTGTCGCGTGCGACGGCCTGCAGCAAACCGCGGGGCAGGTGCCGCATCCCGAAGACGGCGACCTTGTACTTCCAGTCGGGAACGCTCACGACCTTGCCCCGCCGCAGGTCGCGCAGGCCGTCCTCGACGACCCTGTCGACCTGGAGCCACATCCACTCTGGAGTTTTGGACATGTCGATGCCGGCCCGGTCGTGAAACTCCGTGTGCGTGTAACCGGGACAAAGTGCCATCACGCGAACGCCTTGGCGCCGCACGGATTGAGCGACAGATTCACTGAAGTTGGTGACCCACGCCTTGCTGGCCGAGTACGTCGAACCGGGCATCACCGCCCCGAAGCCGGCGACGGAGGAGACATTTATCACGTCACCCCGGCCACGCTCGATCATCCCTGGGAGGGCGGCGAGGGCGAGGCGCATGACCGCGTGCACGTTGACCCGCAGAAGCCGGCTCTCAGCCTCCACGGTGGACTTTACGAACGACCGGTTGAGGCTGAAGCCCGCATTGTTGACCAGCATGTCGACGCCCTCGGCGAGCCGCTTCTCCACCACCGCGCAGCCTTCGTCGGTGGACAGGTCGGCGCCGAGCGGCGTGACCGTCACCCCGTACCGATCGGACAGCTCAGCGGCCAGCTCGCTCAGCCGCTGCTCGCCACGCGCGACGAGCACGAGGTCGTACCCCTCAGCCGCGAGCCGGCGGGCGAACGCCGCACCGAAGCCGCTGCTGGCGCCCGTGATCAGGGCCGTCCGGGAGGCTGCCAATCGGAGTTCCTCACCTCGGGAAGCGGGGGCGGGATGGTGGGGATGGCTGGGGGCGTGGTGGGTGGCACCGGCGCCTGCGGCTCCGCCGGGCGCCGGAAGTACGGGTGCGAGGCTGGCAGCGCCAGCAGCAGAGCTACTAAAAGGTAGCCCAACGCCTGTCCCACGGAAACCACGCCGCTGAGGCCGATCCACCAGCCCGGGTACGAGTCGGTGAGCGCCTGGGTGAGGTCCTGGATCTGGTCGTCGGTCGATACGTTCCAGGACAGTGCGCTCTGGCTGACCACGGCGAGAAGGCCGCAGCAGCCGCAGAAGAGGCCCAGGCCGCTGACGATCCAGGTGGCGATGCGGGCGCCGCCACGACCCTGGAGGTTGCCCACGCCGAGCCCGATCAACAGGACCGCGAAGACGACCGAGAGCACCGCGCCGGTGATCACCGTGCCCCAGGCGAGCCCGGCGAGCCCGTCGATGTCGGACTGGCTGGCGCCCGTGGCCTGTGCCGCGTCGCGGAAGTCGTCGACGACGCCTCCGATGGTGGCCAGGCCGACGACCGCGTTCACCAGCCCGGCGACTCCCATGAAGATCATGATCGCCGCGGCGGTGGTGACGGTCGCCGGCCGTGGCCGGGCCGGCTCGGTGATCGAGACGTCGGTCATGCAGTTAGAACTACAGGACTGCCGGCTTGATCACTGACTGGGGGTGAATTCGGGTTGTCCCGCTTGTCCTCGACCGGCGCCTCCGGCGCACTCGCCGCTGGTGGGGCGGCCGGCGGCGGTGTGGGGTCGGACGAGGGCGGTACGGACGGTGTGGGCGGCGCGGGCGGCGGGACCTGCGTGCCAGGTGCCGGCGGTGCGCCCTGAGCCGGCGCCCCAGGGGCTTGCGGGACCTGCGGGTAGCCGGGGTAGGCCGGGTAGGTCGCGCCCGGTACGGGCGGCTCCCAGGCCGGGGCCGGCTTGCGGAAGAACTCGTTGGACGGCGGGAGCGCCAGCAGGATCAGCGCCGCCAGGAGCGCGAGCAGGCTGATCACGGCGAGCGTGATCGTGACCGGCGTGTACCAGCTCGGCAGCGCGTCCTCGAGCCGCCGCTGGATCTCACTCGCGTCGGGCACGTCGTTCTGCCCGGAGTCGAAGTTCATCGAGTTGCTGAACGCGGAGCCGGCGAGCGAGACGCCGGAGCAGCACAGCGAGATGCCGCCCAGCACCCAGGTGACGATGCGGGACGGATTCTTGCCGCGGTTATTGAAGATCGCCAGAACGACGAACGCGATGGCGAAAAGCAGGCCGATGACGCCCACGATCACCGAGGTGACGGTCACGAACGCCTCGGCGCCCTCGGCCGAGGTGCCTTCGTACGCCTCGCGGTACACGTCGGACGTGGTGCCGATCACCGAGAGCCCGATGATCACACCGAGCAGGCCGAGCGCGGCGTACAGGTAGAGCAGGTAGCTGGAGATGGTGACGGTCCCCGGGCGCCTGGGCGCTCCCGGGCTCGTGGGATCAGCCACGACGCTCCTTCCCTAGATCAAACTCAGGACGTATGCATACCCTGCCAGTTGACCGGCGCAAACGGTGGCCCCCTCGGTCCACTGTGGCTGCTCGGCTCAAGCCACGGTCAGCTGGCCGGTGGCGTACTTCCCCAGCGTCGTGCGGTCCATGATGCAGCCGTGGAAGGTGGTGAACTCCGCCGTCTCGTGGCTGAGCGAGCCCCACGCCGCGCGGGCCGCCTCGGGGTCGAAGGTGGCCAGGAGCGTGGCCGCGTACGCCTTGCCGGCCGGCGAGCCGTTGGCCAGCAGCCACGCCAGGTGGGGACGGAGATCCTCCGCCCCCTCCGGCAGCTCGGCCACGATCGTGCGGTACGCCTCGGTGACCGGGAGGATCCGCGCGGCAAGTCCCACACCGTTGAACGCGACGACCTCCGCGCTCGCCAGTTCCCGTACCGCAGCGGCGATTTCTCCGGCCATACCCGATTCTTACCCGGTCTGACCTGGGCCTAAGCCAACTTCGCGATCACGACCCGGCACGCGCTGGGAAAACCGACAGTCCGTCCTTGGTGTCCGCGATATCCACGCGCACGGTGTCGCCGTCCCGGATCTCACCGGCCAGCAGGGCCTTGGCGAGCCGGTCGCCGATCGCCGACTGCACCAGCCGGCGCAGCGGGCGAGCACCGTAGATCGGGTCGTACCCGTGTTCGGCCAGCCACGTGCGAGCCGCATCCGAGACCTCGACGCCGAGGCGCCGGTCGGCCAGCCGCTTGCGCAGGCGGTTGAGCTGGATGTCCACGATGGACGTCAGCTCCTGCCCGGTCAGCGAGTGGAAGACCACGATGTCGTCGAGCCGGTTGAGGAACTCGGGCTTGAAGTGCGAGCGCACCACGGCCAGTACCGCCTCGCGCCGCTCGTCCTCCGACAGGGTCGGGTCGGCGATCACCGACGAGCCCAGGTTGGAGGTGAGCACGAGGATCGCGTTGCGGAAGTCGACGGTGCGACCCTGGCCGTCGGTGAGCCGCCCGTCGTCGAGCACCTGCAGCAGCACGTCGAAGACGTCGGGGTGGGCCTTTTCCACCTCGTCCAGCAGCACCACCGAGTACGGCCGGCGGCGCACCGACTCGGTCAGCTGGCCACCCTCCTCGTACCCGATGTAACCGGGCGGGGCGCCGACGAGCCGGGCCACGGAGTGCTTCTCCCCGTACTCGCTCATGTCGATGCGCACCATGGCCCGCTCGTCGTCGAAGAGGAACTCGGCGAGCGCCTTGGCGAGCTCGGTCTTGCCCACGCCGGTGGGGCCGAGGAAGAGGAACGAGCCGGTGGGGCGGTCCGGGTCGGCGACGCCCGCGCGGGCACGGCGCACGGCGTCGGAGACCGCGCCGACCGCCTCGGCCTGCCCGATCACGCGGGAGGCCAGCGAATCCTCCATGCGCAGCAGCTTGGCGGTCTCGCCCTCCATGAGGCGGCCGGCCGGGATGCCGGTCCAGGAGGCGACCACCGCGGCGATGTCGTCGGCGCCGACCTCCTCCTTGAGCATCGCCCCGTCGGCCTGCAGCACGGCCAGCTCCGCCTCGGCCCTGGCCAGCTCGGCCTGGAGCTGGGGAATCCGGCCGTACCGCAGCTCGGCCGCCCGCTCCAGCTCGCTGTCGCGCTCCGCCCGGTCGGCCTCGCCGCCGAGCCGCTCCAGCTCCTCCTTGGCCGTGGAGATCTTGGTGATGTGCTCCTTTTCCAGGCGCCACCGCTCGGAAAGTGCGGTGAGCTGCTCGCGCTTGTCGGCCAGCTCGCGCCGCAGCCGCTCCAGCCGAAGGGCCGAGGCCTCGTCGGGCTCCTTGGCGAGCGCCATCTCCTCGATCTCCAGCCGGCGCACGGCCCGCTCGATCTCGTCGACCTCGACCGGCCGTGAGTCGATCTCCATGCGGAGCCGGGACGCGGACTCGTCGACAAGGTCGATCGCCTTGTCGGGCAGGAAGCGGTCGGTGATGTACCGGTCGGAGAGCGACGCGGCGGCCACCAGAGCTGCGTCGGTGATCCGCACGCCGTGGTGCACCTCGTACCGCTCCTTGAGGCCGCGCAGGATGCCGATCGTGTCCTCGATCGTCGGCTCGCCGACGAACACCGGCTGGAAGCGCCGCTCCAGCGCCGGGTCCTTCTCGATGTTCTCCCGGTACTCGTCGAGCGTGGTCGCGCCGACCATCCGGAGCTCACCGCGGGCGAGCATCGGCTTGAGCATGTTGCCGGCGTCCATCGAGCCCTCGCCCTTGCCGGCCCCGACGACCGTGTGCAGCTCGTCGATGAACGTGATGACGTGGCCGTCCGAATTCTTGATCTCTTCGAGGACGGACTTGAGGCGCTCCTCGAACTGGCCGCGGTACTGCGCGCCGGCGACCATGGCGCCCAGGTCGAGCGAGATCAGCCGCTTGTCGCGCAGTGACTCGGGCACGTCGCCGGCCACGATCCGCTGGGCGAGGCCCTCGACGATCGCGGTCTTGCCGACGCCGGGCTCGCCGATCAGCACCGGGTTGTTCTTGGTACGGCGGGAGAGCACCTGGATCACGCGGCGGATCTCGGAGTCACGGCCGATGACCGGGTCGACCTTGCCGTCGCGGGCGCGCGTGGTGAGGTCGACGCCGTACTTCTCCAGCGCCTGGTAGGTCTGCTCGGGATCCGCGGTGGTGACCCGCCGGTCGCCGCCGCGCACGCTTGGAAACGCCGCGACCAGGCTCTCCTCGGTCGCGCCGGCGGCCTTGAGGGTTTCGGCGACCGCGCCGCCCACCCGGGCGAGGCCGGCGAGCAGGTGCTCGGTCGACGTGTACTCATCGCCGAGAGGGCGGGCGATCTGCTCGGCAGCCCCGATGGCGTTTACGAACTCACGGGAGAGGCTGGGCTCGGCGATGCTCGATCCCCGCGCGCTCGGCAGCGTCTCGACCGCACGCGCGGCGGCCCGGCGGATGTCGGCCGGGTTGGCACCGACCGCACGCAGCAGACCGCCAGCGGTGGACCCGCCGGTGTCGAGCAGGGAGAGCAGCAGGTGCCACGGCTCGACGGTGGCGTGCCCCCGCTGGTTGGCGATGGCGACCGCGCCGGTGATCACCTCGCGGCTCTTGGTGGTCAAACGTTCGGCGTTCAAGCTGGCTCCCCAGAGTTGAGCGTGGACCACTCAACTTTAGCGCGCGCTG